>NZ_JBFAOV010000071.1:0-22470 GCF_040675375.1 Nonomuraea sp. NPDC049607
GCATCCTCGTCGAGACCGAACCGGGATTGTTCACCCAACCGCGCCCATAGCCCGAATGACGAGCCTCTGACCGGGCGACCTAAGCCAACTCCGGCAACGAAAGGGGCATCAGCTCGCGAAACGCACTCTCAGAACGGTGTTGCGTACGACGGCCTCCGCCAGGCACAGCTCCACGACCGCCATGAGTGGACCGACGTCCTCAGGTAGGTGGACGCCCTTCTTCCATTCGAACAGAGTGCTACGGCTGGCTACCGGTCGGCGGCGTAACACCTGATCGACGTTGAGCCCCGCGGCGGCTAGCAGCGCGGTAAAGGCCGCTCCGAAATCCGCCGGTGTACGCGGCGACGTCATCGCAGGACCCCCATCTTCAAGCCGCCCGCGGCGACCCATCGTGTCCGAACCCTTCGGATCCTGTCGCACTCGGACAGGGATTCGCGCCACATGCGCGGAAACTTCTTCCCAGTCTGAATCTGTCCAATGGCTGTTCCGGACCTGCTGTCACCGGCCGCATCCTGCGGTCATGTCCTTTGCCCGCCCTGCCCGCCGCCGACTCTCTGAGGCCAGAGCCGTGACAGCCTGGACCCTGGCTAGTGTTCACGCCGTACTATGGTTGAACGCACCCACCATGGCCGTGATCCTTCTGTTCTTGGAGGCGGTGCTGGCCACCACCGTCATCGCAACTGCGCTGTATGCGCCGAATCTCATCAGCGATCGGGCCTTCCGGATGCTGCCGTGGACAACGCCTGAACCTGGCCGTCATCGGTCCCGCAAACGTCGTATGGCCTCGCCGCCGAACAAGAGCCCCCGCCGGCCCGCAGGCGCACGAAAGCGTTGAACCTTGGAGTCGCGGTGTTCCGCGCGTGAGCATGTGTGCTGGCTGTTCGGTGAGGAGCTTCACCCGCAGCCGTACAAGAGACTCGCCGTCTCCTATGTCGCCGAGGGCCAGCACGGGGGAGACCCGTGCTGGCCTGTATTCGAAGGAACGGATTAAGCAGCGCGACTCGGGCCCCGCTCGGCTGGGTGTGGAGCCTTCTGCAGGACGTCACGGTCGGCCTATAAGCCGTGGAGGTCGGCCACCTGGCTCATCGTCCCTGCTGGCCATCGTCTGCTCCACCTTGCCCCACCCCGCTGAAGCCCGGCGAGCCACCGTTTGTTAGTTGTCAGGCGTGAGGTCGATCACCCTGGCGAGTAGGTCGCTGAGCCAGGCTGGCGGGTTTGTCGCCGCTTCGACGGCGGCCTGTCGGTAGGTGGCCTCGTTCTTGCCGTTCACACCGCGTCCCTCCCCGATAAGAGTGCGCCGTGCAGCTTCCCAATCCTGCCACTCCTCCTGCAGATACTTCTCCATGTTGTCGTGAACGACAGCGTAGGAGTCGTACACCTTGGTCATGGGGAAGTCCTCGGGAACTGCGCCGAGGTAGTTGAGGAGCATACGGTTCTTGTTCTTGTTGTCCTGTGCGTTTTCCGGCGTGCAGTCGGCGTCGCCGTCGAAGACGACGTAACAAGGTACTCCTAGTTCGGTGAGGATGGCGTGCGCGAGAGTGACGTTGTCCTTGCCACCTACGGTGGCGACCACGATGCCGTGCCTGTTTAGTGGGTCGATGCGAAGGCCGCACCCTTCCAGCACGCCCTTGTCGGTATTGCCCTCCACAAGGATCACCACGTGGCCGAAGAGCGCCTCAGGAAGATTGGCAAGGCACATGCTGGTCAGTCGTCTCCGAACTTTGGAACGGTCTATAAGTGGGCTCAGCCGGTTCGCGATGGCGTCGGCCGTCGTCGCGTTGATTTCGACCGACGGTGCTCCTCCCGCGAAGGCGCGGGTCATGCGTCGGATCTCGCTGAAGCCCTCCGCTTCGAGGAAGTACGGGCTGTGCGTTGCATATACGACCTGGATTCCGTGCCCGACGTCACCGACGAGCTTGCGGAGCACCGCGGCGAAAGCCCGAGCCTGGACCGGGTGCTGGAACAACTCCGGCTCCTCGATGGCCAGGAGAATGGTGCGCTCGTTTTCGGTGGCTTCGCTCTGAGCCAATACCCGCAACGCCGTGACCAGCAGGGCGCGTTGGAAGCCATGTCCTTGCTGATCTATGCGGGTCCGCGCTACGCCGTCCTGGATCGAAACCTGGAATTGGGCCTGTGGCAGGCGAAGCTCTGGCACCAGTGAACTGACCTGAACGCTGCGGCCCATGGTGAGTTGTTTGACCTCGTCGGTCAGCCGGCTCGACAGAGTGTCGAGCTGCTCTCCAAAGTGCTTGCTCTGAATGCTCTCGCGGCTAGCGTTGACGAGCATCTGAAGACCGGCGATCTCGG
The DNA here is from genome assembly GCF_040675375.1 of Nonomuraea sp. NPDC049607. Classification (NCBI taxonomy): domain Bacteria; kingdom Bacillati; phylum Actinomycetota; class Actinomycetes; order Streptosporangiales; family Streptosporangiaceae; genus Nonomuraea; species Nonomuraea sp. NPDC049607. The sequence continues at coordinate 2,308 of NZ_JBFAOV010000071.1, forward strand.
CCTCGGCTTCGCTGCGGTTGATGGCCTGGTCGAGGATGCGGCCAATGATGGAGCCCTTGGAGTCGCGACCCTCCTCGCCCGCGCGCAGGTCGGCGCTGACGAACACGTAGTCGAACAGTCCCGTCATTTTTGCTTGACCGGCGAACCCGAAGAAGTGCGTGTCCGCGGCCAGCTCTGCCCCCTGGAGTTCGTCTGGATGCTCCCGCTCCCACGCGATCAGCGCGTCGTCCACCGCCTTCGCGCTCCCGGCCGGCGGCAGACCGAGCTCCGGCCGGGTCTCCCGTAGTTCCAGATACCGCTTGCGACGGTCGGTTGCGCCGGAGACCTGCCGGATGTCGTTGAATGGCGGATAGGTGAGAGCGTGTCCCGACAGCTTGTCCCTGCCGTTCTCCCAGCGGCGCCACAACCTCACTGTGTGGACGCCGCCCGCTGCATACTTGCCCAGCGCGACCCGATCCACGTCAGTGAGATCGGAGAACTCGACTTCGACGCTGATCTGTTTGTCCTGCGCTCCGGCCCAGACGTCGTCTTCGGTCAGCGTCTGGCTCGTTCCATTGAAGAACCAGTCCAAAGCCCTCAAGACTGCCGACTTACCCACTCCGTTGGGCCCGATGAAGGTCGTGATGTCCTCGAAGCGGATGTCGACGTCCCTTAGGCACCGATAGTTCTTGATCGCGACTCGTCGTATGCGCACCCATTAACCTCATCGGACACATGGGCCCCATCGCAACCGGAATCCGGAGGTTGGTCGGAACATGCCCAAAGTCGGCACCCCGAGCTTTCGTACCGTTTTATGCCGATTCATCGAGGCGAGGAATGATCGCAGAGATGTCCTTGGGAGACCCTCTCTCGGGCGCTTCTTCCCGTGAACCTATTTCATCCTCTGACGGCGGGCCTGCTGGTCACAGCATGATCGCGGGTCCGGTGTTCGGCTCATAACGTAGATGAGCTCCTGGTAGACGGGTTGATCACCACAACCATCACCGTCACCACCGGGAGCCCTGGATGCTGTTCTATCGTGCTGCCGTCGATTTGTCGCGTTCAACGCTGAACTACGTCGCCGGGCTGATCTGCCGGCACCGCAAAGCGATCAAGTCGACCTGGCGACGGCTCAACCCCGGCCAGTAAGCGCGGCTGGTGCTGGTCTACCTTCGCAAAGGCGAGACGTTCGACGAGTTGGGAGCCGGTTTCGGGGTGTCGACAGCGACCGCTTGGCGGTATGCGGAAGAGACCGTGATGCTGTTGTCGGCCCGCTCGCCCAAGCTCGGACAGGCTCTGCGCCAGGCGAAGAGGGATGGGCTGCACTACCTGGTCCTGGACGGGACGCTGATCCACATCGACCGTGTGAAGGCCGACCACCCGTACTTCTCCGGCAAGGACCATGTGCACGGGATGAACGTGCAGGTCATCGCCTCACCGGACGGGACGATCCTGTGGACGTCGGGCGCGTTTCCGGGGAAGACTCATGACCTGAGCGCCGCCCGCATCTGGGGCATTCTGCGCGCGCTGGAGCAGGCCGGCATCATCACCCTGGCCGACAAGGCGTATCAAGGCGCAGGAGGCCCGGTCGTCACGCCGTACAAGGGTAGGAATAAGCCTGAATCCCAGAAGCGGGCCAACCGCTCGCATGCCCGCCTTCGCGGGCCCGGAGAACGTGCGAACGCCCAGCTCAAGAGCTGGCGCATCCTGCGAAAGCTCCGCTGCAGTCCCAGCAAGGCCGGCCACCTGTGCAAGGCCATCGCCGTCCTTCAGGACCACCGCGTCGCACAGGCCACATCAGGATAAAAGGGTCATGGTCGCGCCTTGCAGATCAGCATCCCCGGAAAGCCACATCTGCAGGGCAACCAGGTAGCCGATGTCCGCCATGGCCGGAGCTTAGCTGCGAGATGGAGATCAAATCCGCCGAGTTCGAGAACATATCTAGCGTCGCCAGAGTAGTTAACGCGATAGTCAGGGGATGAACTGGGCTCAGGTCATCCCCGCCCTGCTAGGTACGCTCACCGGCGGTCTCATCGGCGGCTCCGTCTCGATCATCACGACTAGATGGACACTGCGGCATCAGCGGGAACTCGAACGTGAGCGACAGCAGGGTTCACGTGAACGCGATGCTGTGCTGAGCGCCCGACGGACCATTACCAAGCTCATCGAGTTGAGACCTAAGCCAAGCGAGGCTGTCGAACTCAGAGATCACCAAGCGATCTTGCGCAACCACCCTCGCCCTTCCGAAGGCGAATGGCCGCCGCGAGAGGAGGACGAGCAATGGGAGAAGAAACGAGACTCTCTGCTCCTGCAGCTCCAGATGGCCATCGATGAGTTCTCAGACCCGACAGCTCAGAAGAGGCTGGACGACATTCATACCGTGCTGCACTTCGCGGACTTTTGGTGGCAGCACATCGGCAGAGTCGAATCCTCTACCCGACACTCCGTTGCGCACCACGCCCGCGAAGTCCTGGGGCGGATCAGCCGAGGCGAGCCGGTCGGAGAGCCGTCAGCGATGCTCCTACACGCCCTCGGCGAAGTTCAGGAGCAAATTCATATGCAAGAAGAGATGTGGGAGATGCAGCGGGAAGATCGAGAGCGCCGACAACAGGCGGAGCTGAAGGACCTGGAGGCGAAGCTGAAAGGCGTTGGGTGGCTGCCGCCAGACAATGACGGTAACTGTCAAACTGTTTGAGAAGTTTCAGGCGACTTGTTATGTATCGAAGCTGGTTCCTCCTTGGCAGGTCCGTTGATTCAGACGGCTTGGGCAGGCTGGGCGGGGTGGGCTTGCGTCGGAACGGGCCGGGGTTGGCGGCGTACTGTACGAGCTCGTCCGAGGATGAAAAGCGTTCCGTGTAGCGGGGCACACCAAAGGTCTCCACCGAACCCGGGGCGATTCAGAGACACCTCCTTGGCCAGTGGGAGGATCGCACGTGCCGGCCCGGATGGCCACTTGATCCTCGAGCGCCGGGCAGATCAGGGCGGCCAGGATCTGACAGGTTCTCTTTAGCTCCTTGATGCCAATGGCCTGGACCATCTTTTTGGCCGGTCAACGTCCACCGGATTTGCGTGAAGCCGAAGAGAACAAGGATTCCCGAAAGCTATTTGCTTGTAGAACGGCCTTGCGTCGGTCTGAATTATGGAACCCTGTACCTCTAACCGACAGGCCCGAGCAGGTCAAGCAGAGTTCCGCGGGCCGAACTTATCCGAGACATGACGCCTACCGCCGGATGCCCTAGGCTCGCGGAATGGAGGTGTTAGCCGCGCTCGGTGGCGTCGCCCTAATCACACTGATCATTATGCTGATCGTCACGCTGGTTGTCGTGGGCGCGCGAGCCGAGCGGAAGCGCCAGGAACGGATCCGGCAATGGGCCGCGTACCACGGCTGGACCGTCAAGCAGCGGCCGACCGGCGACTGGGGCATAGGCCACAGCGCCGCAAGGCGGCGGGGACCCAGCGACTGGGCGGCGCGGCTGCCCGGGAGGAACCATAGCGGCGTCTCCCTACTGGTATCCGGTGCTGTCTATGGCCGACTCCTCGGCGTAGCCGAGTATTCATACGAGACGAGTTCGAGCAATTCTGACGGGTCGAGCGACACCACGACGCACCACTACATCGTCACTGCGGTGCGACTCGACGCCCAGTACCCGCCGATCGCAGTCGTGCACCGGGGTCCGCTATCGCGGCTGGGCCGGACGATGTTCGGCGACAACGCTGCCGCGACCGGTCATGAGGCCTTCGACCGGCAGTTCCGGGTGGAGACCAGGAACCCAGCGCTGGCCCGGGCCCTCCTCGGCCCGGCATTGATCGCTGCGCACCTCGCCGGCCGAGTACCGGCGTGGAGCCTGGCCGGTCCGGACCTCCTGGCCTGGCAGCCCGGCAGGATTAAAGATCCGGACCAGATCGTAACGCTGGTGACTCCGCTCGTGCGGGTTGCCGAGTTACTGGGCCACTAATGGACCAGCCTCCACTCTGGCCGACCAGCCGGCCTAACCTGCCCGGGTGGGAGAGGTAGGCGACCACCGGAGATCGACCGTGTTTCGTGAAGCGAACACCGGCGTTTACCATTTCGGCCCCTCATGACAGGGCATGGCCGGACGTCGGCAGACCTGCGCGGGCACCGCCCGAGGAACCACAAACCCGCAGATCGACCTCCTCATAGGATCACGAAATCGTTTCCGATCCATCGTCGAGGTAAATTACGGAAAGCTGGCCCTCCTCTTTTCGAAGGACCCTTTCTCCAGTAACGCCAAATCAAGCCGGACTTATCACGAAAGCGAGTCTGAAAAGACTGGCAGAATGGGTTGTGACAGTGCACCATGGACAGCACTGGGGTCGCCAGAGGAGGTGGCGTGGCGATGTCATCAGATGATCCCCGATTAATCGTCATCCACCCGTCGCAGCTTGCGGGGACAGTGCTTTCCGTGGGTCCCGGACGCTGGTCGCTCGGCCGAGGGCACGCCGCCGATCTACGACTTGATGACCCTCATCTCAGTTCCCTTCATGCCGCGCTGAGCCAGGCGGGCGGCCAGACCAGGGTCGAGGACCTGGGATCACGCAACGGCACATTGGTCAACGGCGAACCGGTGCGGCGACAGCGGGTGCTGCACGATGGCGACGTGATCCAGTTCGGCATGGTCCGCGTGCGGTACGAGGTGCCCGGAAACACCGGTCTGATGCCGCCCGCCCGGCTCCCGCAGGAGCGGCCGGTCCGTTTCGACGTCGATCGGCAGACAGGCGGCCAGATCAACAATGTGGGCCGCGACCAGTACAACCACTACGTCAAGGAGCGGAACAGCTTCCTACGGGAGGTCGCGGCGGCTCGCACCCGTTCTCTGCGGTTGATCTGGCTGAGCGTGACGCTGATGTTCAGCGGAGGCTTGATCTTCCTCTGGGGGACCTACCTCGAAAATCAGGCCTCGAGGAGCACATTCGAGAGTTTCGCTAAAGGTTGGGACTCCGTGAGGAAATCAGGATCCGGCAAGCCGCCGGACTTCGGCTCTGGATTCCTAGGGGTGAGCGACGCATCGTCAGTCGTGACGATCGGGTACATCGTCGGAGCGGTTGGCTTAATGCTCTTCTTGCTTGCATTGACCATGCATGTCATCGCCGCGGCACGTGGCAAGAACGTGGACAGCGACCCACGGCACAGCTGGAACGCGCCCCTTTAGCGCGGATGAGTCGGAGGACGGACTTGACTTTCAATATCGGCAACCAGCAGGCCGTCAACATCAACAACGTGGGCGGCGACCAGACTATCCAGGGTGGCCAGCAGGGCACGTTCCTCGGCGGGGAGCCCAGTGAGTGGGCCTCGTCGCTGGTGACCCGGCTCCAGGCTCTCGGCCTGTCCTCCGAGGCGGCCGAGGCAGAGGCCGTACAGACCGAACTGGACCGCGCGCGACCCGATCGCCAGAGCATTGCCACTCGCCTGACCCGGCTGGCTGAGGCCCTGACCTCGGCGGGGGCGATCGTCGCGGCGGGAGAATCCTTGCGCGGGCCGCTGATGGCTCTGGCGGGCTGGCTGGGGGCGCTCGGAGCTCCCATCATGCGCATGCTTACAGGCTGAGCCGGGCCTGAGGACGCTCCCCCGGAGCGACACCGCCCCGCAGGGCAACGTGATCACCGAGGGGCCGCAACCGGGGTGTCAATCCCCTGAAAGAGTGGAGACGGTTCTATGCCACAACAGTCCTCAGGGCCGATGAAGCTTGTCTCTTCTCGATCATCTGACGTTCGAATGTGGTGGGCGGCAGACCGTCGTTCGCACTGTGCCGCCGGGTGGTGTTGTAGGAACCGGCGATCTAGGTAGCGATTTTCAGGCGGGCCTCGGCCCGAGTGCGAAAGCGACGGCGGCGCACGTGACGAATGGGTGGCGTGTAGGCGATCTTCACGTTGTTCGCCTCCGCCCACTGCCCGACCCCGCTTGGCCTTCTTGGCCGTCAGATGCAGGCTGAAGTTGTCACGGTTTGCCGACTCAGAGTTTCAGGTGGAGGCGGGCGCGTACATGCTGCAGGACATGTTGGCCGAGGATCCCGGCCCCCGGTTCCGCAGCCCGGCGCTCTGGCGGCCACGGCTGTCCCCGGGGCAGGGACCCGTACTCCGCGGGTGAGCGTGCACCTCAAGTAGGGGCTTACACGCATTTGACACGATCATCCGTTGCGTTCGTCCAGTGTCCAGGCGGTCGTAGCAGGTTCCGGGGGTTGGGATGGCGGCGAATTGGGGCCTGAGCTGGGGAAATGGCATCTAGATCATCCCGAGCATATCCCCTGATCATGGTCTTACGGCTGCATGCGGGCACCGTTTGCTGCCTATCAAGGTCCGGAAAGCAAAGGACCTGCGGCTGTGAAACCGCAGGTCAGGGGCTAAATATGCCGATCTAGATGAGTGCCCCCGGCAGGATTCGAACCTGCGGCACCCGCTTTAGGAGAGCGGTGCTCTATCCCCTGAGCTACGGAGGCGGACTCTCGTAAGCCTAGCGAAAGTTGGACAGTGCGTGGGCCTTCGGGCTGGGGTGAGTTTGGTGACGTTGGTTATGGGTGCTCTGAGCTGCGGTAAAGGCATGACAAGCGGTCAGATTCCTGCGCTTCGTGCGTGGATAGCGTCTGCCTGTGACCAGGAGGCGATCCACCCAAGCTCGTAGGCGGCCCGTCGTGTTGTTCGGGGCGTTGTTGGCTCCTGCGATTCTCGCCGGCGGGCTGTTGGCTGGGGACATGCGGGGGTTTGAGGGGGTTGGTGGGCCGGTGGGGATGGAGGGGCGGAGGGCGGTGCGGTTGGCGTTCGAGCCTGTGTGGATGCCCGCGCCCGCGCATCCCGATCGGCGGTACGGAGGGGTGATTCCGGCGCCTGTGCGGAAGGTCTCTGAGGCGTCCGAGGCCTTGGAGGTGCGGCCCGCGGCGCCTAAGCCTGCGCCTGATCCGGCTCCGGTGGTTGAGGAGGAGCCGTACGCGACTACGCCTTCGCAGCCCTCGCCTGGATGTGCGGGGGAGTGGGAGGACACCTGGCTGTGGGACATGTGCCGGGAGCGTGAGCAGGAGGCGGCGCAGAATGCCCGCTATGGCTGGCTGTCGGGATTGTGAGGGCGGCGGCGGGCAGGGGCTGAGGAGGGTGTGCCCGTGGTGTGTGGTGTCACCCGGTCGGCGACGGTTCATGCCCGCGCGACCTGGTCCCTCTATGTCGTGGCGTCTGGAGGCGGCGGGAGTGGCTTGGGTGAGTCTGGTGGTGGTTGATGGAGTTGGATCTACCCTTTCGGACAGCTCTGGCGGGGTGGGACATCGAGTGTCGGCTTCGGCAGCTCTTGACGGTGGTCCGGTGCAAGGCCGGTGTAGGGCGCAGGGGTTGGCGGCGGTGCGCATCGTATGAGGAGGGGCTGCGGGGCAGGTGGCGCAGCTCAGGAACTGCCCACTCGCTGCAGGCCGCACGGTTCCGGAAGGTATACCCGTGGAGGCTGTCGGCGGTGATCTCGAAGAAGCGCTGGCGATAGGGGCGCGCTGCTCTCCCCGCGTGACGTCCGAGCCGTAGGAGCTCGGGTGCTTGGGTGAGTCCGCGCGGGCAGGTGAGTCATGCGATTTGGCGGCAAAGAGGACGCTGGGGGCTTGTGAAGGGGTGAGGAAAGGTGCTTAAGCGCACAGGGGGGAGCCGGACGCCGGTCAGGGCTATGCCACGCCTCGACAGTCGACTCAAGGATGGCGGGCTGGCGTACGGCCTACGACCCGCAGGGAATGCAGGTCAGGACTGCGGCTGACACATCTGCCCAGTACGTGCCGTCCCGAAGCATCCACGTAGAAGACTCCAGGATGCACAGCGACGCCGGATCCCGGGCCGCCGAAGGCGAAACCACACCAAAGGGCTCAGGGAAGGCGCAGGACTTCATGGAGAGTCGGGCGTAGGGGGGTGACGGTGCTGGTGGGGAGGGGGAGCCGTACATAGTGCGCTTTTTGTCTCATAGCAGCTCTTCGGAGTTCGGTCCGGACACTCGGGGGGCTGTAGTAACGTGCGTGCCTGACCCGGGTAACGAGTGTGCAAACGGAGGAGTCGAACGTGCCATCCCCTCGATCAGCGGGTCTGATCGCGGTCGTCATGGCGATGGCTTCTCTCTTCGTGCCATCCGCGGCGCAGGCTCAGGCGCGGACCCAGATGGACCGGCGGGATCCGAGCAATCTGGCGGAGCTGCGCAAGGAGGCCGAGCGGTCGGCCAAGGAGCTTGAGGACGCCACCAAGGCCCTGGAGAAGCGGCGCGCCACGATCGCGGCTTCCGAGAAGGAGCTCAAGACCAAGCTGAACGGGCTGCAGGACCTGGAGCGCAGGCTCGCGGTCATCCGGCAGCCGGTCTCGCAGCTGGCGGAGTTGCTCTACGAGCAGCCCATCGGGGCGGACGGCGTGGTGCCGTTCCTGTCGGGGGACGCCGGGGTCGGCACCTTGCGGGCGCTTTCGGACACCACCCAGATGGTCGCGGTAAGGCAGCAGGCCGTTGAGCAGACCAGCACCCTCTACAAGCAGGCTGAGGGGCTGGCCGCCGAGGCCCAGGAGTTGCGGGCGGGCAACCTGCTGGCCGAGGCTCAGATGGCGGCCGAGATCGACACGCTCAGGCAGCGTTCGGACAAGATCGTCAAGTCGCTCACCGCCGCGCTGGTGAAGCTCGGCATCAAGATCGACAAGGTTGGACGGGCGGCGCTGGGCTGCAACCCCCTCCAGGCCGCCACGGCCAACAACTTCCCCAACGGGCTCATCCCCAAGAGCATGCTCTGTCCGTTGCAGCAGAAGGGGTTCAGTCTGCGGGCGGACGCCACGATCGCCTTCGTCAGCCTCAACGAGGCCTACCGGAGGCGGTTCGGCAAGGCGATCTGCGTGACGGACGCCTACCGGAGCCTGGCCGAGCAGCAGTCCGTCTACTACCGGCGGCCGGGGTTCGCCGCCGTGCCGGGGCGGAGCAACCACGGTCTCGGGCTGGCTGTGGACCTGTGCGGCGGGGTGGAGCGGTTCCGGTCCACGGAGTTCGTGTGGATGGAGAACAACTCCAAGAGGTACGGGTGGTTCCATCCCGCCTGGGCCTACAGCAGCCCGTTCGAGCCGTGGCACTGGGAGTACGACCCGAAGATCGACTCGCAGCTCTAAGCCGGGTCTCTAGGCGGGCACGACCTCGGCACTGCAGAAGGCACAGCGTGAGGCGGCCTTCGGGATCTCTGACAGGCACTCGGGGCAGTCGCGGGTCTTCGCCTCGATCTGGGCCGCGGCGCGCTCCTTGAAATGCGTGTACGGCTTGACGACCAGGAAGTAGACCACCGCCGCGATCATCAGGAACGAGATCACCGCGTTGACGAACTTGCCGTACATGAAGTTGGACGCGCCGACGGTGATCTTCAGCGACGAGAAGTCGGGCAGACCGCCGAAGGCCGAGATCAGCGGGGTGAGGAGATCGGCGACGAACGACTGCACGATCGAGTTGAAGGCCGCCCCGATGACGACCGCGACGGCCAGGTCGAGGACGTTGCCCTGCATCAGGAACTTTCTGAATCCGTTCATGGCCGAGAAGCGTAGTCGAACGATTACTCGGCGTTACGTTTTGAAGGTGATGGAGAGGCGTCCTGAGATCTGGGCGCCGGCGAGCTGGGCCGCCTGGTACGGAGTGGCCGCCAGCACCACGAGCGCGCCGCCCGTGCGGGAGTCGTCGGCGGCCGGCGGGATGGTGATCACCCGGACGTCGTCGGCGATGAGCTGGGCCGGCCGGCCGCCCTCCCAGGCCGCCAGGACGCCGATGGTGGAGCCGGGGGAGATGAGGGCGACGGCGTCGGGGTCGGCGATGCGCACCGGAGCGGCTACCATGCCCGGCGGCAGTGGCACCGGATGGAGCAGGCGGGCGTCGGTCAGGGGTTCGCCCCGGCGCATGGGGCCGGCGAGGTAGCGGCCGGCCGCGTACGAGCGCACAGCCCCGTCGGGCGGACGGTCGAGCGGCGCCGGACGGAGATCGCCCGGACGCAGGAGGCCGGGGGCGAGGTCGCGGGCGGCCACGAGGACCTCGGGGCCCGCGGCGGGACGCAGGGCGACATAGGCCGCCAGGACGCCGAGCGCGGCCAGGGCCGCCGCGATCAGGCGGCGGCGCCGGGCCCAGGCGCGCAACCAGGCGGGCTGCCTGCTCACGGCAGCTCGAAGGGCAGCTTGATGCCGTCGAGGGCCGAGCCGCAGGGGCACATGCGGTCGACGGGTAGGGCCTGGACGGTCTCGGCGACGAGCGTGCGCATGCGGGTGACGTTGCGGGCGAAGAACTCCAGCACCTCGTCGTGGGTCACGCCCTGGCCGGCCTCGACCCCGGCGTCATGGTCGGTGACCAGGGAGAGCGAGGTGTAGCACAGGGCCAGCTCACGGGCCAGCACGGACTCGGGGTAGCCGGTCATGCCCACGATCGACCAGCCGTTGGCCGCGAACCACTGGGACTCGGCCCGGCTGGAGAAGCGGGGGCCCTCGATGACCACCAGCGTGCCGCCGTCGACGACGTCGCCCCAGCCGGTGGAGCGGGCCGTGGCCACGGCGGCCGCTCTGCCGGACGGGCAGTAGGGGTCGGCGAAGGAGACGTGGACGGCCCCCGAGACGTCGTAATAGGTCTGCGGCCTGCCCGAGGTGCGGTCGACGACCTGGTCGGGCACGACGATGGCGCCCGGCCCGTACTCCGCCTTGAGCGAGCCGACGGCGCTGGGGGCGAGCACCTGGGTCACGCCGAGCGAGCGCAGCGCCCACAGGTTGGCGCGGTAGGGGATGCGGTGGGGCGGGAAGCGGTGGTCGCGGCCGTGCCGGGGGATGAACGCCACCGAACGCGAGCCGATGCGGCCGACCGTGACGACGTCGCTGGGCGGCCCGTAGGGGGTGGAGAGCTCGATCTCCTCCGCGTCGTCGAGGAGGGAGTAGAAGCCCGAACCGCCGAGGACGCCGATGTCTGCGCGAGTGACCATGGCGCCGAGAGTAGCCGGACGGCCGAGGGTGCCGAGAACGCCGAACGCGGTTCTGTGGATAACCTGAATGCGGAGCGTGCGCACACCAGTACGAAGAGTAGGATCGCCGCATGCGGCAAAAAGGGCTGGGCCTCATCATCCTCGCGCTGATGCTCGGGATGCTGCTGGCCTCGCTCGACCAGACCATCGTCTCCACGGCCCTGCCGACGATCGTGAGCGACCTGGGCGGGCTGGAGCAGCTCTCGTGGGTGGTGACGGGCTACTTGCTCGCCTCGACCGTCTCCACGCCGCTGTGGGGCAAACTGGGCGACCAGTACGGCCGCAAAAAGCTCTTCATCACCGCGATCATCATCTTCCTCCTCGGATCGGCCCTTTGCGGGCTGAGCCGGAACATGGGGGAGCTGATCGGGTTCCGGTCGATCCAGGGCCTGGGCGGCGGCGGCCTGATGGTGCTCGCGCAGGCGATCGTGGCCGACGTGGTCTCGGCCCGCGAACGCGGGCGCTACCAGGGCTTCTTCGGCGCCGTGTTCGCCGTCAGCAGCATCGTGGGGCCGCTGCTCGGCGGGCTGTTCGTCGACCATCTGTCCTGGCACTGGGTGTTCTACATCAATCTGCCCCTGGGCGCGATCGCCCTGGCCGTGATCGCGGCCGGGCTGCCCGGCGACGACACGCGCACCAGCCACCGCATCGACTACGCCGGGGTGGTGCTGCTCGGCGGCGCGACCTCGTGCCTGGTGCTCATCACGACCTGGGGCGGGTCGACCTATCCCTGGTCGAGTCCGGTCATCGCCGGCCTGGCGCTGGCCGCGGCGGCGCTGGTCGCGGCGTGGGCGGCCGTCGAGCGGCGGGCCGCGGAGCCGGTGCTGCCCCTGGGGCTGTTCAGGGTGCGGGCGTTCGCGATGTCGTCCGCGGTGGGGTTCGTGGTGGGGTTCGCGATGTTCGGGGCGCTCACGTACCTGCCGTTGTTCTTGCAGGTCGTGCACGGGGTGAGTCCCACATTGTCCGGGGTGTACCTGCTGCCGATGATGGCCGGGATGCTGACGTTGTCGATCACCAGCGGGTTGGTGATCTCGAAGACCGGCAAATATCGCTTCCTGCCCATCGCGGGCACAGGCGTGGCGACGATCGGGCTGTTCCTGCTGTCCGGGCTGAGCGAGCGCAGCAGCCTGCTGACGATGGGCGGCTACCTGCTGGTGCTCGGCATCGGCTTGGGGATGACCATGCAGGTGCTGGTGATCGTCGTGCAGAACGCCGTCGACTTCAAGGACCTCGGCGTGGCCACGTCGGGGGCGACGTTCTTCCGCTCGATCGGCGGGTCCTTCGGGGTCGCCACGCTGGGGGCGGTCTTCACCGGCACGCTCAACGGCGACCTGCGGGAGGTGCTGGCCAGGGCCCGGTTGCCGGCGGGGTTCGACCCGTCGAGGATCCAGCGCGACCCGACCGTCATCCAGCGGCTGCCTCCCGCGCTGGCCGGTCAGTTCCTCCACGTGTACGCCGACGCCATCGCGGCCGTCTTCCGGGTGGCCGCGCCGGTGATGTTCGGGGCGTTCGTGCTGAGCTGGTTCATCCCGCAGACGCGGCTCAGGGAGACCACCAAGGCGGCGGACCTGGGCGAGGGGCTGGGCGCCACGTCGGCCGAGCGGTCGTCGCTGGAGGAGGTCGAACGGGGGCTCATGCGGCTCGCCGACGCCGACCTGCGCAGGGGCTACTACGAACGGCTCGGGGCGCTGGCCGGGTTGAGCGGCGTCCCGCCGCAAGGGGTGTGGGTGCTCGCCAGGCTCAACGGCAAGGGTTGGGTCGGGGCGGGCGAGTTGGCCGAGTGCGCCAAGGTCAGCAGGGAACACGGCAGGCCCCACGTCGACCGGCTGGTGGACGAGGGGCTGGTGGAGCGTTCTGAAGACGGCGAGCGGCTGCGGCTCACGCCGGAGGGGGACCGGGCGGCCCTGAGGCTCGTGCGTTGCTCGTGCGAGGGGCTGAGCAGGCTCGTGGCCGACTGGGGGTCCGATCCACAGCTGGAGCGGCTCGTCGACCGCATCGCGCCGGAACTGCTCGGCGCGTACGCCGACCGGCCTCGATGAGGACCCCCGCCCGTGCGGGCGGGGTCGACGTGCCTAGTTGGAGGCCGCCGCGGGCGCCGGCGCCGGGGTGGACGACGACGAGGACGACGACTCGCTCGACTTGCTCTCGGCCGGCTTCGACGGGGTGGTCGAAGAGGCGGAGGAGGTCGAGGACGACGAGCGGTTGTCCGTGCGGTAGAAGCCCGAACCCTTGAACACGATGCCGACGGCGGAGAACACCTTCCGCAGGTTGCCCTGGCAGTTGGGGCACACCGTCAGCGCATCGTCGGTGAATTTCTGAACGACTTCGAGCTGCTCACCGCAGTCGTTGCAGGCGTACTGGTAGGTCGGCACGCGCTCCTCCTTATACGTTCTGGCACTCGAGCGATGCGACTGCTAATGCTAACCGATTGGGCCAAACACCTATTCCAACCCCCGCTCTCCGTGCCAGCCGGCCAGCTTGCCGCTGCGGCTCACGGCGCGCAGACGGCGTTCGACCTGGTCACGGCAGGCGGCCGTGGTGACCAGCAGGAGCTGGTCGTCGGCCCGGACGCGGGTGCTGTTGTCCGGCACGAACGATTTGCCGTCGCGGACCACCAGCGTCACGGCCGCTCCGGCGGGCAGGCGCAGCTCGAAGATCTCCACGCCGTGCAGGAGCGAGCCGATGGGAACCTTGACCTGGAGCAGGTCCGCCTTGAGCTCCTCCAGCGGCGCGGACTCCACCTCCAGGTCGTGCGCCTCGCCGGGCGCGCTCACCCCGAGCAGCCGGGCCGCGTACGGCAGCGTGGGCCCCTGCAGCAGCGTGAAGACGATCACGATCACGAAGACCTGGTTGAAGATCTCCTTCGACCCCTGCACACCGGACGCCCACGGGATGGTCGCCAGCACGATGGGGATCGCGCCGCGCAACCCCGCCCACGACAGGAACGCCTGGTCGCGCCAGCTCACCCGGTCCAGCCGCAGGACGCGGGCCACCGTGGAACTGGCCAGCACCGACAGCGGACGGGCCACCATCACCAGCACGGACCCGGCGATCACGCCCGGCACGATGGCCGACGGCAGCTCTTTGGGCGTGGCCAGGAGCCCCAGCATGACGAAGAGGCCGATCTGCGCCAGCCAGGCCGCGCCCTCGGCGAACCCTCTGGTCGCGGCGCGGTGCGGCAGGCGTGAATTGCCCAGGATGAGGGCCGTGAGGTAGACGGCCAGGAAGCCGGAGCCGTGCAGCAGCACCGCGCCGCCGTACGAGACGAAGGTGAGGGCCAGCACGGCGATCGGGTAGAGGCCGGAGGCCGGGAGGGCGACGCGGCGCAGCGCGTACGCGCCCGCGGGCCCGACCGCGAGGCCCACGGCCGCGCCGATGACCAGCTCGATGGCGGTTTCCAGCAGGAACGTTCCCACGGACGCCGGCCGCTGCGACGCCCCGCTGAGCAGTACGACGGCGATGACCGTGGGCGCGTCGTTGAAGCCGGACTCCGCCTCCAGAACCCCCGCCAACCGGGTCGGGAGCGGCAACCTGCGCAGCACCGAGAAGACGGCGGCCGCGTCCGTCGAGGCCAGCACGGCGCCGAGGACCAGCGCCGCGGTCGGATCCATGCCGAGCAGCCCCTGGACGGCCAGCGCCACGACCACGATGCTCACCGTCACGCCGACGGTGGCCAGGATCAGGGCGAGCGGCACCGATTTGCGGACGTGCGACCAGGTCGTGGTCAGACCGCCCTCGGCCAGGATCACCGCCAGCGCGATCAGGCCGATCTGCTGGACGGCCTGCGGGCTTTCGAGCTTGGCGCCGAATCCCGAGGCCCCCAGAACCAGACCCAGCGCCAGGAAGAGGAGAAGACTGGGCAGACCGCTGCGATGTGCGACGCGTACGGACGCGATGGCCGCGATGACAATTCCGGCGCCGATCAGGAGCCAGACATCAAGCGTCATCCGGCCCCCTCTCGTCCCTTCGGTCACATAAGCCTAGTGAGTCCTTCCGGCGTCATCGCAAAACGGACCCGGTGGTCGTGCGGTTCGGCCGGCACGTCGTCGATCAGCTCGCCGTCGTGCAGCAGGGCCACCGTGGGGACGTTCGGCCCCACCCTGGCCAGCGCGCGGTCGTACGAGCCGCCGCCGCGTCCGAGGCGCACCCCCGTGCCGCGGTCGACCGCGAGTGCGGGCACGATCACCAGCGCGGCCGTGCGGACGGCGTCGACGCCGCGACGCGTGTCGACCGGTTCCATGATGCCGAAGCGACCCGGGGCGAGTGTGTCCGGGCCGTCGTAGACCGCCCAATCCAGGTCATTGTCCTCTTTCAGCACCGGAAGGATCACCGTCGCGCCGTGTTTCCACAGAGCGAACACGAGACCGTGCGTCTCCGGCTCCGACCCCGCCGACCAGTAGCAGGCCACCAGACCGGCCATCTGGACCCACGGCTGTTCGAGCAGCGTCTCGCGGACCTTGGTGGCGTTTGCCCGTAGTTGTTCGGAGGACAGACGGGTGCGCGCCGCGAGCAGTTGGCGACGCAGGTTCAGCTTGTCCACAGGTACCTCCACTAGGGTCTACTCATGGCTGACTTCGACCCTGTGACGAAAGCCGTCGTGCCCGCCGCGGGTCTGGGCACCCGGTTCCTCCCGGCGACCAAGGCGACACCCAAGGAGATGTTGCCCATCGTCGACAAGCCCGCGATCCAGTATGTCGTCGAGGAGGCGGCCTCCGCCGGGCTCCTCGACGTCCTCATGGTCACCGGCAAGAACAAGCGGTCCATCGAAGACCACTTCGACCGCGCGTTCGAGCTGGAGGAGGCCCTGGAGGCCAAGGGCGACGAGCAACGGTTGTCCCAGGTCCGCGAGCCCGCCTCGCTCGCCACGCTGCACTACGTGCGGCAGGGCGAGCCGAAGGGGCTCGGGCACGCGGTGCTGTGCGCCAAGCATCACGTCGGTGACCACCCGTTCGCGTGCCTGCTCGGCGACGACCTGATCGACTACCGCGACCGCCTGCTCCAGCGCATGATCGAGGTGCGCAACACGTTCGGCGGGAGCGTCGTCGCGCTGATGGAGGTGCCGAGGGAGCAGGTCTCGCTCTACGGCGTGGCCACCATCGCCGGCACCGTCGAGGACGACGTCGTGCGGGTGACCGACCTGGTGGAGAAGCCGCCGGTGGACGAGGCGCCCTCCACGTGGGCGGTCATCGGGCGATACGTGCTCGATCCCGCCGTTTTCGAGGTCCTGGAGAGCACGCCGCCCGGGCGCGGCAACGAGATCCAGCTCACCGACGCGCTGCGCACGCTGGCCGGCCGCGGCACCGAGGAGGGCGGCCCCGTGCACGGCGTGCTGTTCCGCGGGCGGCGCTACGACACCGGCGACAAGCTCGACTATCTGCGGACAGTGGTGAAGTTCGCCGCGGATCGTGAGGATCTCGCGCCGGAGTTCGTGCCGTGGCTGCGGGAGTTCCTCGATGAGATCGGTTGACGCGCATCTGGCCGAGATCCTGGCCACTGTGCGTCCGCTGGCGCCTCTGGAGCTGGAGCTGGAGCGGGCGCTAGGCACGACGCTGGCCGAGGACGTGTCCTCGCCGGTGCCGCTGCCGCCGTTCGACAACTCCGCGATGGACGGCTACGCGGTCAGGGCCGAGGACGTTCCCGGCACGCTGCCGGTGATCGACGACGTGGCCGCGGGGTCCGACGAACTGCGGGCGGTGGGCCCCGGGCATGCCGTCCGGATCATGACCGGGGCGCCCATGCCCGCCGGGGCGGACTCCGTCGTGCCGGTGGAGTGGACGGACGGGGGCACGGTCTCTGTCCAGATAAATCGTGACGTACCGCTTGGAAACGCGATTCGCCGAGCCGGCGAGGACGTCCAGGCGGGCGAGGTGGTGCTCAAGGCCGGCACGGTGATCGGGCCGGCCCAGCTCGGCATCATCGCCGGTGTGGGGCGGCGGCGCGTGTGGGTGCGTCCGCAGCCGCGCGTCGTCGTCATCTCGACCGGCGCCGAGCTGGTCGAGCCCGGGACGCCGCTGGGCCGCGGGCAGATCTGGGAGTCCAACAGCTTCACCCTGACGGCCGCGGTGCGCGAGGCCGGCGCCGAGGGCTTCCGCGCGGGGTCCGTCGGCGACGATCCCGCCGTGCTGCTCGACCAGCTCGACACCCACCTGGTGCGCGCCGACGCGATCATCACCAGCGGCGGGGTCTCCATGGGGGCGTACGAGCCCGTCAAGGAGGCGCTGTCGCCGCTCGGCACGGTCAGGTTCGAGAAGGTCGCGATGCAGCCCGGCATGCCCCAGGGGTTCGGCGTGCTGGGCGACGACCGGGTGCCGATCTTCGCCCTGCCGGGCAACCCGGTGTCCTCCTTCGTGTCGTTCATGCTGTTCGTACGTCCCGCGCTCGACAAGATGCGCGGCCTGCCCACCGACACGGCCCGGGTGACCGCCTACGTCACCGCGGCGCTGCGCTCGCCGTCGGGCCGGCGCTCGTACCTGCGCGGCGTGCTGTCCTCCGACGGCACGGTCGCGCCGGTCCACGGCCAGGGCTCCCACCAGCTCGCGGCCCTGGCCTCGGCGAACGCGCTGATCGTGGTGCCGGAGGACGTGACCGAGGTGCCCGGCGGGTCCGAGGTGGAGGTGATCCGGCTGTGAGCGAGTTCACGCACCTGGACGAGACGGGCGCGGCGCGCATGGTCGACGTCTCGGCCAAGGACGTCTCCGCCCGTACCGCGACGGCGACCGGGCGGGTGCTGCTGTCGTCCGAGGTGGTGGCGCTGCTGCGGTCGGGCGAGGTGCCCAAGGGCGACGCGCTCGGGGTGGCCCGGATCGCTGGGATCATGGGGGCGAAACGCACGCCCGACCTCATTCCGCTCTGCCATCCGATCGCGTTGCACGGTGTGAAGGTCGTGCTCGACGTCGAGGACTGGGGGGTGTCGATCACCTGCCGGGTGCGGACGGCCGACCGTACCGGGGTGGAGATGGAGGCGCTGACCGCCGTCACCGTGGCCGCCCTGGCGCTGATCGACATGGTCAAGGCGGTCGATCCGGCCGCCGTGATCACCGACGTCCGGGTGGAGGAGAAGGTGGGCGGCAAGACCGGTCTGTGGACCAGGGAGGCCACGTGATCCGGGCGCTCGTGGTGACCGTGTCGAACCGCGCCTCCGCCGGGATATATGCCGACAAGTCAGGGCCGTTGCTGGCCGAGTTGCTGGCGTCCGACGCCGGCTGCGAGGTCTCGGGTCCGCTGGTGGTGCCCGACGGCGACGCGGTCGAGGCGGCCCTGCGCGACGGCGTCGCCCAGGGTTACGACGTGATCGTGACCACCGGCGGCACCGGGCTCACGCCCCTCGACCTGACGCCGGAGATGACCGCCCGCGTGATCACCCGGGAAATTCCCGGTATAGCGGAGGCCATTCGCCTGGCGAATCGCGACAAGGTGCCCACGTCGGTCCTGTCCCGGGGGCTGGCCGGTCAGGCGGGTGACACGTTGATCGTGAATCTGCCCGGCTCGTCCGGTGGCGTCCGGGATGGGGTGGCTGTGCTCGCGCCCGTCCTGCGGCACGCGGTCGAGCAGATCAAGGGCGGCGACCACCCCCGCTGACCAGGTTTCGGTCTGCCGATCGATGATCCGTGGCGACATCGAGCCCGATGGGGGGATGATGAGAGGCGTGGATCGACTTCGTGGCTGGCCGGCGAACCTGAGCGAAGGCCCGGTGGGCCTTCGGCCGCTGCGGCTGAGCGACGTACGCGTTTGGCGCGAGACCAGGTTGCGCAACGCCGACTGGCTGCGTCCCTGGGAACCGAGCAACCCCGAGACCCCACTGTTCAGAACGGGGCTCGGCCCGTACATCTCCATGGTCGGCACCCTGCGTCGCGAGGCGCGGCAGGGGCTGGCGCTGCCGTGGGTGGTCACCTACGACGGCCGCTTCGCGGGGCAACTCACCGTGGGGGCCATCGTGTGGGGTTCTGCCCGTTCCGCCCAGGTCGGTTACTGGGTGGACGGCGCGCTGGCCGGGCGGGCCATCATCCCCACCGCCCTGGCCCTGGCCGTCGATCATTGCTTTTTCACCACCGGATTGCATCGGCTAGAAGCGAACATCCGTCCTGAGAACCAGGCCAGTCGTAGGGTGGTGGAGAAGCTCGGGTTCAGGGAAGAAGGCATTCGGCGTCGCCAACTCCACATCGACGGGGCCTGGCGCGACCACATCTGTTACGCGCTGACCGTCGAGGACGTCCCCGGCGGCCTGCTCGTACAGTGGCGGCGAGCACGTGAGTCGGCCGCTCGCGGCGGATCTCCGGTCGAAGAGGTTTGACGATCTCGCGACACACCGCACCGAATGCTCGTCAATCAGTGACACACGGTCTTACGGTGCGTGACGTGAGCACAATGAAGGCGCGACGAGCACAGACGCGCTTTCGTGCTGCCCGGAGGTGGTCGTGAGCAGCGCCTTCCTCTATGTCGCCATCGTCGTGATGTGGCTGTGCGTCCTGATTCCGATGTGGTTGCGCCGGGACAAGACGAACCTCCAGGAGCTCGCCGAGCTCGAGGAGCACTACACCGGCGAGCACGCCCTGCCCGACCTGGACAATCTCGACGCCACCATCGGCGACGAGGACGCACCCGAGGTTGAAAAGGTCGATGTCCGGCAGTTCCGGCTTCGCCGTAGGGCGATCATCGTAGCGCGACGCAGACGGTTGTTGTTCTTCACCGCGTTGCTCGTGCTGGCCTCCGTCGTCACGGCCGGGGTCGAGATGATCCCGTGGTGGGGCGTGGCGCCGTCCGGGGTCGTCATGCTGGCGTACACGGCCTTTCTGCGGATCGCCGTACAGGTCGACCGGGAGCGCCGCGAACGGGCGCTCCAGGCGCGCTCTGAGCGGCTACGGCGGGCACGCGAGCGGCGCCGGGCGGCGGCCGAGATGGAGGCCGAGGTCATCGACCTGACCGCACTGCACACCGACGTCCTGTTCGACCAGTACGCCGAACCGCCCAGACGAGCGGTGGGCGACTGAAAGGGTGGCGCGAGTACCTCTGGGAGTTTGCTAATCTGGTCGAGTCCTTGGGGATGTAGCGCAGTCCGGTAGCGCACTTCGTTCGCATCGAAGGGGTCAGGGGTTCGAATCCCCTCATCTCCACCAGGAGCCGTTCTTGAAACGGCTGGACTGAAGTTGACGGGATCCCGTCTGATCTTGATGATCGGGCGGGATCTTGTCGTTTCAGGGGTGCCCGATTC
>NZ_JBFAOV010000072.1:0-21819 GCF_040675375.1 Nonomuraea sp. NPDC049607
TCAGAAGACATGAGAGCACTCACGTCAGCATCAAGAGTTCGGCATCTCTCCGGCAACCATGAACCACCCACGAGAGAGAGGGACGACTGCCCGTAGAAGAGCAGGCGCCCGTGCGACGATCTCGTGCTTCGTCATGCGCATGCTCGGCGCTCGTCGTGCGCCTCTGCCGTTCCGGCAAGGACGCGGCCGGTACGGGACAGTCCGGCGCTGTGTATGGGCAAGCCGTCCGGAAGCCATCACGATGAACTGAGAGTCTTCAGGAAGGACGCCGTCATGTCCGTGCTCTCCACCAGGCTCACCGCGAGATACGCCGTCCCGTACCCGTTCGCCTGCGCAGGGATGGCCTTCGCGGGCGAGACGCCCGATCTGGCGGCGGCGGTCACCAACGCGGGCGGCATCGGCGCGATCGGGGCCGCGCTGCTGCCTCCCGACCGGCTGCGCGAGACCATCCGCGAGGTCAGGGACCGGACGGGGGCGCGCCGTTCAACATCAATCTCATCTCCTTCTTCCCCACCGCCGACCTGGTCGAGGTGTGTGTGCAGGAGCGAGTGCCGATCGTCTCCTTCCATTGGGGCCATCCGCCCGCCGACCGGTCCGCCGCCGGGGACGACACCGTGCTCGCGTCGATCTTCGGGCCCGAGTTCCCCCGGTTCAACCCGATGCGCCTGCAGCGCAACCGCGTGGTGGCCGAGTGGAACGACCGGCTCGCGGAGATCCCCGCCGACCTCGACTCGCTCGAACCGGTCGGCACCACCTTCGTCCAGGGGCAGGAGACGGCGGTCCGCAAGTTCGGCCTCCTGCCGGCGGTTGCGGGGACGCGGGCCGACTGGGAGGAGATGCCCTGGCTCATGGGGCAGGGCGTGGGCCTCCTCCACGACGTCAAGCCCGCCGCGGACATCGTCCGGGACATGATGGAACAGGCCGAACAGGTGTTGACCGGCTTCAGACCCACCACCACGGAGCAGGCCCAGCCGTGATCGACAGCGTCTTCGGCCAGGACTCCGCCTGTCCAGCACCACGATCGTAGGCTCGGCCCGGGGCCCCAAGGAGGTGGTGGCCGCGGCCGAGGAGACGCTGGCGTACCTGACGGACCTGTGCGCGGCCAAACGAGCCGACCCCGCCGACGACCTGATCAGCGCCATGGTGCAGATGCACGACGAAGGCGGGCGGATGAGCGACACCGAGCTGGTGAGCACGTCCTGGCTGCTCCTGGTCGCCGGGCACGAGACGACGGTCCACCTGATCGGCAACGGGATGCGCGCGCTGCTCACCCATCCCGGCCAGCCGGCCCGGCTCCGCTCCGACCCCGGCCTGCTGCCCGACGCCATCGAGGAGTTCCTCCGGTACGACGGCCCGATCAGCACCTCCACCTTCCGCTTCACGACCGAGCCCGTGACGATCGGCGGGGTGGACATCCCCGCGGGGCAGCTCGTGGTGGTCTCGCTTCTGTCGGCCAACCGCGACGCCGCGCAGTACGACGACGCCGACCGCTTCCGTCAACTGCTGGGACGCTTCCCCGCACTCGAACTCGCGGAAGCAGTTGTCCTCCTCCCGACACCCGTCACCGGTGGGCCCGCCCTTCCGGAGGCACTTGCGCGGCTGGCCCGGTTTGACGGGAGGACTTCCCGGGATGCAGTCACGTTCGGCGGCGTGGGCGGCGCTCGGAGCGGTGATCGCACCGGACGGGCCGAGGGCCACTGCTGCGCTGCCCGCCACCGCATGAACGGCGCGCCTCATGGATGACACCTCTCACGCGGGAATGAGGTTTCCGCGGGCATCACCGAGGCTCGACCACCGGTGACCGTCTCACCACTCAACGTAGTTCCGGCCGACAGGAGCGCCCGGCTCCGGCACGGCGACAGAGCCAGATCACGACACCGGCGTGCCCTCCTGGGTCAGCGCATCGACGGACGCCCCGGAAGAGAGAAGCCCTCGGGCGGCGAACCCTCGGCGAACAACATCCGCACCCGGGCGGGGCCAGGGCGAAGGATCAGGGGCGGGTCGCGGCGAGTACGGACCTCGTCGCCTGCTTGCCCTGGCCCCCAGTGCGGGTCAAGCCTGGCGCCTTGCTCGATCGACCAGTGCCACGACACCTCGGCCAACAGCGCACCGCAGGCCGCGACCACCGTCGCCGTCGTACCCACGTCGCCGTCGTCCGAGCTGCCCGGCTCGGTGATCAGCACCTCCATCGCACGCCACCCGGGCTCCGCGAGATCGAGGACCGTGCTGCCCGTCACAACGCCCTCCGGTGGTCGCCCGCTGGTCGGCTGCCCGCGTCGCGACGTCCCGCCGATGCCCCCGTGCTCGGGGCGCTTCGGGATGCCGACCAGAGCGAACAACTGGCGCACGTCGCGGGCCATGGACTCCGCGGGCTGGGAGCGGGTGGACATGCGCGCACCGTACAACGACACGCCGCTCCGCTCCCCGGGTTCGCCGTTGGACGACCCGCATGGGCGCCCCCTCACTGTCTCGTCCAGGCGAGAGCCTGACTCTGGTCAGGTGCCCTCCTGCAAGGTGTCAGGTGGCTTCGAGGCCGTGCACCATCCTCACCGCACGCCAGCCAGCCCGTCGGAGCAGCCGCTGCACGGGATGGTTGGACACGTTCGTCGACGTGAACAGCTTCGCGGTTCGGCATGAGACTGCTGCAGCCTTCAGGAGGCTCGCGCCGATGCCGTACCCCCGGGCGGACTCAGCCACCATGAGCATCGTCACGAAGCCCTGCTCGAAGAAGGTGTACTCGACGACGCAGTAGCCGACCTGTCGCGACACCAACGTTCGATGCTGCCGCGCCGCTCGCCGCCATCGGATCTCGCGACCGGGGCAAGGATCACGAGGGATCTGCATCAGCCGCTCTGCCGAGTCGAACAGACAGTGGGCGGAAGTCGTCGGCGTCCAGGGGGGCGATCTTCCTCCTGTCGCAGGGTTCACACGGACGGGACACTCGCGAACGCACCTATGAAGATCGTTTGCGCACTTTTGAGGGAGCACGTTGGCGGGATGGTCGGACTGAAGGTTCCGCCGGGGCGCACAAGGGCTCCCCGACGGCACACGCCGCGGACGCGGACCCGGGGAGCCGGCTACTTCAGGTGCTCGTCGAAGAACGCGACCGCGTAGTGGACCGCGGTCTCGCGTTGCTCGGCGGGCGTGAGCTGACGGACAATGCCGGTCTGGTCGGTGCTCTCACACCTGCCTCCGGGACGGTTGCGCTTCTCGACGGCGACATCGTCCGTCGCGAAGGCCGGCCCGGTGCCGGGTGTCCAGATCGTGTTGAAGAAGTTGTGGTTGCCTCCGGGTACGTCGTGGTGTTCGGCGTTGGAGTTGCCCGCGGCCATCGTGGCGGCGACCTTGCCGTCCTCCCACATGGCGTCGCAGGTTCCGGCGACCACGGCCAGGGGGATGCGGGTGATGTGTTCCTTGTCGGCGTCGATGCCGTTCATGGCGGGCGCGAGCGCCATGGCGGCCCGGACGTGCACGCCGGCCGGGGGCGTGTGGCCGTCCAGGGCCTGAGCGATGACACCGCCACCGCCCCGTGAGTGCCCGAGCGTGCCGACCCGGTCCAGATCCACATGGCCGGTGAACTGTTTGAGTTCCCGCAGGGGGCCTTCCCCGGCGGAGAGCTGCGTCCACATCTGAAGGTGCTTGTCCAGCAGGGCCGCGCGTGCGGTGTGCCCCTCGTCCTTCTCCTGGGCCTGGATGCCGTTGGCCGCCACCGACACCACGATGTAGCCCTTGTCGGCCAGGGCCTCGGCCAGGTAGGCGTATCCCAGGTAGTTGTCGACCGGCTTGGCGCCCTTGGCGCACGGCCAGCCCTGGCCGCGGACGGGTTTGTCCCCCGCGGCGCAGGTGTCGCCCCAGCCGTGCAGCATCATCACCAGAGGGTGCTTGCCCCCGTCCAGCTTGCGAGGGTAGGTGACGGCGGCCTTCAGCTCCATGCGCTTGCCGTCCAGGCCCGGCGGAGCGTAGGCGGTGTCACCGAAGTCGTAGGTGACCTGGCCCGAACGGGCCGTGCCCTCTTGTGTGGAGACCTGCGCCGAACCCGCGACTTCAGGCTGAGGGCTGGCGCAGGCTTCCAAGGTGAGCGCGGCGACGGCCGTCGCGAGGAGGAGGCGGCGCAGAGGGCGATGGAGCATACGCATGGGAAAGAGGGGCCCTTTCGTGGCTTGGTTCTCGGGCCGAGACGGCCGCTCGGGTCCGTGGTGACGCGGCGGCATCTGGACGGTCTCCGACAGGCGGCTGTGGCGGACCAACACTCCCGCCGGCTTCGGGCCGCTGGAGCACATGTCCGGTTGCCGGTCAGGCTTGGGCGGTGGCTTGCAGGGGGCGCATGGCGGCCGCCCGCTGGGCCGGGACGAGCGCGGCGAGCGCGCCGGCCGCGAGGGACAGCAGGCACACCAGCAGCAGCGTTCCCCAGGGGATCGTGAGCGTGTACTGCGGGATCGCCCCGTTGGCCAGGGCGCCGACCGCCCAGGCCCCGAACAGCGCGCTCACCAGCCCCAGCAGGGTGCCGAACGCGGCGATCGTGAGGGCCTCCAGGACCACCATCCGCCGGACGCCGGACCGGTCCAGGCCCAGGGCGCGCAGCATGCCGAGCTCCCGCGTCCGTTCCGACACCGACATGGCCAGGGTGTTGACGACGCCGAGGGCGGCGATCACCACGCCGATCACGAGCAGGCCGTACATCAGGGTCAGCAGGTTCCCCACGGTCCCGGCGGCCTCGGCGACGAACGCGGCGCGGTCCTGCACCCTCAGCAGGGGGCTGTTGCCCACGGCGGCGCGCAGGGCCTGCTCGGTGGCCGTCGCGTCGGCGCGCAGGAGGATCCGCTGGATGGCGCCGGGCACGAAGGCGTGCTTCTGGACCTCGGTGCGGGCCCCCAGGGCGTCCCCTGCGACCGGGTTGTCCTGGTAGACGCCGACGACGGTGTACTTGTGGAACGCCTGGTCGCGGCCGATGCGCGCGTTCACCTGCCCGCCGGTGCGCACGCCCTGGGCGTCGGCGATGGTCTTGGACAGGGCGATCCGGCCTGGACCGAGGTCGTCCAGGGAGCCGTTGACGAAGTCGAGCTTCATGACGGCGCCCACGGTCGCGGGGTCGACGCCGGAGATCTGCCGGACGTGGCCGCCGACGAACAGGGTGGAGTCGGCGACGGCGGAGGAGGTCCGCACGCCGGGTACGGCGGCGACCCGCTGGACGGCGGCGGGGTCGATGCTGTTCATGGAGTCGCGGGTGCCGATCGTGTAGTCGGCGGCGAGACCGGCGGCGGCCTGGCGGTCCAGGGCCCGGCTGGTGGACTCGCCGAGGACGGCGAGCCCGCCGACCAGCGCCGTGCTGATCATCAACGCGGCGGCGGTGGCGGCGGTGCGGCGCGGGTCGCGCAGCGCGTTCTGACGGGCGAGGTGGCCGACCACGCCGAACCGGCCGGTGAGCGTGCCGAACAGCCGGATCACCGGACCGGCCAGCAGCGGCGCCAGCACGATCAGGGCGGCGCCGAGGAGGGCGCAGCCGAACATGGCGCTCTGGAGGTTGTCGACGGAGGCGTCCTCGGCTCCGCTGAGCGACACCAGCATCCCGGCGCCGAGCAGGAGCAGGGCCGTCCCGGCCGCGCCGCGGATCCAGGACCGCGAGGCGGAGGGCGGCTGCTGGGCCGAGCGCATGGCCTCCAGCGGGGCGACCCGGGCGGCGCGCAGCGACGGGACGAGCGCGGCGGCCATGGTGACGCCCACGCCGACGAACAGGGCCGCGATCAGGGGGATGGGGCCGATCGCCAACGAGCCGCGCGGCAGCGGGTGCTCGTCGGTGCTCAGGAGCGCGGGCAGCGCGGCGGCGATCCCCAGGCCCAGCAGGAAACCGGTCACGGAGGCGGCGAGGCCGAGCAGGGCCGCCTCGGCCAGCACGGAGCCGACGACCTGGCGGCGGGAGGCCCCGATGGCGCGCAGCAGCGCGATGTCGCGGACGCGCCGGGAGACGAGCATCGTGAAGGTGTTGATGATCAGGAACGAGCCGATGAACAGCGCGACCGCCGCGAAGATCATCGGGATCTTGGTGTAGCCGCGGGTCAGGGTGTCCAGCAGGATCGACTGCTGGAGGGCCTGGGCGGTGGCGCTGACCGCCTCGGCGCGCTCAGCCGGGAGCATCTCGGTGACCCGGTCGGCCAGGACGGCCTCGGCGGTGCCGGGCGCGGCGGTCAGGTCGATCCTGGTGTAGCGGCCCGGAGCGGCGAACAGCTTCTGCGCGGTGGCCAGGTCGAACAGCGCCAGGGTGCCGCCGGCGGTCACCCGGCTGTCGGTGGTGCGGACGAGGCCCACCAGCCGCTTGGTCATGACGGGGCCGTCGGTGGCCAGCGTGATCATGTCACCGAGGTGGAAGCGGCCCGCGTCGGCGGTCCCGATGTCCACCGCGATCTCCCCGCTGTCGCGGGGCGCACGGCCCTCGGCCAGCGGATACCGGCCGTCCTTGCCGTCGGGGCCGGGCGAGTAGGAGGCGGCCAGGTTCGCCCAGGCGCTGCCCGCTCGCAGCGGGGTGCCGTCCGAGGCGGACAGCACGGCCATGCCGTCGGCCGACGGGCGCACGGCCGCGACTCCGGGCACGGCGGCCAGCTTCCGCGCGAGGGCGTCGTCGAGGCCGTCCGCGTGCTGGTTCTCGGGGGTTCCGGGCGGCGGGTCCTTGGGGGTCACGGTGACCGCGACGCCGTCGAAGCTCTTGGCGGCGGCCGCGCGGTAGGCGGCCGCGGAGGAGTCGGCGAAGACGAGAGTGCCGGAGACGAACGCGACGCCGAGGCAGACCGCGATGAAGGTCATCGCCAGGCGGCCCTTGTGGGCCAGGAGGTTGTGCAGGGCTGTGCGCAGCATGATGGGAGCTTTCGGTGCAGAAGGGGGGGCGGGTCAGCGCGTCGTGCCTTGGGCCTGGAACCGGAGCATCCGGTCGAGCACCGTGCCGGAGGTCGGCCGGTGCAGCTCGTCGACGACGCGGCCGTCGGCCAGGAACACCACCCGGTCGGCGTGCGCGGCGGCCACCGGGTCGTGGGTGACCATCACCACCGACTGGCCCAGCTCGCGCACCGACTCGCCCAGGAAGCCGAGGATCTCGGCCCCGGAGCGGGAGTCGAGGTTGCCGGTGGGCTCGTCGGCGAAGACGATGTCGGGCCGGGAGACCAGGGCGCGGGCGACGGCGACGCGCTGCTGCTGGCCGCCCGACAGCTCGGCGGGCCGGTGGGCGAGTCGTTCGCCCAGGCCGACGGTGGCGATGACGGCCTCCAGCCAGGCGGGGTCGGGTTTGCGTCCGGCGATCCGCAGCGGCAGCGTGATGTTCTCCGCCGCGGTCAGGGTGGGCAGCAGGTTGAAGCCCTGGAAGACGAACCCGACCTTGTCGCGGCGCAGGGCGGTGAGCTGCCGGTCGTTCAGCGACGACAGCTCGGTCCCGCCGATGCGGGCCGAACCCGACGTCACCCGGTCCAGCCCGGCCATGCAGTGCATCAGCGTCGATTTGCCGGATCCCGACGGGCCCATCACGGCGGTGAACCGGCCTCGCGCGAACTCGACCGAGACCGCGTCCAACGCGGTGACGCGCGTCTCCCCGGAACCGTACGCCTTGGTCAGGCCGACGGCGCTGGCGGCCGGGCCGGCGACGTGGACGTCAGGGGAGGGAAAATCGTGTGACATGTGAGGACCCCGCCTAGGAAGCGTCGGCCCGCGGGATGAGACCGCGAGCCGGGAACGCTTCCATCCTCACGACGTTGACCTGCGAGAACATCGGTCCTTGGGGAGGAGTTCGGCTCTGCCGGAAGTGAGGGAAGTGGTGCGGATGCTCTGTCTTCCGGCAGAGGCGTCTCAGGCGGACAGGCCGGTCCGGTGGGCCAGGATCGCGGCCTGCACCCGGCTGGCCGAGCCGGTCTTGTCCAGGATCGCGCTCACGTGCGTCTTCACCGTTCCGATCCCGATGTACAGCCGTTCGGCGATCTCCTGGTTGGACAGCCCCTCCCCCAGCATCGCCAGGACCTCCCGTTCCCGTTCGGTCAGGCGCGCGATCCGCTCGTCGGCGTGGGCGGGGTCGGCGTCCTGGGGGCCGGTGCCGTTCAGCATCCGGCTGATGACGGCGGCGGTGACGCCGGGCGACAGCACCGCGTCACCGGCGGCGGCCGCTCGGACCGCGTTGATCAGTTCCTGCGGGCCGTCGTCCTTCAGCAGGAAGCCCGCCGCGCCTTCGCGCAGCGCCCGCAGCACGTTCGCCTCCTCGCCGAAGGTCGTCAGCATCACCACGCGCGGCGCCGGGTCCAGCGCCAGCAGCGGCGCGATGGCGGCCAGGCCGTCGTACACCGGCATCCGGATGTCCACCAGCGCCACGTCCGGGCGGTGGGCGGTGGCCAGTTCCACAGCCTGGCGTCCGTCGGTGGCCTCGGCGACCACCTCGACGCCCTCGGCGTGCCGCAGGATCAG
The DNA here is from genome assembly GCF_040675375.1 of Nonomuraea sp. NPDC049607. Lineage (NCBI taxonomy): Bacteria > Bacillati > Actinomycetota > Actinomycetes > Streptosporangiales > Streptosporangiaceae > Nonomuraea > Nonomuraea sp. NPDC049607. Next base: position 8,431 of record NZ_JBFAOV010000072.1, read on the forward strand.
CCGCACGCCGTGCCGGATCATCGTCTCGTCGTCGGCCAGCAGGACGCGGATCGGCCGGGCTGCCTGAGTCGCAGGGCTGGTCACGGGCTCGGTCACGGGGTCTCCCAGGGTGCGCCGTCGCGAACCGACGGTACGGCGAAGCGGTCGATGGCGATCAGATGCTGCGAGGCGTCGAAGCAGTAGCGGGCGACGATCAGGCGGTCGGGGCGGCGTTCGGTGGCCCCGTTGAACGGGTAGATGCAGCCGGCCGCCGTGGCGGGGCGCGGCGGCTCGCGCCCGGTCGCCGCCGCCCGGACCGCCCCGTTGTCCAGCACGCTGAGCTCCGCGACCTGCTGGTAGGTCATGCCCAGGCGGGGCAGCGGGAGCGGCCCGGGATGGGGGTTCGGCAGGATGGCGTGCACGAAGGTCGCGGCCAGGGCCATCAACGCGCACAGCGCCACCAGCCCGAAGGCGAGCGTCAGCGACTCGACCCAGCGGCGTCCGGAGTCGGCCGGGGCGGGTACGGCGGGGGGCGCGTCCGGGGCCGCCGAGCCGGAGGCGTCCGGCGCATCGGTCCGGTTGACGAGGTCGCCGGGATCGGCCGGCACGACCGCGGCCACCTGGAACCCGCCGGACGCCAGTGCCCCGGCCTCCAGCGTCCCGCCGAGCAGCTCCACCCGTTCCCGCAGACCGGGCAGGCCACGGCCGCTCCCCGGGCTCTCGGCGGGCGGCGTGCGCGGCGGAGCCCCGTTGCGGACGGTGACGCGCACCACGTCCCGGTCATGGACGATCGTGACGGTGGTGTGGGCGGCGCCGGCGTAGCGGTGCACATTGGTCAGGGCCTCACGGACGACCCGGTGGACCGCGCGCCGCACCGGCGCCGGACGGGAGTCCAGATCGGGTCCGGTCCACTCCAGCCGCACCGCGATCCCGCCGGCGCGGGACTGGGCCACCAGCCCCTCGATGTCGGCGCGGGTGCCGGTCGCGTCGGTGAGCGCGTCCGGCCCGGTGTCGCGGCCCGGCGGCCCCAGCACCCCCAGCGACTGCCGCAGCTCGCGCATGGCGTCACGGGTGGTCTGGCGGACCAGGACCACTTCCCGGCTCAGCTCGGGGGCGGTCCCGGCCAGGGCCATCTCCAGCCCGCCGACGTGCAGCGAGATCAGGCTGAGCCGGTGCCCCACCAGGTCGTGCATCTCGGCGGCGATCCGGGAGCGTTCGTGCATCCGGGCCTCGCTGTCGGCCAGCCGGCGGGCCCGCTCGGCGGCGTCGCCGCGCTCCCGCGAGGCGACCAGCAGGCGCTCCTGCTGGCCGCGTACCGTCCCCACCAGGCCCGGCAGCACCACCGCCAGCGGCGCCATGAGCAGGCCGAGCAGCAGCCCGTACGGTGCCGGTCCGGCTCCCGACCAGGGCATGCCCGCCGTCGCCGATGCCACGGCCAGCACGCTCGCCGCCGCCAGGACCCAGGCCCGTCGCCGCGCTCGCGTCGTGCGGCGCGCGGCGGTGTAGGCGGTCGCGGCGGTGAACGGCCCGACCGCCGCGACCGGGCCGCACAGCGCCGCCAGCGCCAGCAGCACCGCCGTGGGGAACCGGTGGCGCAGCAGGAAGAGTCCCGCACCGGCGGCCACCGCCACCAGGCTCCGGATCGGTGCGTCCTCACCGGCCAGGATGACGACCATGCCCAGCGCCGCCACGGTCACGCCACCGGTCTCGACCATCGCGCGCACGACGCCGTAGCGGCTCGCCCCGGCGAACGGGCGGCTGCCGGCGAGTCGGCGGAAATAGCTGGTCACAGGCACGCTTGCCAGTATCGAGGCAGCCACAGGCTGCCCGAGCACGGACCCCACGGCCGGTCGGCGCCTGTGCCGGAAGTCAGACCTTCACCAGCCGTGGGGGAAAGGCCGTTCAGCGGCGCACGGACCTGACCACGAAACGCGCCGGCGCCCCGACGCCGGCGGTGACCGCCCCGAAGCCCAGCAGGACGCCGACGCCCACAAGCGCGTTGGCCAGCCCCAGGGGCATACGGGAGGCGAGGCGTTCGCCGGGCTGGGCGGGCAAGGTGTCGTCAGAGGCGTTCACGATGGTCTCCTTGGTGTGAGCGGCTGACATGTTCCATCCTCGCCGGCTCCCACCTGCGCTGACATCGGTCCGAAGGCAGACCGGGGCTATGCCTGATGACCGAGTCGCCCAGGTGGCCGGCGTCAACGCCGGCGGCATCGAACAGGTCACCTGGCACCGTCACCGCCGGCGCCGTTGCGCAGGCCACGAAGAGGAAGGTCCAAGCTTCCCGTCGCGTTGCGGCGGCGGCGGCCCGTTGTCCCGCCGCGACATCCCCCTGCGGGAGAAGACCCTGTGGCGGATGCTCTACGGGACCGCGGCCCGGGCCGCGGAGATCCTGGCGCTCAACGTCGAGGTCTTGGACCTGGAGCATCGGCGGGCGCCTGTCCGCTCCAAAGGTGGCGCCACGTACGGGATGCCGTTCACCGTGATCCCGTCCACCAGGATCTTCTGCCGGCCGTAGGCGTGGCGGGGCTGCTTGGTCCAGGGCTCGCCGCGCGCGGCGCCGCTCGTAGAACCGTTCATGCCTGCGTACCGGCGGCGCCACCCGGTGCGGGTGTTCTGATCGCAGGCGCACATGCGCGGAGCCGGAGGCGACGGTGGTCGTCTCCGGCTCCACGGCCGGGGAGGTCATCCGACCGCGTAGGCGCGGTGGATGGTCTGGCTGACGCTGTTGTCCGCGCTGTCGGTCACCATGGCGCGCAGGGACACGAAGCCCGCTGCGCGCGGATTGTCGATCTGCGCCGTCCAGGCCGAACCCGCGGCCCTGACCCGGATGTCGCGCCAGGTCACCCCGTCATCGACGGACATCTGCAGGTGGATGGACGTCACGGCCGCCGCGGGCGCACCGGGATTGCGTTCGATCCAGACGGGCAGCCGGGTGGACGATCCGGGCTTGGCCCGGTTGTACTCGTCCAGCCCCTTGGGGGCGTAGCGGACCGCCGACAGAGGGAGTGCTTCCCGCTCGGTGGTGTGCGCCGAACGGAACGTCCACGTCGATGCCACCTTCGTGGACAGCGTGGAGTACGGCACCTGCCGGTCGGCCGTCGCACTGAGCGTATACGTCGCGGGCTTCGCCGGGAGGCCGGCGGTCAACCGGCAGGAATCGAGCTCCCACGGGCCGCACCTGGTGTAGTCGGTCGTGGAGATGACCTGACCATCCTGGACGAGGCTGACGGTGCCGGTGGCCGCGCCATCCATGCCGACCCGGCCGGGCACGCCCTCGGAGAACAGCCGGGCGCCGTCGAACACCACGGTGTCACCCTCTCGCCAGCCGCCCAAGGTGGCGAAGGACGGACCGCTCACCGCGGCGCCCCACCTCTGACGATCGCGGCCGTGGCCGGTGGGTTCCGTGGCCCCCGTGACCGCGGATTCGCCGACGCGCAGCGCGCTGGACCACTTGTGCCCTCGCGTCCGGTATTCCGTCAGCTTGCCCGGGAGCGGCACCTCGTTCGTGGGGGTCAGGAATCCGGCAGAAACGCCTTCGACGGCGTTCGCCACGAAGTAGGTGCCCTTCGCGGCCGTTCCGGCGCCGCGAAAGGTCGTGGTCACCTGGTCGAGGTCCTTCACCCTGGCCGTGTAGGTGGGGTCCTCGGGCATGCCGTCCTGGCGTTCGTCCACCAGGTCGTAGCGGACGGGAGTGGGAGAGGCGTCCTTCTTGTGGAAATGCATCCTGCTGATGTACTTCAGTCCGGGCTGCTTGGAGCCGAGCACGAAGTACACGGAGCTGGGGTCGGGCCTGCCTCCGGCCCAGCCGAGCCACCATGAACCGTTGATCACCCACATCTCGACCCATCCACTGGTGACAGCCGTGGGCTCGTCCAGGGCGAACCTGATCGGTTTGGCCTTGCGCGTGTCCAGGATCACCTCCGTGCCCTGTTCGCCGACCTTCACCGGCAGGTGCGTGGTCGTGATGCGCGATCCTTCGTAGATGTCGGCGTACAGGCTCCACTCGCCGGCGGGGAGCCGGTAGGTGTCCGGCGCGCCGATGAGGAGCATCCGAACACTCTCGCCCTTGCCGTTGTAGAACTCCCCGACCGCGTCGACGGGCCGGCCGTCGGTGCCGAGTGCGCTGATCTTCACGTCGTAGGCTTCCGGCTCCACGTACGCGGTGGCGACGGTTCGGATGAGAAGGTCACCCGATCGGGCGATGATGGTGCCCGGGTGATCACCGGGCTGTTTGCCGGTCCCGTCGATCGTCACGGTGACGGACGCCGTGCCTTTGGCGGGCACCTCGACCCGCTGTGCCGAGGTGCGCAGCACGTCGCCGTCCACGGTGAGGTCGAGGATGACCGGGGAGTCACCGGCGTTGGTGTAGGTGATCTCTTTGGCCGCCTGCCGCACGCCGGATTCGCCCCAGCGGAAGACCGTGCCGATGTTCGCGGGACTGGCGTACACCTCCTGGCCGATCGCGCGGACCACGTCGACGCGCCCGGCCCCCTGGTCGAAGGGTGTGGCACCGGCCTGCGGCGCGGCGCTGCCGATGAGCGCGGCCTTGAGCTGCTCTCCGTTCCAGTCCGGGTGCCGCTGGGCGAGGATCGCCGCCGCGCCCGCGACGTGCGGCGCCGCCATGGAGGTGCCGCTGTGGGCGACGTACGGGCCTCCTGCCGTGCCCTGCGCGGCCGCCGCCGTGATGTCGACGCCGGGGGCGGTCACGTCCGGCTTGATCGCATGATCGCCCAGTATTGGGCCGCGGCTGGAGAATTCGGCCATCTGGTCGGACTTGTCGACCGCGCCGACCGTCAGTGCCGCGTCGGCGCTGCCCGGGCTGCTGACCGAGCCGGGTGTTCCGTCGTTGCCCGCCGCGATGACGAACAGCGCTCCCGTACGCGCCGACAGGGCGTTGACGGCGTGCTCCACCGGATCGACGCCGGGCGTGTCCGGGCTGCCGACGCTCATGTTGATGATCTTCGCTTTGACCTCGGCGGCGGCCCATTCCATGCCTGCCAACAGTGCCGCTTCGCTGACGTACTCGCCGCCGACCTTGCCGAGCGCGATCTTCGCTCCCGGCGCGACGCCCCGGTACTTGGCTCCGGCTCCTGCCACGATGGAGGAAACATGGGTGCCATGTCCAACGTTGTCGCTGATGTCGGGTTCGTCGGAGAAGTTTCGCGACTGCGTGACGACGTCCTTGAGATCGGGGTGAGTGGCGTCGTAACCGGAGTCGAGCACGGCGACCGTGACACCGGCTCCGGTCAGCCCCTGTTGCCACGCCTGCGGGGCCCCGATCTGCTTGACGCTCTGGTCAAGGGTGATGTGCCGCTTCCCGTCCAGCCAGATCTTCGACTTGCCCGCGGCCAGTGATCGGGCGCCACCGACCAGGCTCTGCCAGGTCTGGCCGGCTGTCACCTTGGGGACGCTCGTGGCGGCCAGTCCCAGCCCGGCGAAGTCCTTGGCCTTCCGCGTTCCGCTGAGCGTCTGTGCCGGTTCCCCCTGGGGTGACTGCACGATCAGTGGTATTTCCGATTTGTGGGCATCGCCGTATCGCCAGGTGAGCAACTGCGTGACGTCGAACAGACGCTCATCCAGCACCCCCTGGGCCAGCAGCCGCTTCGCGTCCTCTGGAATGACGTGGAGGTGGCCCTGACGACGCTGAACGTCGAAGCGCTCCTTTCTGCCTGGTCCCGGCTCGATCCGGTGACCGTTCGCGGTGACGGTCACCCGGTCACCGGTCAGCAGCGTCACCGAGCCCGACACCTCGGTCACCGAAGATGCCGGCTCTGCCGCCTGCGCGGTGTGCGTGGTGCCGCCGGCGATGAGACATCCCGCCACGAGCGTGGCGAGGGTTCCGTGTGTTGATTTCATCTGCTCTCTCGTGGTCGATGTGCGGAGAGTTGATCGTCCGGTGGGGCAGAGACGCTGATGGCCTGGGAAGCGACTCTGCCGTGCCACCGGCAGGAACCTTGGAGGCGGACGAATCGGGGTGCCGCCCGCGCGCCACGAGCGGCACCCCTGGCGTGCTGGGTCAGACGAGCTTGCGGTAGATCCGGGACGAAACAGCCTGAGCCGCGCCCTCCCGGCCGAACTCCTGGTAGACCCGCGACGTGATCTCCACAGCCTTGGGCGAGTAGGCGGGGTAGAAGTCCTTGCCGCAGTCCAGGTCCTTCAGCGCCGCCTTGATCTCCTTGTCCAGGTACGGCCTGGCCTGTGCGGGCTTCAGGTTCGGACGGAAGATGGCGGTCTTGCCCTTGGGCAGTTCGCCCTTCCATGCCTTCTTGGCGACGTCCGAAGCCTGCCGCGCGATCTTCGTGTGGCTCAGACCGTCCAGCGCGGTCGGCGCGGTCCGGTTGACGCCCAGGCACGCGGCGAACCGCTTGCCCAGCTGGACGAGCCGCTCGTCCTGGTCGAGGACGCTCAACGACTTCCGTACCGCCGCGTCGAGCTGGTCGTGGTAGTCGTCCTGGGAGGTGACGGTCTTGCCCAGCACCTCCTTCACCGCTTGGGAGAAGCAGGACTCGTCGGCGGCGCGCCACTCCTTCAGCTCATCGGCCGGCAGCGACATCAGCGTCTTGTCGTTCGGGTTCTCCTGCCGGACGGGGTTGACGACCTCGTCCTTGGGATAGACATTCGGCGACCAGACGCCGAAGCCGTACTTGGCCCGGTAGGCCCGCAGCGCCTTCAGGTCACCCGCGAGCCGCTCCTGCTCCCCGGGCTGCCACTTGTAGCGGGCCTCCGGGGAGGCCGCGTAGTCCAGGCCCCGCTCGGTCATGCAGGCGACGCGCTCGGCCTCCAGTTGCGTCTGCTTCTCGTACGCGGCGGCGTCCCCCGACGGCGACGCGGTGAGGCCGCCGAACGTGCCGGCGAGCAGGGTGACCGCGACGGCCTTGGCGATGAGCATGGATGTTCTCCTTCTTCCTTGAGGGCATGCCGGTTCGATCTGAGGGCATGCGAAACAGAACTCACGGCCGGAACGGCCGGATCAGGGGGAAAGTCTCAGCAGGGGATCTTCATGCGGGACGCCTTCGGCGACACCTCGGGCAAACCGCGGGCGAGATCGACGGCGAGCACGGCGGTGCCGGTCACGGTGCCCTTCTTCTCGGTGTACTCGACGCCGGAGGACACCTTCACCTTGCGGTCCCTGGTGCTCACCGTGCGCTCGCCCAGGTAGTGGTAGGTCTGCCGGTCGAAGATCAACTCGGACCGGGTGCCGTCGCCCCCGTCCATGGCGACGGCCAGGCCGGGGCGGCCGACGGCGTCCATGGCGTCGCCGACGAGCACGATGCCGTCCAGCCCGGCGGCGACCTGGTACAGCGCCGCGCCGAGGCTCGGCCGTACCACGGACTCGCGGACCAGGCCCTGGAGGGAGCGCCAGATGCGCAACGGCTCCTCACCCGTGTCGGCCACGATCTTCGCGCGCACCTGGGCGGGGTCCGTCGGCCAGGCGCCCAGCCGCGCGTAGGCCGGCCGGCCGGGACAGGTTCCCGGCTCGTGCACGATGTCCTCGACGCCGTGGTCCCAGTACCTCCGGGGCGCCGGTCCCGTGCCCGACAGGCTCTGGCTGCGGCTCAGCCAGGGCTTGCCCACGTCGGCGGCCTCCCACCGCTCTTCGTTGACCATCACCTTGGTGTACTGCGTCGTGCCCGACTTGTCCTTGGTGTGCAGGCTGCGCTGGGCCAGCGTCCTGGTGTGGACGTACTCACCCTGGGAGGGCACCGTGTCACGTTGACCGGCGGCGGCCCGCGCGGCCAGGGTGAGCAGCGCCTTGGCGTCGGCCGGAGGGGCAGCGAGCAGGTACCCAGGGGTGCCCGGGTCGGAGCCGCCCAGCCCCACCTGGCTGACGACGATGCCACCGGTGAGCAGCACCGCCATGGCGCCGACCAGGGCGACGCGCCGGATCGGCAGCGCGGTGCGCCACCGACGGTCCGACCGTGGCGCCCGTGCCTCACGGAGGAGGCGGTCACGTCCCTTCGCCGCCGCCTCCGGCGTGGGCTCGGGCTCCGCGAACACGGCCTCGACCAGCTTCAACTCGTCCATCACCACTCCCCGATCGGGTTGACGTCGCCCAGGGCCTTGCGCAGCTTCCTGCGCGCCCTGTTGATCCGGGACCCGACGGTCCCCACCGGGATGTCCAGGGCCGTGGCGATCTCCTCGTAGCCGAGCCCGCCGAACACGAGCAGGAACACCACGTCGCGATCGCCCTTCGCCAACCCCTTCAGCCCCCGTACCAGCTCCGGCCGGCTGGCCCGCGCCGCGAGCTGCGCGGTCACCCGGTCCTCGTGCCCGTCGATGGATTCCTCGGCCGCCACCTTGCTGAGCGCGTTCAGGCGGCGGCCCTCCCTGCGGCGGTGACGGGCCACCACGTTCGTGGCGATGCCGAACAACCACGACCGCACGGTCCCTCGCTGCGGGTCGAAGCCGTGCCTGCCGTTGAACGCGAGCAGAAAGGCATCCGCGACCAGATCCTCGGCCTGCTCACTGCCGAGCCGGGCAGCCAGATAACGGTGAACCTCCTGGAAGTACCGGTCGTACAGCAGGGCGAAGAGCTCGGGACTGTGCAGCGACCGCTCGACCACCGTGACGTCTTCCATCACGTCGTTGGCGTCAGGTGGTGCAGTCATGGTGTCCTTCCGAAGGCAACTGTCATCCAGTGTTCGCCGCTCGGCAGGTTTTCTTCACGGCAATTTCCGTCCAGGCAGGGCCGGCCTGCCGTCCGGTGGGCGCGGCGGGCTCAGACGCGGTCTCTCGGTTTCAGGGACCGGGAGCATGTCGGCGATCCGCCAACGGATACGGATCAAAGTTCACGCCCTCACCCCCGGCGCGAGTTCCGGGCCGCCCGCTGCCACAGCACCCGCATGAGGTCGGTCAACCGCCGGCCACGAGAAGGATGTCGTACCGCTGTGACAGCGTATTGATCGCGTGCTCCACCGGATCCAGCTCGGGGCCGCCGAAGCTCATATTGACGATCTTGGCCTTGACCTCGGTGGCCGCCCACGCCATGCCGGTGGGGGCCGCGGATTCAATGATCATCCGGGCTGGTTCGCCTTGCCGATGGCCAGATTGGCATCCGACGTCACGACCCACGTCGGGACCGCCGGGGCGGTCGGGATCGTAGCCAGCGTCGAGGACCCTGACCGTGACACCCTTCCCTCCTGGGAGCTGCTGCCGAGCCCGGGGTGTGCCCGCGCTGCGCTCATCCCAGGAGTGGACAGCCGACGGACCCTGCCATGCCCATTGACGCTGATGCCCTGCCCGATGACGCGGATTTCGCAGGTGTCCGCGTGCCGCCCTCCAGGGAGACGGGGTGTGGCTGGTCGGACGCCAAACGAGCGGCCGAGTACCTGGTGTGGACCGGCGTCTGATCACTGCCGCGCGCCGCGGCGCCGAACGCGTGTACGACCTGGCCGAGCGCCGCGTCCCCGCCGACCTCCCGCGAGCCTGCCCGGGTTCGCCCAACGGCTCTGGAGCGCGCGTTCCTGCCCGCCGAACCGGGTCTTTCTCACCCCGTTCGACAACCTCATCCGGGACCGCGACCGCACCCGGCGGCTGTTCGGCTTCGACTACACCTTCGAGGCATACAAACCGCCGGTACGGCCACTACGTCACCCCGTTTGCCGGCCGGAACAGGCATGAAACCACCCACACCGGCACAGCGTCTCCACGACACGCCGACCTAACAGCACTACTAGGCCTCGCCAGAAGCGGACGAGGCTGATCGAGGCAGGTGTGCTCAGCAGTTCGGCTTCTCGGAGTCTCGCCGATCGGTGGCTTGCCACACCAGAAGATCGCAGTGCTCGGCCTGCTACGGGAATACGGCGTAGATCTCGTCATGGTCGCTGACCTGAACCAGTCGATCTACGCATTCCGCCAGGCCGTACCCAAGAAGGTACTGAGCTTCGCCGCGACGCTCCCCCAAGGTGAGCGACTCGACGGCAACTTCCGGAGCACTCCCGCCATCTGCAGGATTACCGCCAGTGTGAGAGGACTGACGCAGCTTGACCATGCCCTCGGCCCGCATCGAGAGCTCACCGTGCCCATTCGGCTCCTCCCTTACGACAAGGCCGTCCGGCTGCGCGTCCTGTACGCCGGCTTTCACCGGCACATGGCCGACCTGATCCGCAAGGACCAGCAGGTCGGCCGCATCCCCAGCGATGCCGACCCCGAGGGAACGGCGCTGGCTCTGGTGGCGCTGGCCGAAGGACTGGCCGCCTACGTGCTCACCGGCGTCATCCCCGCCATCCACGCCCGCGAACAGGTGCTGGAGGCCATCACGGCCCTCAACCCCTGAGCAGCCGTCCACCCTCCAGAATCGTCTCGCCCACTACGGCACACTGGATCGACCTCGCCGTGCCTGCCCTATCGACCTCCGGGCAGGATCGGACCGGATTTGGGCGCTACGCGGCAAGTGCATCGGTGCGGGCAGGAACGCGCCAAGCGGCGCAGAATCAGCTCTCAGCGTCTGCGCCGCCGGGCTGCGGGGTCGTGCTCGGCGGTGATGTGGGCGGAGGTCTCCTCCCCCAGGCGGACGTAGCGGCCGAGGCTGGCCAGGTGCTGGTGGCAGGATTTGGCCTGCAAACCCTGGCCGATGCCGCAGGCTTGATCGGCTGGCAGGTCGGGGTCGACTCCACCGTCTGCCGCGCCCACCAGCACGCGGCCGCGCATCCCGGTACGGGCAGGCGCAGGCCGCGCATCCCGGAGGTGGTCGAGCTCGATGGCGGGAGAATCAGTTCTCCTTGACCCTCTCCCACGCGGCGGCGTTGTCGGCACGAGCCTGGTCGCGGCGCGCGGGTGTGACGCAAGCCTGGTCACCGACGTAGGCCTCCCGCCAGACATACCCCTGGACGCAGCTCTTGGGTCCGGCCGGCCCGTCGGTCCAGCGGCCGGCGGCGGCCGCGTTGTCGTCCAAGGTCTGGTAGCGGGTCTCCAGGGACACGCAGACGTAGTCGGAGTCGTCGGCCATCCGCCACACGTAGCCGTCCTGGCAGGCGTTCGGCCCCCACACATGCTGGGCGACGTTGATCCGGGCGGGCGTGGCGGCCGTGTCCTGCTCCGCCTGGTTCTTCACGGTGGGGGAGACGCAGGCCACGTCGGCCAGCGTGATCTCCCGGTGGACGTAGCCCCACCGACAGGCGCCGTTGGCGTCCAGACGGTTCGGCTGGTCGGCGTTGTCGGCGGCGGTGCTGTCGCGTACGGCAGGCGTCACGCAGGCGTTGTCCCCGGCCACGGCGGCCCGCGGGACGTAGTCGAAGCCGCACTTGCCGGTCACGTCGGTCGAGACGGTGACGGTCGCCGAGTCGGCGGTCATCGAGTCGAGCTTGATCTCGACGCCGTCGCCGCGGTAGCTCTGGATCGGCGTGGGGTTCGTCTCGTTCTCCATCAGGAGGGTGGCCCAGCTTCGTTCTTGGTACTGGTGGATGAGGATGCTGTCCTTGGGGATCGCGCTGCTGCGGCCGGTCTTCTTACGGAACTCGACGGTGAGGTACCTGTCGGGTCTCTTCGGGTCGTACGGCACGCGGACCATCAGCGCGCCGGGCCGTTCCGGCTGCTCGATGGGTGCCAGCCGTACGGTCCGGGTGCCGGCTCCGTCCTTGCCGAGCGTCGTCACCCGCCACCCGGGCAGCCAGCCGAGCTCGTCGAGGCTCGGCGCGGCCGGCGCGATCGCGCCCTCGCCGAACCGCTCGGAAGGCGGGAAGTGGGTGGTGGACGCCGACATCGTGTCGTACGGGTTGCCCACATCCGTGGGGTGCTGGTTCAGGAACTGCGACAGCCTGTGGTTCAGCCCGTTGAGCCGCCCGAACTCGTAGGCGGCGCGGTTCAGCGTCCAGGCTGTGGAGTCCAGGACGATGGTTCTGTCCCCCCGTGCGTTGTACGAGGCGCGCCCGATTCCGCCTTCGGCGGTGTTGATGATGACGAACAGCGCGCTGCCGGGCGGCCGCGTCCACCCTTGGCTCTGTGCGCTCCGAACGCAGTCCTTCGGCTTGTTCAAGGAGTACCAGCCCTCGTCGCTCCACTGCGAGTAGGTCTTGGGGATGGTGTACCAGCCGTGGACGTCGCCGCCCTCCAGGGCGACCCGGCCGCGCGACTGCTCGGCGACGAAGTCGGCCAGGCCGCCCTTGCCGAGACCTTCGGCGGTGAGCAACTCCTTGAAGAACTGCGGGGGTTCGGGCTCCTCAGGCCGGTCGAGGAACTTGCACAGCAGAACCGCGATCGGCCACTTGGCCTGCACCGGCGTGGCCGGGGCCGGCGCGGACGGCACCAGCACGGCGGTGGTCAGGGCGGCCAGCAGTGTCACTGCCAGCCGGCGGGCACCAGGGTAGAACATGACTCTCCGTCTCCTCTGATTCCAGACGATCAGGTCGGCTCAGAGCGTGGGGCGGACGGCGAGGCGCAGGCCCAGGTGGGCGTGCGCGCCGAGCAGCAGCGCGGTGCTGGCGTACACCGAGACGGTGGAGCCGCCGAGGGTCTGCGCCAGGACGGTCACCGGGAACCACAGGCCGGCGAGCAGGGGCAGCCAGCGGACCGCCCCCCGCAGGCGGCCCCGGATCGCGACGGCGAGCCCGAGGGCCAGCATGCCGAGCTGGCTGAGCGGCCAGCAGGCATCCAGGATCAGCAACGGCAGCGGGAACTCGTCGTAGGTGGCGTAGCCGAAGGACAGCACGTTGGTCACGAACGCGCCGGGCAGCAGCGCCATCAGGCCCATCGGGATCACGCGGGTCCACCCGTCGCCGGCGGAGCGCGTGACGTGCACGGTCCACACGAACGCGAACAGGCCCGCGACGAACATCATGCCGGTGACGGTGTCGAGCGTCTGGACGCCGTCCTGGACCCTGTCGCCGACGATCACGGTACCGGCGCTCCAGGCGACCGCTCCCGCGGCCAGCAGGAGACCGGAGATCCTGACCTGGGCCGGGTTCGAGCTGGGCCGGGCCACGACGGGCTCGTGCGGGTCGACGTTGCTGGGCACGATGCGGCTGGACATGATGCTCCTCGGGGTGCGCGGGTCGGTGGCAGCACTTTCCCGCCGCAGTGCCCCGGGCGCCCAGGGAGCACGGCCATGCCTGCGGTCCTGGATCGGCCCGGCCCGATCAGGGACCGCTGTCCCGGTCAGACGGGGACATCCCTCGGATCGGGGTCACTGCCCGAGGCCGGCCTCCCGGGCCTGGATGATCGCCTGGGCGCGGTCGGCGACCTGGAGCTTGGCGAAGACGTTGGAGACGTTGTTGCGCACGGTCTTGGGGGACAGCGACAGCCGCTCGGCGATCTGCCGGTTGGTCAGGCCGGCCGCAATGAGGTCAAGGGTCTCCCGTTCGCGGGCGGTGAGCTGCTGGAAGGGCTCCTCGCGGGGCGGCCGGACGGTGGCGAGCCGGGCGAAGTAGCGGGTCACGCGTTCGGCCAGCGCGGGGCCGAAGATGACCTCCC
>NZ_JBFAOV010000073.1:0-21357 GCF_040675375.1 Nonomuraea sp. NPDC049607
TTTCATGCACTGGCTTTTAACACACTGTTGAGTTCTCAAGAAACGGACGCGTACTTCCTCACCAGAACCCGTTCCCGGATCCTCGTTCAGAGGCGCTCCCACTTCATTTCCTTCAGTCTACCAGATCCGGACGGTTCTTGTCAAACCGCCCGATCCGGGAGCTTCCGGACCTGCCCCGTTTCGGAGCAACCCTGCTAACTTACTCTAACTTCCAGCCTTTGTCCAACCGCTAGGTCAGACAGCCCGAAAGTCGGGGTTGATCAGAAGGGGTGTGGGGCCGATCGGCCCCGCGTTGAAAACTGTAGCAGCCCTGAGGACGACGAAGGTCCATCTTCGGTAACGAATGGACCTTCCCCGCGTTCGTATGGTCTAAACCCCGAGCCCGGACAGCTGCGCCTCAAGGCGCGCGATGTCCGCGGCGGCCTGCTCGGCACGGGCCCTGACCTTGGCCACCACGTCGTCGGGCGCCTTGGACATGAACTGCTCGTTGCCCAGCTTGCCGGTCGCCTGAGCGGCTTCCTTCCGGGCGGCGGCGAGATCCTTCTCCAGACGCTTCCGCTCGGCCACGACGTCGATGGCGCCCGCGGTGTCGATCTCCACGGTCACCGCGCCCACGCTGAACCGCGCCGTGGCGTTGAACGTCTCCGCCGGCTCGGTCAGCCGCAGCAACGCGCGGATCGCCTTCTCCTGGGCCTCCAGCGGCGTGCCGGACAGCCCCAGCCGGGCGGCCACCTTCTGGCCGGGCTTGAGCCCCTGGTCGGAACGGAACCTGCGGACCTCGGTGACGAGCTCCTGGAGGGCGTCGATCTCGGCCTCGGCCGCCGGATCGGCGTAGCGCGGGTCGGCCTGCGGCCAGGGGGCCACGACGATCGACTCGCCACCTGTCACCGCTCGCCACAACTCCTCGGTGACGAACGGCACCAGCGGATGCATCAACCGCAGCAGCGCGTCGAGCACGTGCCCGAGCACGAGCCGGGTGTGTTCGAGCCCCTCCCCGAGCTGGATCTTGGCCAGCTCCAGGTACCAGTCGCAGACCTCGTCCCAGGCGAAGTGGTAGAGCAGGTCGGAGGCCTTGGCGAACTCGTACTCGTCGAAGGCCGCATCCGCGGCGCTCACCACGGTCTGCAGGCGGGACAGGATCCAGCGGTCGGCCGCGGTGAGGTCGAGCCCGTCGAGCGAGCCCACCGTCGCGCCGTTCATCAGCGCGAACCTGGTGGCGTTCCAGATCTTGTTGCAGAAGTTGCGCGAGCCGGCCGCCCATTCCTCGCTCACCGCCACGTCGGCGCCGGGGTTGGCGCCGCGCAGCAGCGTGAAGCGGGTGGCGTCGGCGCCGAAACGCTCGACCCAGTCGAGCGGGTCGACCACGTTGCCGAACGACTTCGACATCTTCTTGCCGTATTGGTCGCGGACCATGCCGTGCAGGGCCACGGTCTGGAACGGCGGACGGCCGTCCATGGCGTAGAGGCCGAACATCATCATCCGGGCCACCCAGAAGAACAGGATGTCGTAGCCGGTGACCAGGACGGAGGTCGGATAGAACTTCTCCAGCTCCGGGGTGGAGTCGGGCCAGCCGAGTGTCGAGAACGGCCACAGGCCCGAGGAGAACCAGGTGTCGAGGACGTCGGAGTCCTGGGTGTAGCCGGCCGGCGGCTCCTCGTCGGGGCCGACGCAGACGACTTCGCCGCCCGGGCCGTACCAGACCGGGATGCGGTGGCCCCACCACAGCTGGCGGGAGATGCACCAGTCGTGCATGTCGTCGACCCAGTCGAAGTAGCGCTTGGCCAGCTCCGGCGGGTGGATGCGGGTGCGGCCGTCGCGCACGGCGTCGCCGGCCGCCTTGGCCAGCGGCGAGACGTTGACGAACCACTGCAGCGACAGCCGCGGCTCCACCACGGTCTTGCAGCGCGAGCAGTGGCCGACCGAGTGCAGGTACGGGCGCTTCTCGGCGACGATGCGGCCATCGGCGCGCAGCGCGGCGACCACGGCCGGGCGTGCCTCGAAGCGGTCGAGCCCTTGGAAGGGGCCGTGAGCGGTGATGACGCCGCGCTCGTCCATGACGGTGAGGGACGGCAGCGAGTGGCGTCGGCCGATCTCGAAGTCGTTGGGGTCGTGAGCCGGGGTGACCTTGACCGCACCGGTGCCGAAGGCGGGATCGACGTGCTCGT
The DNA here is from genome assembly GCF_040675375.1 of Nonomuraea sp. NPDC049607. Lineage (NCBI taxonomy): Bacteria > Bacillati > Actinomycetota > Actinomycetes > Streptosporangiales > Streptosporangiaceae > Nonomuraea > Nonomuraea sp. NPDC049607. Next base: position 2,166 of record NZ_JBFAOV010000073.1, read on the forward strand.
CGGCGACCACGGGGATCATGCGGCCGGTCAGCGGCACCTCGACCATCGTGCCGACCAGGTGGGCGTAGCGCTCGTCGGAGGGATGGACGGCCACGGCCGTGTCGCCGAGCATGGTCTCGGCGCGGGTGGTGGCCACCACGATCTCGTCGGAGTAGCGGATCGAGACCAGCTCGCCCTCGTCCTCGCTGTGCTCGACCTCGATGTCGGACAACGCGGTCAGGCAGCGCGGGCACCAGTTGATGATGCGCTCGGCGCGGTAGATGAGCCCGTCGTCGAAGAGCTTCTTGAAGATGGTCTGGACGGCCCGCGACAGCCCCGGGTCCATGGTGAAGCGCTCGCGCTCCCAGTCGACGCCGTCGCCGAGCTTGCGCATCTGGCCGAGGATGCGGCCGCCGGACTCCTCCTTCCACTCCCAGACACGCTCGACGAACGCCTCGCGGCCCAGGTCGTGGCGGGACAGGCCCTGCTTGGCCAGCTCGCGCTCCACGACGTTCTGGGTGGCGATGCCGGCGTGGTCCATGCCGGGCAGCCACAACGTCTCGCGGCCCTGCATGCGGGCGCGGCGGGTCAGCGCGTCCTGGACGGAATGGTCGAGGGCGTGCCCGATGTGCAGGACGCCCGTCACGTTGGGCGGCGGGAGGACGATGCTGTACGGCACTCGCGAGCTGCCCGGGTCGGCGTGGAAGTAGCCTTCGGACACCCAGCGCTCGTAGCTACGGGTCTCGACGTCGGCCGGCGTGTATTGGGTGGGCAGCTCTTGCGTGGTCACAGTGACCAATTCTAGGGAGCCGGGCAAGCGAAACGCCCCCGGGTTGATTCCCGGGGGCGTTTTCGACGACGGTCAGGCCGACTTCTCGCGCGGCGTGCGCTGCTGCTTGGCGGCGAGCTGGTCGCGCGGCACGAGCGTCGGGATCGCGTGTTCGAGCACCGACTCGCGGGTGATGACCACGCGGGCGACGTCCTGGCGGGAGGGCACCTCGTACATGACGGACTGGAGCACTTCCTCCAGGATCGCGCGCAGGCCGCGCGCGCCGGTACCGCGCAGGATGGCCTGGTCGGCGATGGCCTCCAGCGCGCCGTCGGTGAACTCCAGCTCCACGCCGTCGAGCTCCAGCAGCTTGCGGTACTGCTTGACCAGCGCGTTGCGGGGCTCGGTGAGGATCTGGATGAGGGCCTCGCGGTCGAGGTTGTGGACCGAGGTGATGACCGGCAGACGCCCGACGAACTCGGGGATCATGCCGAACTTCAGCAGGTCTTCGGGCATCACGTCGCCGAAGATGTCGGCCGTGTCGACCTCTTCCTTCGAGCGGATGATGGCGTTGAAGCCGATGCCCTTCTTGCCGATGCGCGACTCGATGATCTTTTCGAGGCCGGCGAAGGCTCCACCGCAGATGAACAGCACGTTGGTGGTGTCGATCTGGATGAACTCCTGGTGCGGGTGCTTACGCCCGCCCTGCGGCGGCACCGAGGCCGTCGTGCCTTCGAGGATCTTCAGCAGCGCCTGCTGCACGCCCTCGCCGGAGACGTCACGAGTGATCGACGGGTTCTCGCTCTTACGGGCGATCTTGTCGACCTCGTCGATGTAGATGATGCCCGTCTCGGCCTTCTTGACGTCGTAGTCGGCGGCCTGGATGAGCTTGAGCAGGATGTTCTCGACATCCTCGCCGACGTAGCCCGCCTCGGTGAGGGCGGTGGCGTCGGCGATGGCGAAGGGCACGTTGAGCATCTTCGCCAGAGTCTGTGCGAGGAGAGTCTTTCCCGACCCGGTGGGCCCGAGCAGCAAGATGTTGCTCTTGGCCAGTTCAAGGCCGTCGTCTCTGCCCCGGTCGCCGGACTGCACCCGCTTGTAGTGGTTGTAGACCGCCACCGAGAGCGCCTTCTTCGCCTTGTCCTGTCCGATGACGTAGGCGTCGAGGAACTCGTAGATTTCCCTCGGCTTGGGCAGGTTGTCCCACTTGAGCTCGGAGGACTCGGAGAGCTCCTCCTCGATGATCTCGTTGCAGAGATCGATGCACTCATCGCAGATGTAGACGCCTGGACCGGCAATGAGCTTTTTGACTTGCTTCTGACTCTTTCCGCAGAAAGAGCACTTCAGCAGGTCTCCCCCGTCGCCGATGCGTGCCACCCCAGATACTCCTTTGCGTGGGACCGCCCTGCTCACGCGAGCAGTGTCTCCGGACATCCTCCGGACTAGGCCGAACCGCTCAGGTTTCGACGTTACCGTCTTCTGGGCCCTCAGTGAGCCCCCTAGCGGCGAGTCGCACCGGAACGTGCCCTATTGGGCAGCGCTCCGGTGCGTCACATCTCAACTAGGAAGCGACGGCCTGAGCTCGTTTCTTCCTGGTCGGGATGATGTCGTCGATCAGACCATACGCCTTTGCCTCGTCCGCGTTGAGAATTTTGTCGCGTTCGATGTCCTTGCGGATGTCGGCGGAGGCCTTGCCCGTGTGCTTCGCCACGATGTCCTCAAGGAGGGATCGCATGCGGAGGATCTCGCGGGCCTGGATCTCGATGTCGCTTCCCTGGCCACCGCCCTCGGTGGAGGGCTGGTGGATCAGCACCCGGGCGTTGGGCAGCGCGAAGCGCTTGCCCGGGGTGCCGCCGGCCAGCAGCACGGCCGCGGCGGACGCGGCCTGGCCGAGGCAGACGGTCTGGATCTCCGGCCGGACGAACTGCATCGTGTCGTAGATCGCCGTCATGGCCGTGAACGAGCCGCCGGGCGAGTTGATGTAGATGCTGATGTCACGGTCGGGGTCGAGCGACTCCAGCGTCAGCAGCTGGGCCATCACGTCGTTGGCCGACGCGTCGTCGATCTGCACTCCGAGGAAGATGATGCGGTCCTCGAAGAGCTTGTTGTACGGGTTCATCTCCTTCACGCCGTAGGACGTGCGCTCGACGAAGGAGGGGAGAACGTAACGGCTCTGGATGTTCATGTCAGCTCCCCCTAGGAGACCGGGCCCACGGAGGGCACCTGCCGCGCGCTGCGCACCACGTGATCGATGAAGCCGTAGTCCTTCGCCTCCTCGGCCGTGAACCAGCGGTCACGGTCGGAGTCGGACTCGATCTGGTCCAGCGGCTGCCCGGTGTGGAAGGCGATCCGCTCGGCGAGCGTCTTCTTCACGTAGAGCATCTGCTCCGCCTGGATGGCGATGTCGGCCGCGGTGCCGCCGATGCCGCCGGACGGCTGGTGCATCATGACGCGGGCGTGCGGCAGGCCGTAGCGCTTGCCGCGGGCGCCGGCGGTGAGCAGGAACTGCCCCATGGAGGCGGCCATGCCCATCACCACCGTGGACACGTCGTTAGGCACATATTCCATCATGTCGTAAATCGCCATACCGGCACTCACCGAGCCCCCCGGCGAGTTGATGTACAGCGTGATGTCGCGCTCGGGGTCGTCGGCCGCGAGCAGCAACAGCTCGGCGCAGATCCGGTTGGCGATCTCGTCGTTGACCTCCTGACCGAGCACGATGATGCGCTCACGCAGCAGGCGCTGGTAAAGCTGGTCCTCAAGCCGGAAGGACGAGCCGTTCTCACGGCCTCGCGACTCAGGCTGATAGAAGGTCGGCGGGCTGGTCACAGCGTCACCTTCCGATGCGTCGTAAGTGATTGGCTTTGCTTGTGACCTTAACGCGCGACGCCCACAGGTCATGCCCGGTCCCCCGTACTGTTCGCTGACGGCGCAGGTCTGGGTGACCGGTCTTCTGTCAGGCTACGCCGTTCCTCCACGTCCAGCTCATGGTCCGGCTCTGTGGGCGTTTCGGCGGGGATGATTCCTGGCTGGTGGGGCTTGTGGAGCTTCTGAGGTTGCGTCCCGGTGAATGCCGTCCGGCGGCGGGGAAGCCGTCGCGCGGGCGGTGGCGGTGAGGGCCTTGACGAGCCCTCAGAGGGCGGCTCCCGCCCCTGGGGCCGGATTCGCTCCTGCGGGATCGTCAGGAGCCCTCTGGGCGCGCTCACGCGTTCCATCGCGCGCGGGAACGCGTGACAGCCATGTCCAGAAGGCTTCTGGCCTGAAAACGCGAAACCCCGAACCGGAGTGGTTCGGGGCGGAATGCGCGAAGCCCCCGAACCGTGGTGGTTCGGGGGCTTCGGGGAAGATCAGGCTTCGGCCTTGTCCTCGGAGTCGGCCTCCTCGGCCTCCTCCTCGACCGGGGCGCCGTTGATCTCGGCGTAGATGGCCTTGAGGTCGACCTCGTTGCCCTCGCTGTCGACGACCTTGGCGGCGTCGCCGAGCACGGACTTGGCCTTGTCGCGGACGATCTCGACCATGGCCAGCGTGAGCTGGTCGTTGTCGGCGAGGTGCTTGGCCAGCTCGTTGGGCTGGACGCCCATCTCCATGGCGCGGCGCACCACGAAGTTGGTCAGCTCCTGCTCGTTGACGCCCAGCTCCTCGGCCTTGACGATCTTGTCGAGCACGAAGCCGACCTTGAGCGCCTTGGCGGAGTTGGTGTCGAACTCGGTGAAGCGCTCCTCCTCCGTCGTCTGGTACAGACGGAAGAAGGCGTCGCGGCTCAGGCCGCTCTCGGCGATCTGGTGGTCGAGGTTGTGCTTGCGGGCGTCGACCTCGGCCTTGAGCGCGCTCTCGGGCAGCGGGATGTCGATCTTCTCGAGCAGCGCGTCGAGGGCCTTCTCGCGGGCCTGGACGACCTGGTCGATGAGCTTGTTGCGGCGGGACTGCTCGCGGATGCTGGCCTTGAGCTCGTCGAGCGTGTCGAACTCGCTGGCGAGCTGGGCGAACTCGTCGTCGAGCTCGGGAAGGACCTTCTCCTTGACCGACTTGACGTTGATGATCACGTCGGCCTCCTCGCCGGCGTTCTCGCCGCCGACGAGCTCGGTCTTGAAGCTCTTCTCGTCGCCCGCGGACATGCCGACGAGGGCGTCGTCGAGGCCCTGCAGCACGGAGCCGGCGCCGACCTCGTAGGAGACCTCGCTGGCCTGCTGCTCCTCGATGTTCTCGCCGTTGATCTCGGCGCGCAGGTCCATCACCACGAAGTCGCCGTTGGCGGCCGCGCGCTCGACGCCGGTCAGCGTCGCGAAGCGCTGGCGCAGCGAGTCGAGCTGGCCGTCGACGTCCTCGTCGGAGACCTCGGCGGAGTCGACGGTGACCTCGGCGCCCTGGTAGTCGGGCACCTCGAAGTTGGGCCGGATGTCGACCTCGGCGGTGAACTCGATCTGCTCACCGTCGTCGATCTTCGTGACCTCGATGTCGGGCTGGCTCACCGGGAACACGTCGACCTCGTCGACGGCCTGGCCGTAGAGCTTGGGCACCGCGTCGTTGAGGGTCTCCTCCAGCACTACCGCCCGGCCGAAGCGCTGCTCGATGATGCGGGCCGGAACCTTGCCAGGCCGGAACCCGGGGACGCGCACCTGCTGCGCGACCTTCTTGTACGCCGCATCCATGCTCGGGCGCAGCTCGTCGAACGGCACCTCGACGGTGAGCTTGACCCGGGTCGGGCTGAGCTCCTCGACAGCGGTCTTCACGGAATGGTCTCCTTGATCAAGCTACGAGTGATCGCGGGCGCGTCCATTCGGTACGGCTCACGCGCCGCGCCCACATGAGCGGCGTTGGGCATGCTCCGCCACGGCGGGATCCAACGCCGATGGCCAGTCTAGGGCAGATGCGTACCGAACAACGACGCCGTCGCCGTCAGAACTCCTCGGCGATCGTCCGCAGGAGATCGATCGTCTCATCTGGGGTGGTGCTCACGGCGCACAGCCGCTCCATGACCTCTGTGTAGCGGTCCACGTCCTCACGCTTGTCCAGGTACAGGGCGCTGGCCAGTTGCTCGACGTAGACCACGTCGGGCAGGTCGCGGTCGGGGAAGCGCAGGACGCTGAAGGCCCCGCCCTCGGCGCTGTGGCCGCCGAAGCTGAACGGCATGATCTGGATGGTGATGCTGGGCTGCCGCATGAGGTCGATGAGGTGTTCGAGCTGGGCGCGCATGACCTCGACGCCGCCGATGGGCCGGCGCAGCGCCGCCTCGTCGATCACGGCCCAGAAGATCGGGCCGTCCGGGCGGTCGAGGATGCGCTGGCGTTCGAGCCTGAGGTCGACCCTCCTGGCGATCTCCTCCGTCGCGATGCCCGCCGCTCCCGCGGTCACGACGGCCCGGGCGTACTCCTTGGTCTGCAGCAGTCCCGGCACGAACTGGACCTCGTAGGTCCTGATCCGGGCGGCGGCCTCCTCAAGGCCGACGTACGCCTGGAACCACGTGGGCAGGACGTCGTTGAACCGGTGCCACCAGCCGGGTTCGTTGGCCGTGGCCACCAGGTCGAGGACGGCGGCGCGCGCCTGCGGATCGACGACCCCGTACAGGGTGAGCAGGTCGGAGACGTCACGTTCCTTGAACCCCACCCGGCCCAGCTCCATGCGGCTGATCTTGGATTCGGACCCCCTGATGAGGTGACCCGCCTCCTCGCGGCTGACGTTCTTCGCCTCCCTGAGCTTTCGCAGCTGGGAGCCCAGGAGGATGCGCAGCGCCGTCGGCCCCGAACCCGGCTGGTTCTGCGTCACTTTGCCTCCTACTCAAGGTCCGCACACACAGTGACACCACATTGCCGGGTATGACAAGGTCTCAACCCCGTGTCCGATTAGGAGAGTTTTGCCCCAAAAGGCACATGCTGCTGCACATTGCAGCTGCACGTGCATTTGGGTCTTGCAGCCGCCGCGTTCGTGACCCATGATGGCTTAGTGCATTGTGGGCCAAACATGCACTAAACCGAGGGCTACGGGGAGGTATCGGCGGCATGGTGGAGGATCCTCTGGCCACTGCCGATTGCCTGCAGATCACCCGCGAGGTGGGGTTCGACCACCTGCTCAAGGGCGGGAAGCCGAACACGACCGCGTGTCCCCTGCCCTTCCAGGCCGACTCGGTGAAGACCGCCAGGGACGTGACCCGCTCCACGCTGCGGGGATGGGGCCTGCACGAGCTGAGCGACGACGCCGCGCTCGTGGTGTCGGAGCTGGTGACGAACGCCGTCAGGTACGCCATGTACGCGGCCGGTCGGCGGGAGATCGAGCTCCTGCTGATGCGCGTGTCGCCGCACGTGCTGCTGGCGGTGGCGGACCCGAGCGACGAGGTGCCGCGCCGCAAGGAGCCGGACTTCATCTCCGAGAACGGGCGCGGACTCTACATCGTCGAGACCTACAGCCAGTGCTGGGGCTGGGACCCGCTCGACCGCGGCGGCAAGGCCGTGTGGGCGTTGTTCCGCGCCGAAGAGGGCTGACCCGCTCGTCCCTACTCGCCGGTGACGCCGTCGATGCGCTCGCGCAGCAGGTCGGCGTGGCCGTTGTGGCGCGCGTACTCCTCGATCATGTGGACGAGGATCCAGCGGTGGGTGCAGTCCTGGCCGTTCCTGTCGCCCGTGGCGTCCAGGGACTTGGTGGCCGAGATGGCACGTGCGCGCTCCATCTCGTCCTGCCACGTGGTGAACGCCTCCTCGACCGAGGCCTCGTCCACGTCGTTGAAGTCCGCGTCGGCGTCGACTTCCTTGTTCCAGAGGCGGGGGATGTCCTCGCCGTCCAGCACGCGGCGGAACCAGACGCGCTCCACGTGCGCCATGTGCCGGACCAGGCCCAGCAGTGACATGGTGGAGGGCCCGGCCGAGCGGAGCCTGAGCTGGTCGTCGGTCAGGCCGTCGCATTTGACGGCCAGAGTGCCGCGATGCCATTCGAGCCAGTTGTTGAGCATGGTCCGTTCGTCGCCGGCATAGGGCGGCGGCACGCGATTGTCTGTCACGCCATGACCTTAGTGGGCAGTTCGTCCTGCTTCGACGTTGTTTTTGGGGCGCGGAAAAGCAAGAGGCCCCCTCCGGATGGGAGGGGGCCTGCTGAGCTGGTCGGGGCGACAGGATTTGAACCTGCGACTTCTTGCTCCCAAAGCAAGCGCGCTGCCAAGCTGCGCCACGCCCCGCCTCGTCGGGTGCGCATGCGGTCCGTGACTCCGGTACGCTTACGCCCTGACGACCGGATGAAGTCTAGACCAGAGTTCGACCGGTTCGCGCGGACGTAGCTCAATGGTAGAGCCCTAGTCTTCCAAACTAGCTACGCGGGTTCGATTCCCGTCGTCCGCTCCAGACACGAAGGCCCAGGTCCGGGAGATGATCCCGAGCCTGGGCCTTACTGTTATCCGATCTTGTCTCTTTGTGGCCGCGCCAGCCTCATGCCGTCCGGCCATCTGCCCTACAGGGGACACCGACACTGATCGCACGCTCTACGAGAGGGCGCGAAGTACCTCCATGCGGCGACGGCCTCCACCCTCAAGGCCGATGGAACCTCAGGGCTCCTATGATCGGCACGACGACAGGAGGCCCAGTGTTCTTCCATCCGTTCACGCTCTTCGTCATCGCGATTCTGCTCGGCGGAGTCGCCTTGTTCGTCGTGATGAGCATCCTGCTGTGCAGGCTGTTCTGTGGGAACGCCTCCGGCGGGGGCGCTCGGCCCCGGGGTGATCGCGAAGGCGGTCCTGTCTCCGGGTAGTCAGCGGCCGAGGCAGAGCCCATGATCTTCATGGCCGTAGCCGCGTTCCCACTCTCGTCACGCACCAGGACTGCAAGAAGCGGCCGACCACGGGGGCGTCGCGGTGATCGACGGTGTGCGTCATGACGGACCCGACGTACGGCGGAGCAGCTCTCGTGCGTGGTTCGGGGGCCTGGGGTTTTCGTGATCTTCGGGGCGTAGGGTGGTGGTGATGCGTGCACGACCGATCTCACGGGAGGCGCTCGTCGAGGAGCTGGCCGAGCGTGTCGCCGGGTGGCCCAGGGACTCATGGGTGCGGGTGGCCGTCGACGGGGCGCCCGTGGCGGGGCCCGGCGCGCTGGCCGACGAGCTGGTCGCGCCCCTGCGGCTGCGGGGGCGGCCCGTGCTGCGGGTGTCGGCCGGCGACTTCCTGAGGCCGGCCTCGCTGCGGCTGGAGCACGGCCGGACCGATCCCGACGTCTTCTACGAGGACTGGCTCGACGTCAAGGGGTTGCTGCGCGAGGTGCTCGAACCGCTGGAACCGGGCGGCTCGGGGCGGGTGCTGCCGGCGTTGTGGGACAGCGGGATCGATCGGGCGTACCGGCTGCCGTACCGGGAGCTGGCGCCGGGCGGGGTGGTGCTCGTGGACGGGACGCTCCTGCTGGGACGGGGGCTGCCGTTCGAGCTGAGCGTGCACGTGTGGCTGTCGGCGGGTGCGCTGGCGCGGCGCACCCCCGAGGACGAACGGTGGCGCCTGCCGGCCTACGAGCGGTACGAGCGCGAGGCGCGCCCGCAGCGGGCCGCCGACGTGGTCGTCAGGGCCGACCATCCGGACCGTCCGGCGGTGCTGACGGACGGCTGAGCCCCAACAGGGCGTCCAGCTCGGCGACGGCCTGGGCGTTGGAGGTGAAGCGCACGGCGTGCAGGCCGGCCGCGCGGGCGCCCTCGACGTACGGCTCGTGGTCGTCCAGGAACACCGTGGCGGCGGGATCGGCGCCGAGGGCGTCGCAGGCCAGCAGGTAGATGCGCGGGTCCGGTTTGCGCACGCCCGCCTCGTGCGAGTAGACGATGTGGTCCACCAGGTCGGCGTAGCCGTACGCGGCCTGCTCGCGTTCCCTGGCTCCGACGTAGCTGTTGCTCACCAGGCCCGTACGGAAGCGGGGACGCAGGGCGCCCAGGTACGCCATCAGCCCGGTGTTGGGGCTGCCGAGGTACTCGGTCCAGACGTCGGCCATGAACGCCTCGGCGTCCGCGCCGAGCAGCTTCGCCACCTCGGCGTGGGCCTGCTCCTCCGTCACCTCTCCCACGGCCCCGGCCAGCCAGGTCGGCTCCAGGTGCGCGTCGAGGTGACCGGCGGGCAGACCGAGCCGCTCCTCCCATGTGGCCGTCACCCCCAGGGACGGCGTGAGCTCCAGGACGCCGCCGATGTCGAAGATGACCGCTTCGATTTTCATTCGCTCCTCCTGTGAACTGTTTCAACCAAGGTAAAGAAGGAACGTGTCCGCGTCCATACCCTTGACGGCTCGGAAGGGCGGCTCAAACTGAAACGGTGATCCCTGGCAACTGGTACAACATCGTTCCCGATCTTCCCGTGCCGCCTCCGCCGCCGCTGCACCCCGGCACCCGCCGTCCCGTCGGGCCGGACGACCTCGCGCCGTTGTTCCCCATGGAGCTCATCGCGCAGGAGGTCAGCGGCGAGCGCTACGTCCCCATCCCGAAGGAGGTCTACGACGTCTACCGACTGTGGCGGCCGACGCCGCTGATCAGGGCGCACCGGCTGGAGAAGGCCCTCGACACGCCGGCCCGCATCTACTACAAGTACGAAGGCGTCTCACCGGCCGGGTCGCACAAGGCGAACACCGCCGTGCCGCAGGCGTACTACAACGCCAAGGAAGGCGTGCGGCTGCTGACCACGGAGACCGGCGCGGGACAGTGGGGGTCGGCCCTGGCGTTCGCCTGCGCCCAGTTCGACATCGAGTGCCGGATCTGGATGGTTCGCGCCTCCTACGACCAGAAGCCGTACCGCAGCTCGCTCATGCGCGTGTACGGCGCCACCGTCCACCCCAGCCCCTCCCCCGTCACCGGCGCGGGCAGCAAGGCGCTGGCCGACGACCCCGACTCGCCCGGCAGCCTGGGGCTGGCGATCAGCGAGGCGGTCGAGGTGGCCGCCGCGAACCCCGAGGCCCGGTACGCGCTCGGCTCGGTGCTCAGCCACGTCCTCATGCACCAGACGGTGATCGGCGAGGAGGCCCTGGCGCAACTGCCCGAGCTGCCCGACCTGGTCATCGGCTGCACCGGCGGCGGCTCCAACTTCGCCGGCCTCGCCTTCCCCTTCCTCAGGGAGAAGCTGGCCGGACGGATCGCCACCGAGTTCCGGGCCGTCGAGCCGGCCGCCTGCCCGTCGTTCACCCGAGGCGTCTACGCCTACGACTTCGGCGACACCGCCGGGCTGACGCCGCTGCTCAAGATGCACACCCTCGGGCACTCCTTCGTCCCCGACCCGATCCACGCCGGCGGGCTGCGCTATCACGGCATGGCGCCGCTGCTGTCCCACATGTACGAGCTGGGGTTGTTCGAGGCGGTGACCCGTACCCAGAGCGAGTGCTTCGAGGCGGGCGTGCGCTTCGCGCGGACGGAGGGCATCGTCCCGGCTCCCGAGCCCACGCACGCGCTGGCCGAGACCATCGCCGAGGCGCTGCGCTGCAAGGAGAGCGGCGAGGAGAAGGTGATCCTCACCGCGCTGTGCGGGCACGGCCACTTCGACCTGGCCGCCTACGACCGCCACCTGGCCGGCGAACTGGAGGATCACACCCTCCCGCAGGAACGGCTCGACCGGGCGCTCACCGAACTGCCCGGCTGAGAGAAGCACGGGTGGCCGCGGGATCCCGCGGCCACCCGTGGTCAGTTCGCGTTCGGGCGCTTCCTGTGGTTCGCCTTCTTCTTCTTGCGCCCCCTGCCCTTGCGTGCGCGTTTCGCCATGGGCTCACCTCCGGCGGTCGGGATCGTGACCTTCAAGGTCTCCCCTGCCCGTCAGTCGCACAAGCGATACGCCGCGACCTAACATTCCTCAACAAACTCGTGTCATAATTTGGTGGAATCTGTTGGAAGGGGTGGGCGTGCTCGCACAGCAGCGTCAGCAGACGATCCTGGAACGCGTACGCAGCAGCGGCGGCGTCCGGGTGGCCGACCTCGTGCGCGAGCTCGGCGTCTCGGACATGACGATACGCCGTGACCTTGAGGTGCTGGCCGAGCGCGGGCTGCTGGAGAAGGTCCACGGCGGCGCGACGGCCCTCGGCCCCGGTTCGACCGAGGAGCCCGGCTTCACCGCCAAGTCCGCCCGCCAGCAGCAGGAGAAGGAGGCCATCGCGCGGCACGCGGCCACCCTCGTCCGGCCGGGCACCGCCGTCGCGCTCTCCGCCGGCACCACCACGTGGGCGCTGGCCCACCATCTGGTCGCCGTGCCCGAGCTGACCGTGATCACCAACTCGATCCCCGTCGCCGAGGTCTTCCACCGCAACCCGCGCGCCGACCGCACGGTCGTGCTGACCGGCGGCGTGCGCACACCCTCCGACGCGCTCGTCGGCCCCGTGGCGGTGGCGGCGATCCGCCGGCTGCACGTGGACACGCTCTTCCTCGGGGTGCACGGCATGAGCCTGCGCGCCGGGTTCACCACGCCCAACCTCCTGGAGTCCGAGACCGACAGGGAGCTGGTGGCCGCGGCGCACCGGCTGGTGGTCCCCGCCGACCACACCAAGTGGAACACGGTCGGCATCAGCACGATCGCCGAGCTGACCGAGGCCGACGTGGTCATCAGCGACGCGGGGCTGCCCGAGGAAGCACGCACCGAGCTGGCCGAACGGGCCGGAGAACTGATCATCGCGGAGGGCACGCCTTGAAGCGCACCATCACCCACCTGGCAGACGGCCGAGAGCTGATCTACTTCGACCGGCGCGACGACGCCGACCGGAGCGCGATCGACCGGCGTCCGCTCGACCCGCGGCCGGTGGCCTCCGAGCTGCGCTACGACCCGCTGACCGAGGAGTGGATCGCGATCGCCGGTCACCGGCAGACGCGCACGTTCCTGCCGCCGGCCGACGAGTGCCCGTTGTGCCCGTCGTCCGGGACGCGGGCGTCGGAGATCCCGGCCCATGACTATGACGTGGTGGTGTTCGAGAACCGCTTCCCCTCTTTCTCCGGAAATTTTGGGACTTATGGGGATGTCGGCGGGTTGAGTGAGGTGCGTCCGGGGGTCGGGCGGTGTGAGGTGGTGTGCTTCACCTCCGACCACACCTCCTCCTTCTCCAAGCTCTCCAACGCCCAGGTCAGGCTGGTCATGGAGGCGTGGGCCGACCGCACGGCCGAGCTGTCCGGCATGGAGGGCGTCGAGCAGGTGTTCTGCTTCGAGAACAGGGGCGAGGAGATCGGCATCACGCTCCCGCATCCGCACGGGCAGATCTACGCCTACCCCTACGTGACCCCGCGCACCAAGCTCCAGCTCGGGGCGGCCTCGCGGTACACGGGCGGCAACCTGTTCGCCGACGTGCTGGCCGCCGAACGGGCCGCCGGCACGCGGGTGGTCGCCTCCAACAAGCTGTGGACGGCGTTCGTCCCGGCCGCCGCGCGCTGGCCGTTCGAGGTGCACGTGTATCCGCACCGGCAGGTGCCCGACCTGGCGGCGCTGTCGGAGGAGGAGCGGGCCGCGTTCGCGCCGCTGTACACCTCGGTGCTGCGGGCGCTGGACGCGCTGTTCGGGGTGGCGATGCCGTACATCTCGGCCTGGCACCAGGCGCCGGTGCGGTACGGCCGCGAGCTGGCCTACCTGCACCTGGAGCTGTTCAGCATCAGGCGGGCGCCCGGCAAGCTGAAGTACCTGGCGGGCTCGGAGTCGGCCATGGGCGCCTTCGTCAACGACGTGCTGCCGGAGGAGGCGGCACGCATGCTGCGATCACGAATCGATCACTAATTGATTTCTCCTTAAAGTCGCATGACTCGTGATCTACCACTAATATCCCGTTAGACATCGGCCAAAACGGTCGTTGTACGCCTAATCCCGGGCGTGTTGCCCGGGAGCCGGGGACCCATCGCATCCGGGGTGAATCCGCGCAAGTGGTAGGGACTGCTCCCGTGCCCGAACCCGTCAGCTAACCCGGCCGGCAGAGGGAGAGGAACACCCACGTGGCGGCTTCGACCCCCGCGAGTCTTGCCATCGGCCTCATCACCGCCACCGCGCTGCTCATCCATCCGGCCGCCGCCTCGGCCGCGCCCAAGCCGTCCGAGGCCGAGCTGCGGGCCCAGCTCAAGCAGCTCAACAGCAAGGTGGACAAGCTCATCGAGACGTACAACCTCAAGCGGGTCGAGCTGGCCAAGGCCCAGCAGGCCGCCACGGCGGCACAGCAGCGGCTCACCGCCGCCGAGCAGGCGGTGGCCACGGCCGAGCAGCGGGTCGCCGAGATCGCCCGGATGCGCTACCAGAACCGCGACGCCTCCCTGCCCGGCTTCATGCTGACCCCGGACGGCAACAACGTGGCCATGCTCGAACAGCTCACCGCCGAGCAGCAGGCCGTCGTCAACAGCGTGGCCAAGGCCCGCGACGACCAGAAGAAGGCCGCCGCTGCCGCCACCGCGCTCGCGGCCGAGCTCAAGGCGGGCACGGCGGAGGTGGCCGAGCAGCGCGACGACGCCCAGGACGTCATCGACGACATCAAGAAGAAGCTCCAGGACCTCGTGCCGTTCGGGCCGGGCAAGAAGTCCGACGGCAGCTGGGCGCCCGAGCTGCCGTCCGGCTCGGACAACATCACGCCGCGCACCCGGCTGATGCGCGCGCAGGTGCAGAAGAGCTTCTCGCTGCCGTACGAGGTGGGCTGCTTCCGGTCCGGCTCCAGCGGCGAGCACCCGCTCGGCCGGGCCTGCGACTTCATGATGAGCACGGGCGGCACCATGCCGAGCGCCGTCAACAACGCCCTGGGCGACCGCCTGGCCGCCTGGGCGCTGCAGAACAAGGCCAAGCTCGGCGTCAAGTACGTGATCTGGAAGCAGCGCATCAACCAGGGCTCGGGCTGGCGCGCGATGTCCGACCGCGGCAGCATCACCGAGAACCACTACGACCACGTGCACATCTCGATGAACTAGCCGACGTCCTGTTCGCGTGACCACCTGACAGCCTTGCCGGCCCGGGCTGTCGGTGGTTCAGCCCCGGAACTTGTCCGTCGCGGCGGTCAGCAGGTCGATCATCTCCAGCCCGCCGTGTCCCTCCCCCACCACGTGCAGCTCGCTCCCGGGCCACGCCTTGTGCAGCTCCCAGGCCGTCACCAAGGGCCCGCTGACGTCGTACTTCCCGTGGATGAGCACCCCGGGCACCCCCGCCAGCCGCGTAACCCCGCGAACGAGATCGCTCTCCCCGAGAAAACACCCGTTCCCCCAGTAGTGCGTCACCAGCCGGGCGAACGTCATCCGGAACACCGGGTCCTGATATCTCCGGCTCGGCTGGAACTCCGGGTCGAGGCTCACATGCGTGTCCTCCCACGCACACCACTCGATCGCCGCCCGCTCCCGCCGCTCGGGGTCGGCCAGCGCCTTCGCGTAGCCCGCCGCCAGGTTCCCGCCCCGGTCCTCCTCCGGCAGGAAGTCGCGGAACCGCTCCCACTCCCGGGGGAAGATCCGCCCGACGTCCCGGGTGATCCACTCGATCTCCCAGGGCCGCCCGGCGGTGACCGCGAACAGGATCACCTCGCTCACCCGCTCCGGATACCGCTCGGCGTAGGCCAGCGACAGCGTCGACCCCCAGGACGCCCCCACGAGCTGCCACCGCTCGATGCCGAGATGCTCCCGCAGCCGCTCCATGTCGGCGACGAGATGCGCCGTGGTGTTGACCGACAGATCGGTTTCCGGCTCCCCGGCATCAGGCGTGCTCTTCCCGCAGCCACGCTGATGAAAGACGACGATCCGGTACGCCTCGGGATCGTGGTACCGCCGCCACCCCGGGGACGCGCCCCCGCCCGGCCCGCCGTGCACGATCACCGCCGGCTTGCCATGCGGATTCCCGCTGACCTCCCAGTAGACGAGGTTGCCGTCACCCACGTCCAACATGCCCTGCTCGTAGGGCTCAATCGAGGAATACATAAGCGCTAATATATCTACATGCCCCAGAGTCTCGGCACCCTGATGCGCACCTTCCACGAGCGCACCGACGGCGCGATCGCCCGGCTGTACGCCGACCTCGGGCTCCCCGACTACCGCCCCCGTTACTCCCCCGTCGTCCGCGCCCTGGTCGAGACCGGCCCCATGACCATCCGCGACCTGGCCGCCGCCATCGGCGTCACCCACTCCGCCGCCAGCCAGACCGTCACCCAGATGCGCCGCGCCGGCTACCTCGACCTCCGCCCCGGCCCCAACGACGCCCGCCAGCGCATCGTGCACCTCACCGGACGATGCCGCGACGCGCTCCCTCTCATCGAGGCCGAATGGCAGGCCACCGCCCTCGCCATCGCCGCCCTGGACGCCGAGCTCCCCGTCCCGCTGGCCGACGTCCTCGCCTCCGCCCTCCAGGCCCTCGACGCCCACCCCTTCCGCGACCGCCTTCTCGCGACCGCGCCGCTGGCCGCGTACGGCGATCGGCGCGGTCCCGGGGGCAGGGACTGACCCTGCTCTCTCACGCCAGGTCGAGCACCGCCTTGCCGTGCACGCGGCGTTCGAGGAGGGCGGTCACGGCCTCGGTGGCATCGTCCCAGCCGCCGCGCCAGGTGATCTCAGGGCTCAGCGTGCCGCCCGCGACCTGTCCGGCCAGCCAGGTCAGGTCGCGGCGCAGGCCCTGGCAGTAGAGCAGGTGGAACGTCACGAGCGAACGGTCGTGGCGGTCGGCTCCGCCGAACAGGGCTCCGAACGGGAAGCTCTCCCCCTCGCCGGTGGAGTGGCCGACGGCGACCAGCGTGCCGCCCTCGGCGAGCTGGTCGAACGCCTCGACCAGCGGGGCGCCGCCGAGCAGGTCCAGGACGCCGTCGAGCCGTCCGCCGCTCTCCGCGGGGCTCGCGACGACCTCGTCCGCACCGAGCGCGCGCAGGGCGTCGCCGTGCCGGGCCGGGTCGCCGGTGGCGGCGATCACGTACGCGCCGCCGAGCCGGGCGAGCTGCACGGCGTACCGGCCGACGCCGCCCGTCGCGCCGGTGACCAGGACGCGCCGGCCCAGGATCGGCCCGAGACGGTCGAGCGCGCGCAGCGCGGTGGCGCCGGCGACCGGGATCGTGCTGATCGCGCCGGGGTCCGCGTCCTGCGGCGCCACCCCGATCCAGTCGGTCGACACGGCCCGCAGCTCGGCCCAGCCGCCACTCTCGCCCACCGTGACCACGGGCGTGCCCGCGGCGGGCCCCGAGCCGTCGGCCGCGGCCTGGACGACGACCCCGGCGGCGTCCCAGCCCAGCACCGTGCCCTCGGGCGCCTCCTGGAGGCCGTGCCTGACCTCGCCGTAGTTGAGCGACGTGGCGGTGACCCGGACCAGCGCCTGGCCGGGCGCGGGCACCGGCTCGGGGGCCTCCCCCACCCGCAGGCCCCCGGGAACGGAACGGTCGACGATCAAAGCGCGCATGATGATGCCCTCCAAAGTGCCACTGAGTGGCATAAGCCTATAGGGGGCATATGCGCTCCGGCTACACTAGGGGACGATGACCGCCGATCTGCTGCCGCTCCGGGAGCGCAAGAAGCTCAAGACCAGGGCCGCCCTGGTGGACACCGCGCTCGCGCTGTTCACCGAGCGCGGCTTCGACCAGGTGACCCTCGACGAGCTGTGCGCGGAGGTCGAGATCTCCAAGCGCACGTTCTTCCGGAACTTCGCCAGCAAGGAGGAGGTCGCCTCGGCCCCGCTGGAGGCCCTGTGGACCGCGCTGCTCGGCGACGTCGAGCACGCGCCGCTCGGCGGCCGTCCCGTGCTGGAGGTGTTGCAGGAGGCGATGCTCGCGGCGGTGCGCCGGATGTCGGCGGAGGGGCCGGAATGGGTGGCCCGCGTGCGGCTCAGTCAGGAGCTGTCGCAGCGTACGCCGTCCATCGCCGCGCACGGGCTGCAGTTCTGCGACCGCACCAGCGCGGCCTTCGAGACGACCCTGCGTACGCGGCTCGGCCTCGGCGACCGCGACCAGCGGCCCAGGCTGGCGCTCGACCTGCTGGTGGCGGCCTTCCACGCCGCCCTGCGCGGCTGGACCACCGGCTCGCCCGAGCCCACGCTGGACGGCCTGCTCGCCGAGTTGCGTACCGTGTTCGCGGCCGTGCCCGAGGCGGTGACGTTCACCGGCGACGGGCCCGGCCGCCGGGTCAGCCGAGCGTGAGCGGGTTGACCAGGTCGGCGTAGACCAGCAGACCGGCCATGATGATCAGCACGAACGCCATCGCGTACGTGAGCGGCAGCACCTTGGCGATGTCGACGTGGCGCGGCTCGGGACGGCGCATGACCCTGGCGTAGCCGCGCTTGATCCCCTCCCACAGGCCGCCCGCGATGTGACCGCCGTCGAGGGGCAGCAGCGGGATCAGGTTGAACAGGCCGATCGCCAGGTTGAACCCGGCCAGCAGGCTGACGAAGGTGAACAGCTTGTTCGTGACGGAGGTGTCGGAGGCCAGGATCTCGCCGCCGAGCCGGCCCGCGCCCACGACGCCCACCGGGCCCTCGGGGTCGCGCTTCTCGCCGGAGAAGGCGGCGTTCCAGACGCCGACCATCTTCTCCGGCAGGTTGACCATCGAGCCCACGACGCGGCCGGTCAGGTCGCCCATGTAGCCCAGGACGTACCCCATGCTCTGCTTCTCGTAGACCTGGGAGGGCACGACGCCGAGGAACCCGACACCCTTGTCGATCTTGCCTTCGTCGGCCGTGCTGGGCAGGTCGCGGGCGATGAGGGTGACGTCGAGCGTCATCGGCCTGCCGTCGCGGACGATGCCGAGCTTGACCGGGCCGGCGCCGTGGCCGCGGATGAGGCGGGTGGCGTCCTGCCAGCTCGCGATCTTCTGGCCGTCGAGGGAGACCATGCGGTCGCCGACCTTGACACCCGCCTTCGCGGCCGGGGTGCGCTCGTCGGCGGGCGTGCACGTCTTGCGCACCTCGGTGGTGGGGATCACGCACGTGTTGGTGTCGGCCGACACGATCGGGGCCAGCTTGGGCAGGCCGATGCCGACCAGCAGGATGCTGAAGAAGATGAAGGCGAGCACGAAGTTCATCGCCGGGCCGCCCGACATGATGATGACCTTCTGCCACCACTTCTTGCGGTAGAAGACGCGGTCCTCGTCGCCGGGCCGCACCTCCTCCATCGCGGCGTCGCGGGCGGTCTCGATCAGGCCCTGCCACGGCCCGGTCGGCGCGCTGCGCAACCTGCCGGGGACGTCGCCCGGACGCGGCGGCAGCATGCCGATCATGCGGATGTAGCCGCCGAGCGGGATCCACTTGATGCCGTACTCGGTCTCGCCCCTGCGGATGGACCAGGCGGTCGAGCCGAAGCCGACCATGTACTGGGTCACGCGCACGCCGAAGATCTTGGCCGGCACGAGATGGCCCACCTCGTGCAGGCCGACGGAGACCATCAACCCCACCAGGAAGAGGAGGATCCCGGCGACAAAGAGCCAGTTCATCTACGCGCGCTCCAGGCAGACAGGCGGTCTCGACGTGTCCAGACTAGATGGTTGAGTCCAAGGGGTCCGGGTGATCAGTGGTCGTAGCGAGTGAGTGACCTCTTGACCGGCTGGCCGGTGTGATCGTTGTGCCAGATA
>NZ_JBFAOV010000074.1:0-19881 GCF_040675375.1 Nonomuraea sp. NPDC049607
CTGGCACAACGATCACACCGGCCAGCCGGTCAAGAGGTCACTCACTCGCTACGACCACTGATCACCCGGACCCCTTGGACTCAACCATCTAGACGTCGGTGACCCGCAGCCCGGCGTGGGCCTTGTAGCGGCGGTTGATCGAGATGAGGTTGGCGGTCAGCGCCTCGACCTGGTGGGCGTTGCGCAGCCGGCCGCCGTAGACGCCGCGCACCCCCGGGATCAGCTCGGCCAGCGCCTGCACGGTGTCGGTGGCCTCGCGGTCGTCACCGAGCACCAGCACGTCGAGGTCGACCTTCTCCACGGCCGGGTCCATCAGCAGCACGGCCGACACGTGGTGGAAGGCCGCCACGACCCGGCTCTCGGTCAGCACCGCCGCGGCCTGCTGGGCGGCGCTGCCCTCCTCCACCGGCAGCGCGTAGGCGCCCTGCTTGTCGAAGCCGAGCGGGTTGACGCAGTCGACCACGATCTTCCCGGCCAGCTCGGCGCGCAGCGACTCCAGCAGCGCCTTGTGCCCCTCGTACGGCACCGCCACGATCACCACGTCGGCCTCGGCCGCCACGTCGGCGTTGGCCCCGCCCCGCGCGCCGGAGCCGATCGAGCCGGCCGCCTCCTGGGCCCGCTCGGCACTGCGCGAGCCGATCAGCACGGTGTGCCCCGCCAGCGCGAACCGCCGCGCCAGCCCCTTCCCCTGGTCGCCGGTGCCGCCGAGGATCGCGATGGAAAGCCCGTTCACATCTGTCATGGCTCAGATCATGCCAGCCCCGGCCTTCCGTACGGCGGGCCGGGGCGGGCACCCGCGGCGAATCAGCCACTTCGTCCGCGCTCCTCGTCGCTCCTCGTGCACCATGGAGGCATGGACTCAGGTTCGGTGGCATTCCTGCGCGAGCTTCTGGCCACGACGGGCTGGCTCGAACGCACCCGCGAGCTCGGCCTGGCCCTGCGCACCACCCGCTCACCCGGCGGCCTGCTGCTCGTGGGCCCCCCGGACGACGAGCCCTGGCACGTCACCGCCCACCTCAGCGACGAGGCGAAGTTCTCCGGCCTGCCGCAGCTCTCCCCCACCCTGATCCGCTGGTCGCCGCCCGCCGACGCCCCCGCCCACCTGCGCGTCGGCCTCGACCGCCTGGAGCGGGCGGGCCGCGGCGAGACCCTGTTCGTGCTGTCGGAGCAGGCGGCGCCCGTCCCGCTGCTGGAACGCGTGGACGACGCCCGCCGCACGGGGGCGACCATCCTGGCGATCGAGGGCGCCGACTCCGAGCTGAGCGGGCTGGCCCACGACGCGATCGCCGTGCCGTCCACCGGGCTGATCACCTTCGACGGCGCCCAGCACCTGGTCAGCGCGGCGGCCGGGGAGATCGAGCGGCGCGCGGGGCTGCGCGAGCGCCTGGCCCGCCTGCTGGAGAAGGTCAGCGGCCCCCGCCTGTCGGAATAGGCACGTCGGGGTCAGGGCTGGGCGGCGGAGCCCGGGGCCGCAGAGGTCAGGGCTGGGCGGCGGAGCCCGGGGCCGCAGAGGTCAGGGGTGGGCGGCGGAGCCCGGGGCCGCAGAGGTCAGGGGTGGGCGGCGAGGCGGGGGCCCAGGGCCGCCCGCAGGCTCTCGGTGGCCTCCTCGATCGCGCCGATCACCACCGCCTGCACCGGGTCCGGCTCGCCCGACCGCGTCCTGCTCACCCGCGTGACCGCGTCCAGCCGGCGCGCCCCCACCTCCCGCACCTCGCTCACCCGCACCCCGCCCTCCGGCACGTCGAGCAGGGCGAGCGCGGGCACGATCGCCACCCCGTGCCCGGCGGCCACCAGCGCGAGCACCGGCGCGAAGTCGGTGACGACGTGCGTCTTGCGCGGCTCGACCCCGTGGATCCCGGCCAGCCGGTCGAGCGCCTGCCCGCACGCCTGGTCCGGCTCGCCTGCCACCCAGGGCAGGCGCATCAGGTCGGCCGTCGACTCCGGCTCGGGCCAGTCCGGCGGCAGCACGACCCGGAACTCGTCCACGTGCAGCGGCCGGACGGTCAGCGACGGCTGCGCGGGGACCGGCAGGCTCATGTCCTGCTCGGTGATGAGCAGGTCCACCGCGCCGAGGCGCAGTTCCTGGAGCGCGGGTTGCCCGTAGACCTCGTGGATGACCGGCGTGATCCGGGGATGGCGCTCGGCCAGGGCGCGCATCGCGGGCACCAGCATGTGCTTGATGGCCGTGGGGAAGGCGGCGATCCGCACCGGCCCGGCCAGGCGTTCGGTGAACCTGGTCAGCTCCTTCCTGGCCTCGCTGAGCTCCTCCTCCACCCGCTCGGCGTACCCGGCCAGGACGCGGCCCGCCGGGGTGAGCGAGACACGGCGCTGGGAGCGGTCGATGAGCGCCAGCCCGACCTCGCGTTCGAGCTGGGCGAGCTGCTGGGAGACCGCGGAGGGGGTCAGGTACAGGGCCTCGGCCGCGCGCATCACGCCGCCGCGCCGGGCGACCTCGTGCAGGACACGCAGGCGCCGAGGATCAATATCCATGCAGGTCAGCTTACGTCCACCTTTAGCTTTCTTTATTTGTGCTTTACGCCCAAAAATCCAGACAATATCGGCCATGGATCTCCTCCTCGACGCCGTCGGCTGGGCCGGAGCCGCCCTGCTGCTGGCCGGGTACGCCCTGGTATCGTCCGCACGGCTGTCCGGCGACGGCGCGACGTACCAGCTGATCAACCTTCTCGGGGCGCTCGGGCTCATGGTCAACAGCGCCTACAACGCCGCCTGGCCCTCCACCGGGCTGAATCTTGTCTGGGCCGCCATCGGGACGGTCGCCCTCGTCAAACTCGCCCGGGTGGGAGCCGCCAAATGATCGTCGAACTCAGCCACCGCATCACCGAGGGCATGACCACCTATCCCGGCGTTCCGGGGCCGACGCTGGGCACGCACCTGAGCAGGGAGGACTCACGCGAGGTGTACGCCCCGGGCACCGAGTTCGAGATCGGCGTCATCACGCTGGCCGCCAACACCGGCACCTACCTCGACACGCCGCACCACCGCTACGCGGGCGGCCAGGACCTGTCGCAGGTGCCGTTGAGCAGGCTGGCCGACCTGCCCGGCCTGCTGGTGCCCGCCGCGGGAGGAGGCCGGGAGGTGGTGCTCGACACCGCGTTCGACGTACGCGGCCGGGCCGTGCTGATCCACACGGGCTGGGACCGCCACTTCGGCACGGACGCCTACGTCCGCGACCACCCGTACCTGGCGCCGGAGTCGGCGGCCTGGCTGGCCGAGCAGGGAGCGGCACTGGTCGGCATCGACTCGCTCAACATCGACGACACCCCGCCGCACGGCGAACGCCCCGCACACACGATCCTGCTGGGAGCGGGGATCCCGCTGGTCGAACACCTGACGGGCCTGTCGGCGCTGCCCGCGGAGGGTTTCAGGTTCCATGCCGCGCCCCCGATGATCGCGGGCATGGGCACCTTCCCGGTACGCGCCTACGCCGTGGTGCCGTAGGCGGGCGTCACTCGTCCTCCTGCTCGGCTTCGTCCCACGCCTTGTTGCGGTCGGCGGCGCGCTGCAACGCGCCCGCCGCCTCCTGCTCCGAGGCGTAGGGACCCATCCGGTCCTTGTTGGGGCAGCCCTGCTCGGGCTCGACCCGCATGTGCTTGAGACAGAACCACCACTGGCCTTCGCTCACGGGGTCAATTCTGCCCCGTAGACTCGTGTTTCATGACGACACTGCTCCAGCCCGGGCGAGTCTCGCCCGTCCGGAAGGTCCCCGCCCACATCGAGCGGCCGGAGTACGTCGGCAAGAAGCGCCCCACGACCGGCGAGTCCGACGTGAAGACCCCCGAGATCATCGAGTGCATGCGGGTGGCCGGCCGCATCGCCGCGCAGGCCCTGGAGGAGGTCGGCCGGCACATCGCCCCCGGCGTCACCACCGACGAGCTCGACCGCATCGGCCACGAGTTCCTGATCGACCACGGCGCCTACCCCAGCACGCTGGGCTACAAGGGCTACCCGAAGTCGCTGTGCACCTCGATCAACGAGGTCATCTGCCACGGCATCCCCGACGACACCGTGCTGTGCGACGGCGACATCGTCAACGTCGACATCACCGCCTACATCGGCGGCGTCCACGGCGACACCGACGCCACCTACCTGGTGGGCGAGGTCGACGAGGAGTCACGCCTGCTGGTCGAGCGCACCCGCGAGGCGATGATGCGGGCCATCAGGGCGGTCGCCCCCGGCCGCCAGCTCAACGTCGTCGGCCGCGTCATCGAGGCGTACGCCAAGCGCTTCGGCTACGGCGTCGTGCGCGACTTCACCGGCCACGGCATCGGCACGAGCTTCCACTCCGGCCTCATGGTCCCCCACTACGACGACCCGTCGCTGCGGGTGGAGCTGGTGCCGGGCATGACGTTCACCATCGAGCCGATGCTCACGCTGGGCACGATCGACTACGACATCTGGCCCGACAAGTGGACCGCGGTGACCAAGGACCGCAAGCGCACGGCCCAGTTCGAGCACACCATCATGGTCACCGAGACGGGCAGCGAGATCCTGACCCTGCCCTGACCTGCCCTGACCTGCCCTGACCTGCCCTGCCTGGACGGCTCCCGCCGGTCAGGGCCGCCGGGGGATCGCCCCGCTCACCGTCGTGCCCTCGCCGGGCACGGCGTTGACCGACAGGCTGCCGCCGAGCTCGGCGAACGCGGCCCGCATCCGGGCGATCCCGCGCCCCGCGCCGCCCTCGGGAAAGCCCTGGCCGTCGTCGCTGACGGTCAGGCGCAGGCCGCTCGGGCCCGTGGTCACCGCCACCGCGACCGTGCGGGCCCGGCTGTGGCGCTCGACGTTGGACAACGCCTCCCGCATCGTCTCCATGACGCCGGACGACACCCGCGACGGCACGTCCGTCCCGGGCAGCGCCCAGGTCTCGACGGCGATCCCGGTCCGCTCCGACCACTGCGCCAGAAGGCCTTCGAGCGCCTCGGCCAGGCTCTGCCCCCCGCGCATGCGTGTCTCTTCCGCCAATGGTTTCGCCTTCCTCGGCACCCCGGGCCCGCGCCGGTCCCCACTCCGGCGCCCCGCACGCGTCGCGCAATCCCCCCTCAAGGCTGCGCACGCTAGCTGATGAGGTTATGCCCATCTCCCCTGTGAGACAGGCTACCTGGCGGTCCTGAGACCCGGGGTGGGAGGATAGGGTGCCGTGGCCGAACCGCTACTCGCCCTTGTCAGCGCGGTTGAGGCGGGCGAGATAGGCGTTGTAGGAGTCGAGTTCGGTGTCGCCCGCGCCGCCCCGGTCGGCCTTGCGGTCGGTGCGCCGGGCCTGCCGCTCGTCGTCGCGGTACCACTGCGCGGCGATGGCCAGCAGCACGAGCAACGTCGGGATCTCGCCGAAGCCCCACGCGATGGCCCCGCCGTCCTGCTGGGTCTGCAGGAGGTTGTCGCCCCACGTACGGCCGAGCTGCTCGTACCAGCCGGAGGCGATCACCGAGCCGGTCATCATCAGCGCGACGCCGAAGAAGGCGTGGAAGGGCATGGTGACGAAGAGCATCAGCAACCGGCCGACGTACGGGAGCCTGCTCGGCCCCGGGTCGACGCCGATGATCACCCAGAAGAACAGGGAGCCGCTGAGCAGGAAGTGGAGCGTCATCCAGATGTGCCCCAGATGCTCCTGCATGGCCGACTCGAACAGCGGCGTGAAGTAGAGGGCGTACGTGGAGGCGACGAAGATGGCCGTCGCCACGACCGGATGGGACAGGACCTTGACCACCCGGCTGTGCAGGATGGTCGTGATCCACTCCCGGGGCCCCCTGTCGCCCCGCTTGGCCGCCGGCTTGATCGCCCGCAGCGCCAGCGTGACCGGGCCGCCGAGGACCAGGAAGATCGGCACGATCATGGAGAGCGTCATGTGCTCGATCATGTGGACGTCGAACAGGACCTTGGCGTAGCGGGCCAGGCCGCTCTGCGTGGCGAACACCAGCAGCGCGATGCCGATGAACCAGGCGGCCGTGCGCCCCCACGGCCAGGAGTCGCCCCGCCGCATCAGCCGGTAGACGCCGGCGCCGTAGAGCCCGGCGAGCACGGCGGCCACCGCCGCGAAGAACAGGTCGAACCACCACAGCGAGAACACGTTCGCGAGCGTGAGCTCCGGCGGGAGGGGGAAGCCGAGCAGATCGAAGGCCCGGTCGGCGGGCACGCTGAACTCGGGGGGCGGCGTGCGCGACAGCGCGACGGCCAGCCCGACGGTGGCCAGCATGAGCAGCGTCTCGCCGCCGGCCAGCCGGGTGAACGCCCTGGGCCGGCCGGCCTCCAGGTCGACGAGCGTGCGCTGCCGGTGCCAGTAGCCGACGTAGCCGAGCAGCACGAAGGCGACGATCTTGGCGAGGGCCAGCAGGCCGTACTGGGTGGTCCACAGGTCGGACACCGCGCCGAGCCGGGCGACCAGGCTGAACACGCCGGACAGGCCGACCGCGACGAAGCACCACAGCGCCATCGCGGAGAACCGGGCGGCGGCCACGGTGAGCTGCGGCTGCCCGCGCACCGCGTGCGCGGCCAGCACGACCAGGCCGCCCACCCACAGGGCGAGCGCGAGCAGGTGCAGCGACACCGCCGAGGTGGCCAGGTCGTGGTTGGGCGAGGAGGAGGTGTGGCCGGTCAGCGGCGCAGGCAACATCGTCACCAGCGCGAACACCAGCAGGCCGGCCGCGGCCCCGGCGGTGATCGCGCCGCGCGAGAACAGCGCGATGGCCACCCCGAACAGCACCACCAGCGTGAGCGCCACGCCCTGGGTGGTCTGGGTGGCGGTGCTGGTCAGGTATTCCCTGTTGAGGATCTGCGGGACCGTACGGCCCCAGGAGTCGGCCGTGGAGAACACGATGGCCAGGAACGCCGACCCGGCCCAGGCGAGCGCCGTCCAGGACGCGGCCTTGACGTAGAGGAGGCCCGGCTTGCCGAGCATGCCCTTGTCGTTGGGCAGCAGCAGGGCGGCCGTCAGCAGCAGGCCGACGGTGAGCACGCCGGTGACGTCCATCAGCAGCTTGGACAGCGGCAGGCCCCACCTGACCACCGCCCCGGCGTCGGGCAGCCCGGGGATGATCCGGGGGAAGGCCCGGCCTCCGGCGATCATGCCGATCACCAGGGCGGCGACCGCGGCGACCGCACCCGCGAGCGCGAGACGCGCCGTTCTGCTCATGGCTTCTTCTTCCGCGCGCTGAACAGGAACCCGATGCCGATGCCGACCAGTGCGCCGATCACGATGACCAGCCAGGTCGGGAAGCCGCCCTGCTGCGTGGCCGCCGCCTGGTCGGCCTCGGCCGCCGGTGCGGCCGCCGCGGCGGTGGAGGGCGCGGGGGCGGCGGTGGAGGGCGCGGCCGTACTCGAATCGGTGCTCGCATCGGTGGCCGACGCGCTCGGGGAGGGCGCCGGGGCCCCCTCGACCGTGAAGGGGATCTCGCCCTCCAGCGGGTGCCCGTCGGAGGAGACGACCCGGTAGGCGATGGTGTACTTCCCGTCCGGCAGCGGCCCCTTGACCGACTGCCGCACCACCGCGCCGTCGAGCTCCGGCTTGCCCTCCTGGAAGACGGCCTCGCCCGCGCCCCGGACGATGACGAACGGCATGCGCACCTTGGCGGTGAACTCCAGCCTGACCTCGTCGAGAGCCTCGACCTTGGCGCCCTTGGCCGGGTCGCTGGTCTTGAGTGAGTCGTGGGCCAGCGCCGGCGTGGCGGTGCCGAGCACGAACAGGGCGGCGAGAATCGCGGTGAGTGCCGCGAGCGGGGAACTCTTCATGGCATCACCAAGGCTACCGACGCCACCGCCCGGTCCTGACCTCGCTATAGACCCGCGCAGGCGAGTGCCCGCTGGTAGGCGTCGACGGCGCCGTCGGAGTCGCCCAGTTTCTCCATCGTCTCGGCGGTGGCGTACCAGGTGGAGGCCGACCGGCGCGACTCGGGCAACGGCGCCAGCGACTCCCGTACGGAGGACAGGTGCCGTTCGGCCTGGTCCATCCGGCCGACCGAGCCGTAGACCCAGCCGAGCAGGAGGTCCGCCTCGGCCCTGAGCGCCATGCCGGTGTTGGGCAGCAGCGCCCGGCCCCTGCTCGCGTGCTCCACGGAGTCGCCGAGGTCGCCGGTCACGCACTCGGCACGGGCCAGCTCCACGAGGACCCGCGCCCGTTCGACGGTGCTGGTGGCGGTCTGCTCGAACTCCACGACCGCTCCGCGCAGCACGTCGCGCACGGCCGCGGCCTCTTCGGGACGGGCCAGCAGCCGCTTGCGGGCCAGCGCGAGCCGCATCCTGGCGACGCTGCCCGGCTGCCCGGTCTCCAGCTGCACGGCCATGGCCCGCTCGGCGAAGGACAGCGCCTCCTCGGCGTGCCCGGTGGCGGAGGCGGTGTTGGAGGCCTGCCAGTTGGCCGCCACGACGGAGCGGGGGGTGCCGAGGGCGTCGGCGGCGTTGAGCAGCTCCGCGGCGAACTGCCGGGCGCGCAGCAGGTCGCCGCGCTCCCGGTACGCCGCGAGCAACCCGGCGCCCAGCTCGACCAGCAGATCGTTCCACGCGGGCCGGGTGCTGCTGCTCAGCATCTGCTCGGCGACCTCGACCGCCTCGGTGAGCCGCTCGCTCTCCCGGTAGGCCCGGCACAGGCTCGTGGCGATCTCGATGCGGCGGTCGGAGGACACCTCCTCCTCCGACAGCCGGAGCAGGATGGCGATCGCGCCGTCGAAGTCGCCGCTGGCGTGGGTGGCGAACGCGAGCCCGAACTCGGTCTCTTGACGGAGGGCCGTCAAGCCTGTCAGGTTGTTGTTCGCCAGCAGCTCGGTGTAGCGGGTGCGGGCCTCGGAGATCTCACCGTTCTCCAGCGCCAGGCGCGCGTAGCCGAGGGCCAGCTCGATGTCCTCCATCTGCTCGGCGGTCACGCCGTTGATCAGATAGGACAGCGAGCAGTCCAGTTTCTGCGCCAGCAGCTCCAGGACCGCGGGGGTCGGGGTACGCTTGCCACTCTCGATCAAGGAGACGTAGCTGTCCGACAACTCTGGGTGCGCCAACTGGGCCTGGGACAGGCCACGTTGCCGCCGAACGGTCTTGATGCGGAGTCCGACCAGGTCAGAAGTGGTCACAGTCGTTGCTCCCTGAGAGGATGAGGTCCGAGCAACCCCACATAGGCGAGGGAGAACCCCCCATGCGCATGCGTATTGCCCTGTCGGCGCTAGTCACCGTGGTTGTCGCCTTGGTGACTGTTGGAGGCAATGTTACGGCCGCACAGGCTTCGACGTCTGCCCTCACTTCGTTCCAGGACGACCAGGACTGCTGCTGACACAATCCGCAAGAGGGGGTACAGGGTACGTCTGGGCTCAGAACCGCACCTGGCCCGTAGGCGTGTACTCACCGGCAAACAGGGGGCAACCCGGCCCCCGAAACTCCTGGATGTGCCCCCTCTTCCGGCATCTGGCGGCGAGCCTACCGGACGCCGTCTACATTTGATCTACAGTCGCCCATCCGCTTTACCGCCCGTCAAATGTGATTACGCTGCCCTGTTAAGGGGGGCGTGGGGCCCAAGCGGGGAGGACGCGTGAGCGACGACATCTACATTCGCCTTCTCGGCACCGTGCGCGCCGAACGCGCGTTCCAGCCCCTCGATCTCGGCCCGGCCCGACAGCGCGCCGCCCTGGCCGTCCTCGCCTCGGCCGCCGCCCGGCCCGTCCCGATGAGGCGGCTCGTCGACGAGGTGTGGGGCGACGAACCGCCGCGCAACGCCGAGCAGAGCGTCTACACCTATGTCGCCGGCCTGCGCCGCGCCTTCGAGCCCGACCGCGGGCGGCGGGCACCGTCGCGGCTGCTGGCGGGCACCGACGCGGGATACGTCTTCGACATCAAGCCCGGACAGGTCGACTCCCTCCGCTTCGCCGCGCGGCTCGACGACGCCCTGCTGTGCCGGCGCGACGGCGACGACCGCCGGGCGGTGCAGATCCTGGACGAGGCCCTGGCGATGTGGCGCGGCACCGCGCTGAGCGGCCTGACCGGCCCGTTCGCCGAGCGGGAGCGCTCCCGCTTGGAGCTGTTACGCCTGACCGCGCTGGAGCAGCGCTACGAGAGCCTGTTACATCTGGGCCGCCACCACGAGATCACCGACGACCTGCGCGACCTGACCGTCCGCCATCCGTTACGCGAACGCGCCCGCGAGCTGCTCATGCTGGCCCTCTACCGGTCGGGCCGTCAGGCCGAGGCGCTGGAGGTCTACGACGAGGGCCGGGTCCTGCTCCTGGAGGAGCTGGGCCTGACGCCGGGCGAGGGGTTACGCAAGTGTCACCAACTGGTGCTGCGCGGGGAGTCCTGGCCCTGGCCCGGTGACGGCGTGCCGCACCAGCTCCCGCGCCACCTGGCCGGGTTCGTGGGCCGCTCGCGCGAGCTGGAGGAGCTGGAGAGGCGGCTGGCCCCGGGCGAAGGGCGTCCGCCGACGCCGCTGGTGATCGTCTCAGGGCCGCCGGGCGTCGGGAAGTCGGCGCTGGCCTCCCAGGCCGCCCACCTGGTGCAGGACCGTTTCCCCGACGGCCAGCTGTTCGTCAACTGCCGCGGCGCGACGCCGGAGCTGCCCGCGCTGACCGCGCTCGACGTGCTCGGCCGGTTCCTGCGGGGGCTGGGGGTGGCGGCCGACGCCGTACCCGCCGACCTGGACGAGGCGGCGGCGATGTGGCGCAGCCTCCTGCACGGCCGCCGGATCCTCGTCCTGCTGGACGACGCCGCCGACCTGGCGCAGATCCGCCCGCTGCTGTCCACCCCCTTCGGCACCGCGCTGCTGGTGACCGGCCGCGAGAGCATGACCTGGGGCGAGGACTCCTACCAGCTCGAACTCGGCCGGATGTCCCAGGCCGAGTCGGCCGCGATGCTGGCCGGGCTGGCCGGCGAGGAGCGCGTGCGGGCCGGCGCGGACGACACCGCCGAGCTCGTACGGCTCTGCGAGGGCCTGCCGCTGGCGCTGCGCATCGCGGGGGCCCGCCTGGCCAGCCGCCCCGACTGGACCGTCGCCACGATGGCCGGCCGGCTGGGCGACGAACGGCGGCGGCTGCACGAGCTCGTGGCCGGCGACCTGGCCGTCCGCGCCGGTCTGGCGGCGAGCCTCACCGCGCTCGAACGCAGCCCGCGCCCCCTCGACCGGCTGGCCGCCCGCACGCTGTCCCTGCTGGGCCTGCTGCACGTGCCGGAGATCACCGCCGAGGCCGCCGCCGCGCTGCTCGACGCCGATCCCGCCGACGCCGACCTGGCCCTGGAGCGGCTGACCGACGCGCACCTGCTGGACCGTCCCCGGCCGGGCCACTACCAGCTCCACGACCTCGTCCGCCTGTTCGCGGGCGAGCTGCGTCCCCCCGACTCCAAGAAGCCGGTGCTGCGGGCGGTCGCGTACTACGCGGCCTCCGCCCGGCTGGCCGGCAGTGTCATGGACCCGCACCGCGTGCTGCGCGGCCCGGCTCCCGAGGCGGCCGCGCACCTGGTCGCCGGTCAGGAGGAGGCGACGGCCTGGTTGCAGGAGGAGGAGGGCGTGCTGGAGGCCGCGGCCCGCCAGGCGCTCGCCGCCCAGGACGACGACATCGCCGCGATGGGGGTCGCGCTCACCCTCGCCCTGGAATGGCCCTGCCAGCGGAGCTTTCGGACGCGGGAGATGATCGAGCTCAGCTCGGCGGCGCTGGAGGTGTGCGAACGGCTCGGCGACCTGGAGGGCATGATGCACACCCGGGGCCTGCTCGCCAACACCCTGCGCATGCGGGGGCGGCACGAGGAGGCCGTCGAGCACCTGCGGGCCGAACTGGCCCTGGCCAGACGGCTCGGCGACGCCTTCTCCGAGCAGCGCGCGCTGGGCAACCTCGCCAACACGTACGTCAACGACGGCCAGTACGAGCAGGCGATCGTCCTGGCCGAACAGCAGCTCGCGATCGCCGACCTCATCGGCGCGCGGGTGGGCGCCCGGTACGCCATGCTCGTCATCGGCGAGGCCCACCAGGCCCGCGGCCGGGCGGAGGAGGCCCACAAGATCCTCACCCAGGCTTTGGCCGAGGCCGAAGAGGTGGGCGACCGGACGCACCAGGCGCAGCTGCGCGCGGTCCTCGGCGGGGTGCACCTCGGCCGGGGCGAGCCGGAGCACGCCCTGCCCCACTACCTCATCGCCCTGGAGCTGATCGAGCGGGCCGGCTACCGGGTGGGACGGCTGCGCGACCTGGTCGGGCTGTCGCGCACGTACCGGGCCATGGGCGAGCTCGACCTGGCGCTGGCCCACGTCACCGAGGCGGTGGCCGGGGCCGACGGGCTGGCGGAGTGGGAGACGGAGGCCAGGGAAGAGCAGGCCGCCGTGCACGAGGCCCTCGCGAGGTGCCGATGACCGACGGCATCGGCATCCGCCTGCTCGGCCCGGTGACCGCTGTGCTCGACGGCGAGCAGGCCGACCTCGGGCCCGCGCGGCAGCGCGCGGTCCTCGCGATGCTGGCCTCTCCCCCGGGCCGGGTCGTCACGATGAGGCAGTTCCTGGAGGGCCTGTGGGGCGAGCGTCCGCCCGCCAGCGCCGAGCAGAGCGTCTACACGTACGTGGCGGGGCTGCGGCGGGCGCTGGAACCGGGGCGCGAGCCCGGCCGGCGTTCGACGGTCCTCGTCGGGGAGTCCGGCGGATACCGGCTCCTGCTCTCTCCGCGCCAGGTGGACTCCTGCCTGTTCACAGAGCTGCTGGACGAGGCGCGCCTCCTCGGCGCCGCCCGCGGCGAGGACGCCCTGCGCGTGCTGGACCAGGCGCTGGCCCTGTGGCACGGCGTGGCCCTGAGCGGCCTGGCCGGTCCCTTCGCCGAGGCCGAGCGCGCCCGGCTGGAGGAGCTGTCCCTGAGCGCCTCCGAGGCCCGCGCCGAGACCCTGCTCCGGCTCGCGCGGCACCGCGAGGCCGTCATCGGTCTACGAGAGCTGGTCGCACGCCATCCGCTGCGGGAGCACCTGCACGAACTGCTCGTCCTGGCCCTGCACGGCGCCGACCGCCAGGCGGACGCGCTGCTGGCCTACGAGAGGGCCAGGCGCACCCTGGACGAAGAGCTCGGCGTCCTGCCCGGCGAAGGTCTGCGCGCGGCGCACAGGCTGGTCCTGTCCGGCGGCGACGAGGAGCCCCCGTCCGCCCGTCC
Source organism: Nonomuraea sp. NPDC049607 (assembly GCF_040675375.1). Lineage (NCBI taxonomy): Bacteria > Bacillati > Actinomycetota > Actinomycetes > Streptosporangiales > Streptosporangiaceae > Nonomuraea > Nonomuraea sp. NPDC049607. The sequence continues at coordinate 13,098 of NZ_JBFAOV010000074.1, forward strand.
CGCCGTGCCCCGGCAGTTGCCGCGCGATCTCATCGGGTTCGTCGGCCGGTCCCAGGAGGTGGCCCGGCTGAGGTCGCTGCTGGCGCCGCAGGACGGGCCGCCCCATCCCGTCGTCGCCGTCTCCGGGCCGCCGGGGGTGGGCAAGTCGGCGCTCGCCGTGCACGTGGGGCATATGGTCGAGGACCGGTTCCCGGACGGGCAGCTCGCCATCGGCCTGCGCGGCGGCACGCCGGGCGTCGCGCCGATGCCGGCGCACGAGATCGCCGCACGGCTGCTGCGCGGGATCGGCGCCTCGAACGCGGACATCCCCGTCGACGTGGACGAGGCGGCGGCGATGTGGCGCAGCAGGCTGCACGGCAGGAAGCTGCTGGTGCTCCTGGACGACGCGGCCGGCCTGGCGCAGATCAGGCCGTTCCTCGGCACGCCGCTGGGCGTGACGGTGCTCGTGACCAGCAGGGAGTCCTTCACGGCGGGCGACGACTGCGTGCAGCTGCGGCTCCGTCCGCTGCCCGGGCCCGAGGCCGCGGCCATGCTGTCCACCCTGGCCGGCGACGAGCGGGTGTCGGCCGACGCCGGCCACACCGCCGCCCTGGTGGGCCTGTGCGACGGCCTCCCGCTCGCGCTGCGGATCGCGGGCGCGCGCCTGGCCGACCACCCCGAGTGGACCGTGGGCACGCTGGCCTCGCGGCTGACGGACGAACGCGACCGGCTGCGTGAGCTGACCGCCGGCGACCTGGCCGTCCGTTCCAGCCTCAGCGGCAGCCACACCGGGCTGGCGACGAGCCCGCGTCCCCTCGACCGGCTGGCCGCGGACGCCCTGCCGCTGCTGAGCCTGCTGAACGTGCCGGACGTCACCCTGGAGGTGGCGGCGACGCTGCTCGGCACAGCGGTGGAGGAGGCGCGGCGGGCGCTCGACCGGCTGGCCGACGCGCACCTGGTCGAGGAGTCCGAACCGGGCCGGTACCAGTTGCACGACCTCGTCAGGCTCTTCGCCGGCGAGCTGCGCCCCGAGGACTGGAAACCGCCCGTCATGCGGGCGCTGGCCTACTTCGCCGCGTCCGCGCGGCTGGCCAGCGTCGTCGTCGACCCGCATCGGGTGCAGCTCGCCCGGCACGTGGACGGCCCGGCGCACGAGTTCTCGACCGCCGAGGAGGCGCAGGGCTGGTTGCTCCAGGAGGCGCACGTCCTGAACGCGGCGGCCGTCCAGGCGCTGGGCTCGGCCGACGACGAGATCGCGGAGCTGGGCGTGACGCTGGCCTTCGCGCTCCTGTGGCACCAGCAGCGGGTGCACGACGGCCACGACATGCTCACGCTCAACACCATGGCGCTGCGGGTGTGCGAACGGCTGGGCGACGACGCCGGCGCGCAGATCGCCCATGGCCACGTCGCCAACGGGCTGCGTCTGACGGGGCGTCCTGAGGAGGGGATCCCCCACCTGGAGGCCGAGCTGGCCATCGCGACGCGGCTCGGCGACGGCTTCGGGCAGATGCGGGTGCTGGGGAACCTGTCGAACGCCTACGTCGCCAAGCAGCTCTACGAACAGGCGTTGCCCCACGCAGAACAGCAGCTCGCGGTCGCCACGAGCATCGGCTCCCCGGTCGGCGTCCGCTTCGCCTGCCTCATGCTCGGGACGATCCATCAGGGCATGGGTCACCCCGCGCGGGCGCGGGACCCTCTGGAGCGGGCCCTGGCCGCGGCGCGCGAGAGCGGCGACACGACGCATGAGGCTCACGCGCGGGCCATCCTCTCGCAGGTCGTGCTCGACCTGGGCGACCCCGAGCTCTCCCTGGAGCACATGAGCGGGGCGATGAAGCTGCTCGAAAGGACCGGGTACCGGTTCATGGTCGAGCGTTTCATCACCATGTCGAGGGCCTGCAGGATGCTCGGCCGGCTGGAGGAGGCGCTGTCCCACGCGACCGGCGCGGTGGCCGACGCGGACTCCTGGGGCAACACCCTGTGGCAGCGGCAGGCCGAGGCCGAGCTGGCGGCCGTGCGGGAGGCGATGGGCGCGGCGGAGCGGGAGGCGTGAGGTCAGCGGGGTGGGGTGGTGTCGCGCAGGGCGAGGAAGAAGTCGACGCGGTCGGACATCGCCGACAGGTCCCTGCCGGTCAGCTCCTCGATCCTGCGGACGCGGTACCGGACCGTGTTGACGTGCACGTGGAGCCGTTCGGCGCAGGCGTTCCAGGAGCCCGAGCAGTCGAGGAAGACGTCGAGCGTGCGTACGAGGCAGGACTGGTGGCGGCGGTCGTAGGCCAGCAGCGGGGACAGCAGCCGGTCGGCGAAGGAGCGGCGCACGTCGCCGGGCACGGTGGCCAGGAGCAGCGCGTGGGTGTAGATCTCGTCGCTGGTGACCACGCCGCCGTCGCGGGCCTCGGCCAGCCGCATGGCGTGCCCGGCCTCCTCCACGCCGCCCTTGAGCGCGGCGGCGCCGGTCAGCGCGCCGCTCAGGCCGACGCTCAGGCGGGTGCCGGGCAGCGCGGCCAGCACGGCGGCCCCGGCCCGTAACCGCGTGGCCAGCTCCCCGGCGGTCCTGCCCCGCAACGCCACCACGGCCACCGCCCCACCGTCGGCCCCCGCGTCACCGCTGCCCGCCGGCACACCCGCGGCGGGGGCGGCCACGGTTTCGCGGGCGAGCAGTTCCTCCACGATCCGGCCGCCGAGCACCGCCGGGGACGGGCCGCGCGCCGCCCCCGGGCGCGGCGCGGTGGCGCTGACCACCGCGTACGGCTCGTCCGCGCCGATCCCGCAGGTGCGCAGCCGGGCGTTGAGCTCGGCCACGTCGGACTCGGCCAGGGCGGCCGCCACGAGCTGCCCGGCCAGGCGGCGCTCGACCCGGCGGCCCTCCTCCAGGCGGCCGCGTTCGAGGGCCACGCAGGCGGCCAGCTCGTAGCCGAGGTCGGCGCGGCCGAGCAGGTCGCCGTCGCAGGCCAGGACCCAGCCGGCCGCCCGGTGCCCGCGGCCGACGGCGAAGAGCGTCGCGCCGCCGGCGAACGCGGGCAGCCGGGACGCGGCCAGGTACGCCCTGGCCAGCCCCACGGGATCGGCGGCCGTACCGACGACCACCTCGCCGGACGCGGACAGGACGGCGCCGGTGACGCCCAGCTCGGCGGCGGTCAGCTCGAACAGCCCGCGCAGGTCGGCGCCCTCGGCCAGGGCCGCCACGAGCCTGCGGTGGCGTCCGAGTGCGTCGCGGGCGTCGCCGGACAACCGGGGCGCGACCAGCTCGGCCAGCGTACGGAAGGAGACCTCGACCGGCACCTCGACCAGCGGCAGCCCGGCCCGCCGGCAGGCCGTGACCAGGTCGGCGGGCACGTGCCCGAGCCGGGCCGCGCCCGCGCCCAGGGCGGACACCCCGGCCTCGACCAGGGCGGCCACGAAGCGGGCGGAGTCGGCGGCGGTGTCGCGCCACATCAGCCCGGTCAGCACCAGCTCGCCGCCGGACAGGTAGCGCCCCGGCTCGGGCAGGTCGGTGATGTGAACCATGCCGAACTCGCGCTCCGGGTCGCCGGACAGCAGCCTCAGACCCAGCTCGTCGATCGCCAGCAGGTCACTGATGCGCACTTGGAGGAATATACAAGGCCGTTGTGTCAAGGGATGACCGGGATTTCACGTCATGGGCATAGGAGGGCGGGCCGGGCCGGTGCTCTACTCGGAGGATGACGGAGACGGTCCACTCCACCAGGTCCGAAGGCGTCGGCGGGTCCGAGGGGGTCGGCACGAGCGCGCGGCGGCCGGACGCGGCGCTGAAGGTGACCGGCGAGTTCGCCTACTCCTCCGACCTGTGGCTCGACGGCATGGTGTGGGGCGTGACGCTGCGCAGCCCGCACCCCTCGGCCTGGATCCGCTCGATCGACGTGGGCCCGGCGCTGCGGATCCCCGGCGTGCTGGCCGTCCTGACGCACGAGGACGTGCCCGGCGAGAAGTTCTACGGGCTCGACCACAAGGACCAGCCCGTGCTGGCCATCGACCAGGTCCGGCACCAGGGCGAGCCCGTGGCGCTGGTGGCCGCCGAGCATCCGGAGACCGCGCGCAGGGCGGCGGAGGCCATCGTCGTCGCCTATGAGCCGCGCCCGGCGGTGACCGACCCGCGCGAGTCCCGCGAGTACGTCAGACGCCAGCCGGTGCGCAAGGGCGACACGTTCGAGGCGGAGGTCGTCGTCACCGGCGAGTACGAGGTCGGCATGCAGGACCAGGCGTTCCTCGGCCCGGAGTCGGGGCTCGCGGTCCCGGCCGAGGACGGCGGCGTGGACCTGTTCATCGCCACCCAATGGCTGCACGTGGACCGCGACCAGCTCGCCCCCTGCCTGGGCCTGCCGCCGGAGAAGGTACGGCTGACGCTGTCGGGCGTCGGCGGCGCGTTCGGGGCCCGCGAGGACCTGTCGATGCAGGTGCACGCGTGCATGCTGGCCCTGCGCCTGAACCGCCCTGTCAAGATCGTCTATGGCCGTGAGGAGTCGTTCTTCGGCCACGTGCACCGCCATCCGGCCCGGATGCGCTACGAGCACGGCGCGACCCGCGACGGCCGGCTCGTCTACGTCAAGGCCGACATCCTGCTGGACGGCGGCGCGTACTGCTCCTCCTCCCCCGCCGTGGTCGGCAACGCGGCGTCGCTGGGGGCGGGGCCGTACGAGGTGCCGAACGTGTGGATCGACGCGGTGGGCGTCTACACCAACAACCCGCCGTGCGGGGCGATGCGCGGGTTCGGGGCGGTGCAGGCGTGCTTCGCCTACGAGTCGCAGATGGACCGGCTGGCCGAGGCGTGCGGCCTGTCGCCGGTCGAGATCCGGGTGCGCAACGCCGTCTCCCAGGGCTCGGCGCTGGCCACGGGCCAGGTGATCGACTCCCCCGCGCCGCTGGCCGCCATGTTGCGCGAGCTGGAGGCCATGCCGATGCCCGCCGCCCGTACGGAGGCGGATCTGCGGACGCTGCCGGGCGGCGTCTCCCAGACCACGCACGGCGAATCGGTGCGGCGCGGCGTCGGCTACGGCGTCGGCCTCAAGAACATCTGCTTCTCCGAGGGCTTCGACGACTACTCCACGGCCAGGGTGCGGGCCGAGCTGGTGGGCGGCGAGCCGCGGGTCACCGTGCACACCGCCGCGGCCGAGATGGGCCAGGGGCTGGTGACCGTCCAGGGCCAGATCGCGCGTACCGAGCTGGGCATCGAGGACGTGACCGTGGCGACCGCCGACACCTCCGTGGGCTCGGCGGGCTCGTCGTCGGCCTCGCGGCAGTCGTACGTGACGGGTGGTGCGGTGAAGGCGGCCTGCGAGGCGGTGCGCGAGCGGTTCAAGGGGCTGCCGCCGCGGGAGGCGCTGGCCAGGTTCGGGCCGATCGAGGAGATCCGCGAGTACCGGCACCGGCCCACGTACCCGATGGACCCGGTGACCGGGCAGGGCGACTCGCACACGCAGCTCGCGCTGTGCGTGCACCGCGCGGTGGTGGACGTGGACACCGAGCTGGGGCTGGTCAAGGTCGTGGAGCTGGCCGCGGTGCAGGACGTGGGCCGGATCATGAACCCGCAGGCGCTGGAGGGCCAGATCCACGGCGGCACGGCGCAGGGTCTCGGGCTGGCGCTCATGGAGGAGATCCAGGTACGTGAGGGCCGGGTGCTGAACCCGTCGTTCACCGACTACCTGATCCCCACCATGCTCGACATGCCGCCCATGCAGCTGAAAATCCTGGAAAATCCAGACCCGTCCGCGCCGTACGGCCTCCGCGGCGCCGGCGAGCCGCCCACGCTCTCCTCCACCCCGGCCGTCGTCGCCGCCGTACGCGCCGCCACCGGGCTCCGGTTGACTCGCGTTCCGGTCAGGCCGGAAGATATCGCCTTGTCCAATCACGGGGAGGTATCCGATGGCGAGCGGTCGTGAAGCCGCCGAGGCGGAGTTCAGTCGCTTCGACACCGACGGCGACGGTCTGCTGACCGCGGCCGAGATCAGGCAGGCCAACGAGGCGCTGGGGGTGCACGGCGCGTCCGAGGAGGAGATCGAGGCGTTCATCAAGGCCGCCGACACCGACGGCGACGGCCGGATCGGGCTGGAGGAGTTCGTCGGCCTGGTCGGCCACGGGCGGCACGAGAAAGCGTGATCATGTCCCCCGCCGGGTAGGTGACCCGCACTCCCCTCGATCATGATGAGGGGGACTGCGTGGTGCTCGACAGACTCTTCGAGCTGACCGGGCGGGGGACGACCGTCGGACGCGAGGTCCGCGGCGGCCTGACCACCTTCATGGCGATGGCCTACATCATCCTGCTCAACCCGATCATCCTGGCCGGCGCCAAGGACGTCACCGGCGCCCGGCTGTCCATCGCCGAGCTGACCACCTCGACCGCGCTGGCGGCCGCGATCTCCACCCTGCTCATGGCGTTCGTCGGCAACGCGCCCTTCGCCCTGGCCGCCGGGCTCGGGCTGAACGCGGTGGTCGCCTACCAGGCCGCGCCGCACATGACCTGGCCGCAGGCGATGGGCCTGGTCGTGCTGGAGGGCGCGGTCATCATCGTGCTGGCCGTGACCGGGCTGCGCACCCTGATCATGAACGCGATCCCGCTGGCGCTCAAGCACGCGATCAGCGTCGGGATCGGCCTGTTCATCGCCCTGATCGGCCTGGTGGACGCGGGTTTCGTGGCCCGGGGAAGCGGCACGCCCGTGCAGCTCGGCGCGGCCCGCCCCCCCCCCCCCCGGCCCGGCCGGGTGGTGCAGGGGGGCCGGGCCCGCCCGCTGTGCGGCCCGCCCCACCACACCCTCCATTTCGGACGAGCCTGGCGGGAGACCTTTGCGGCGCTGGC
>NZ_JBFAOV010000075.1:0-17371 GCF_040675375.1 Nonomuraea sp. NPDC049607
GGACGGTCAGGCTGCTCTGCGGTACTCGCTGATCAGCCCGGTGACGGTCCTCCGGCGGTGGATCGGGGTGGCTACGTCGATCACTTCGCTGGGGTCGTGCAGCGGAGGGCGGAGGGTGCGGCCCTGATGCGGGCGATGATGGTTGAAATGGTGTTCGTACTCGGTCAGGACCTTGCGCAGGTGCCGCTCGCCATGGATGAGCAGGTGATCGAGGCACTCTCGGCGTAGTGTTCCCACGAATCGTTCGGCGAACGCGTTCGCTCGTGGGGACCGGACGGGCGTCTTGATGACCCGCATGCTGGCGGCGGTGAACGTCTCATCGAAGATGCGGGGAACTTGCCGTCACGGTCTCGGACAAGAAATCTGAAGGCGTCGGCGCGTTCACCCAGGTTCATCAGCGGGTTCCGGGCTTGCTGGGTCGTCCATGCGCCCGTCGGGTTGGAGGTGACGCCCAGCAGGTGTACACGCCGTGTCTCGATCTCCATGACGAAGAAGACGTACAGTCGTTTGAGGAACACGGTGTCGACGTGCAGGAAGTCGCAGGCCAAGATGCCGGAGGCTTGCGAAGTAAGGAACTGTCGCCAGGTCGGTGACGCCTGGCGTGGCGCTGGATCGAGGCCGGCCGCGGCGAGGATCCGGCGGATGGTGCCCTCCCCGATTCGATGGCCGAGGCCGAGCAGTTCGCCTTGGATCCGCCGGTGCCCCCATCGGGGATTCTCTCTGGCCAGCCTTATCGCCAAATCACGCAGCTCGTCCGGTATCAGTGGACGTCCGGCTGTGTTCGGGTAGGTTCAGCGTTTGGCTGACCAGGCGGCGGTGCCAGGCCGGCAAGGTGCCCGGCGTCACGATCCGATGGAGGCGAAGCCGTATGGGGAGCAGTCGCGCCAGTGCGGCCGGCAGCGCCCGGTCGGCCCAGTCCGGTTGCGGGCGGGAGACTTGACGACGCAGGACTGCGACCTCATGACGTAGCACCAAGATCTCTAGTTCTTGGAGGTGTCGCCCCGCGAGAGAAGCGTCAACCAGCCGAACAACCGGACCATCAGCAGATACAGCAGGCGTAGGAACACGAGTGCTGAGGATAAAAGGCCCGGTCAGACGCCATGGACGAGTTTTGGCACCGCACAGGCCGGCCGGACCGTCTTGAATGCGTCCATCGGCGTCGGACGAGTCGGCGATGCCAGGCTAGCAGCGTGCCCGGCGTGACCAGCCGGTGAGCACGCAGTCCAGGCGATAAGAGCCGCGCCAGAGCGGCCAGGACCGCTCGATCGGCCCAGCCCGGCTTTGGCCGGACGACCTGACGCCGTAGTACCGCCACTTCATGCCGAAGCATCATGATCTCGACGTCCTTGACTGCCTCGCTGCGGCCCAGCAGCACCAGCCAGCCGAACACCCGGATCACGATCAGGTAGAGGAGACGAAGAGACACAAGAACCGATCTTGCCTGAGCCAGCACCTCAGGTCGATCTGCAGGTCAAGCCCCCTGCGACGACTTTTGAAGCGGTACAGGACTCGGTCGACGTCGGTGCGCTCAGTCAATGACCGCGAGGTGGTCGGCGGCGCCCCCGTGCCACTCGATCATGAAAAGGGTGGCGTCGTCGCTGGTACGCCCGCCTCGTTCCCGCTTCAGCGTGTGGGAGAGCCGGCGCAGGTCCGCCCGTACTCCCTCCGACGGCTCTCCCCCCACACGCTTGACACAGCGGATGAGGCGTTCCTCGCCGAACAACTCCCCGCCGGCGACGTGCTCCTCGATGATGCCGTCGGTGTAGCACAGCACCCGGTCTCCCCGCTGCAGCTTATGCTCCGCGATTCGGGGCTCCTCGCCGCCGAAGCCGACGGGCAACGTCGTCGCGCTCTCCAGCGTGCGCGCGACCTGGCCACCGCGGATCAGCAGCGGCGCCGGGTGACCCGCGTTGACCAGCTCCAGCTCACCGGTGGTGATGTTCACCTGCATCAACTGCGCCGTGACGAAGTGGTCGGGCCCGAACTGCTGGGATATGGCATCGTCCATGAATGCGTACTTCTCGGCCAGGCTGATGAACTCGCGCCGGGCATGCCGATAGGCGCCGATGGCGATGGTCGCCATCGAGGCCGCGTCCAGGCCGTGGCCCATGGCGTCGATCACGGCCACGTGCAGGATGTTGTCGTTCAGGGCATAGTCGAAGCTGTCGCCCGCGACGCGGTAGGCGGGCTCCAGGATGCCGGCCACCTCGACCTGCGGCACGGACATCGACAGCGGCGGCAGCAGGCTCCATTGGATCTCCGCGGACACGCTCATCGGTTCCCGGCGCCGGGTCAGGAAGAACTGGTCGGTGTAGGCGTTCTTGGTGACCAGCATGTCGGCGACCAGGCCGGCGAGTCGGCGCAGCAGGCGCCGGTCGTCGTCGGTGACGGCATCCAAGGTCAGGGCCATCACACCTACCTGATCGCCACCGTCCAGCAGCGGCAGATACATGCGTACGCCACGGGGCTGCGATACCTCGACGACCTCCGCACTCACGAAGGCCCGGCCGGCGGGGGAGTCGGTCATCGGCACCGGCTGACCAACGTGCAGTTTCCTGCCCGAAAGCGGCACCAGCAGCTCTTGCGCGTAGTCCTGGAGCAGGATGGAGACGTCACGGCCGCCAACTCTGGCCACTTCCTCCGCGATCAGCGGGGCGATCAGCTGCGGGGGCATCAGCCGTGCCCTGTCCAGCAGGCCGAGCAGGCGCTCACCGAAACCCTCCGACCGGTTCACGATCCCCTCGTCCATGGCCGGCTCTACCCCCTCTTTCCTGCACCTGCTTCCTGCACCTGAGCCGATCACCGCCTCCGCGCAACGCGAGCTGTAAGCCGCCGGAACTGCCTATGACGCCATGTGCAGCATGCCGTCCCACGCTGTCTACGCCCCGATCGGAGCCTCCCCACGACCGCGTCACCCTGCCCTGCGCGACCAGGGCATGTTCATGTGCTGGCGACCGCCTCTTACTGATTCGCCAGGACGGTGAAGGAGCCCGGCGACCACCCCTCACCGGCGTGCTTCACCATTCAAGATTGATTCCTCCGGTGGCCGCTCTACAGATGTTCCCCGAGGCGGGATCCCACAATCGTGCTCATCTCCGTACTCCCAGGTCGAGGGCAGGGGCCGGGTTCGGTTCGGCCCTCCAGGACGGGGTCCATGCCGTCGTAGATGAGGTGGGTGGTGAAGGCGTGACGCAGGATGTGTGGGGTTTGGTCGGGGTCGTGGGGAATCGGTGAGGGGGCGCGTTCCAGCGCGGCGGTGCAGTCGGCCGGGACGGCGGGGGCCGGAGCGGCTTGTGTTCTCGGAGCCACCTGTCCGGCCTAATTCCGGAATTGGGAAATCCGGGAATTGCGAGGTAGAATATAGCTACCGAGGACTTTTCGAGCGTTGGCATTCAAGTCTGCGTCGCCCCCGGCGAATCACCACCGGCCCCTCGAAAGGGCCCGGACAGGCGAGGCGACCATGACGCCGACGATTCTTTCTCCACTCGCGCCGCTCAGCTCCACCTCCGCTGCGATGCCGCAGGTCGATTCCGCGCTACGACTCAGTCTCCACCCGGAGCTGGATCGGCGAGCGGTCGTGGACGGGGCCTGGTGGCCCTACTCTCGTGACGCGTCCACCGAACTACCCAGCCTCATCGCCGCCGTCGACCGGCGGCTTGGCCGTGTCACGCTCCGTATCGGCGTATATGGCGATGCATGGCGGAACATCCCGCCCCGCATCCCGGCCCGCGGGCGGCAGGTCCGCGTCGGCTGGTTCCGCCACACCGACCCGCGCGTGATCACTCTCAGCTTCGCGTCCGGCGAGCCGGTCGTCCTGCTGGTCATCCCGCCCGGCACCGCCCGCTGTCCTGCTGAGGCCACGCTCAAGCTCACTGCCCTGGACCTCACCGCCCAGGAGGCCGGCTTGAGCGTCGGCGACGCTCTCACCGGCGCGCGCTTGCCGTCCGACCCCGATCCGGCTCTACGCGGGACGGCCACCGACGGCACGGCCGACTGGGAGAACGAGGGCGGGTCGGTCACCGACCAGGATCCACCCTCCTCGCCAGTGGGTCATCAGCGTCGGCGTGACCCGCGTGCCGTCTGCCGACCGGATCGGACGGTAGAAGGATCCGCCCCGTCCGGCGGCGGACCGATCTCCGGTCGGCAGGCACCTCATCCCATTCCAGTTCCTCCAGAAGAATCCTCCATGACCGTCGTCGACACCGAGCCACTCGGCGTGGCTGACCCGTCGAAGCCGACCACCATTCATCTGACCGGCGAGATCGACATTCTCACCAGCGCGGCGCTCCGCCGCCAACTGCTGAGCACGCTGCGCTACAGCACGAGCCTGCTCATCATCGACCTTTCGCAGGTGTCGTTCTGCGACGCCGGCGGCATGGGCGTCCTGGTCGGCATCCAGCGCCGAGCCCGGTCGATGGGCATCGTTCTGGCCCTGAAGGCACCCCGCCCGTTCATGTCCCGGCTGCTGCACATCACCGGCCTGGACCGCAGCATGCCGATGGTGACGTGAGCGGTGCGCGCCTGCCACGTCCGCAGCTGTGACAGGGACGAGCGATTCGGGCTGGTGGCGGCGTCCCGATGAGGTCACGGGCTGTTGTCGGCCGCCGGTCGGCTGCACGCGGCAGCGGGAACCCGGCCAGCTTCTCACGTAGGCGTGCGATCTCGACGTGGCCGTGATGCAGCGCGTCGTAGAGCGTACCGTGACCGCGCTGGTGCTCTTGTCCGGGGAACCGGAGCGGCCCAAGAGCCACGATCTGCCGAGGCTTGAGAAGGCCCCGGCAGCATGGGCTGACGGGTCCTTGGTAGGGGGCCTGAGTATGCATGCTGACGGGTTGATGCTCGTGCTGCCGCGGAGTGGGAGAGGGGCAAATGACGTTCACGAAACGCCGGAATGGTGGAGCCCCAGGCCCGATTGAGCACCTTTCATGCCGACGATCTGCTGATATCCAAGGAGGGCGGCTGGCTACTGGAGGGGAGCCAGGTCGTGGGCATGGGGCGTCCGGGTGCGAGCAAGTGCGGCCCCAGGCGCTCCATGTCGCGCCTGCTGCCACGAGCCGGAAGGTCGTGCGCGTAGAGGGACATCCCTGCCAGGTGGCATTGGCTTCCAGGAAGCCGGTTCGTGAGTGCACCTCCAGCAGCGAGCTGAATCAGATTGATTCGCTACCCGTGATGAAAGGTCGTCGAACAGGAAAGCTGGGTGAGCAGCTCCAGTTGATCGAAATATAGACGCAAACTCGCCACAAGATCGTCCTCTATTGTGCATACATAGCAACACCGCAACCGAATGGGGCGACCCGTCGCGGGAATCACTTGGCCATCGGGCATGGTGTACGGTCCCCTGTGAGTGCCTACGATGAGAAGCTCGCCAACAGTCGAATCTTCGATATCGAAGGACTCTACGACCACGGCCTGGACATCGGGGAATGCCTCCCAGAACTCCTCCAGGCAGGAGGCCAACTCTTCGCGTCCCCGGGAAACGCCTTCGGGGCTGATGGCTACTCCGGTCGGACTTGATGGTGCGGAGTAGCGCCTCCATGTCGTGGGCGTTGAATGCTCATTTCCTTGAGTGCCCGACGTGGCTGCCAGTAGACGGTCAACTCGCCAATTGTCACCGACTGTATACCTGTCACGCACCTCGCGGGCAATGGTCATGGCGCCTGCTCCCCGTCCGGGAGTGCCGTGAACTCCGAGCTGTTCAGGACCTCGGTCTGGACTTCGGGCTTGAGCTTGCGCAGCAGCGCCACGGCGACGCAGTCGATGTCTCCGTCCATGTCGGTTCCTCCGTCCGCAGCCCGGCGCCTTCCCCGGCCTGGCGTCTTTGCGGCGTCCGGCTGGTCAGGCCGGGGTGTCGCGCTGGCGCAGCAGCGCCAGGAGCTCGCCGGCGCGGGCGTCCGCCTCCCGGGCCGGTGCCTGCGCGGCGTTCTTGGCCTCCTCCATGGCGACCACCTCGCTTTCGGCGACCCGCGCCCGATGCAGAGCTTCCTGCACGGCGGACTGCGCGGCGGTCAACCGGTCGCGCGTCTCCTCCAGGCGCTGCCCGACAGCGGCCAGGTCCTCGCGCAACCCGTCCGTCTCGACGGCGTGACGCTGCCGTGTCTGGTCCAGCTCAGCGCGCAGACGGTCGGTCTCAGCGCGGGCTTGGGCGGCCGAGTTCTCTGCGGCGGTCTTGGCCTCCTCCAGCCCGGCGGCGGTCGGGCGGCGGTCGTACCGCGCGCCCCAGGAAGGATCGTCTCCCCCCGGCGACAGTGACAGTGAGTCGCGATTGATTACAGGATGTGACGGGTCAGAACCGTTCCGTGATTGGATAGCCGATGCGACACATCTCCGCACTCCTGGCCGCAGCCGCCACCGGAATCCTTGTGCTCACCTGCGCCGGCCCCGCCTCCGCCGCGCCTGGAACCGCACTCCTCCCATTCGCCACCAGCCAGGCCAACGCCTACGACACTCCGAACCGGCTGGGCCGCCTACCCGCGCGGGCCGCAGGAACGGAGCACGGCATGCCTCTCCCCAAGAGGGGGCCCAAGCCCGAGAACGACCCGGTGGTCTACATCAAGGAACAACTCCAGGGGTTCGCTGATGAAATCGGGCAGGACGCCGAAGATCTGGCATGGACCTACATCCAGGCCATCTCGACCGACCAGCAGCCTGATCTCCAGCCCCTGGAAGGGGAGACCGCGACCCACAAGGAGTACAGCCTTGTCCTCATTCCCGGCGTGCACTCCCTGCTGATCGAGGTGGACACCCATCCCGGCGGCACCTGGACGGCGGATGTGACCGTGACGCCCCGGCTCTTCGGCTACGGCCTGGACCCCTCACACCTGCAGCTGTCCGGGGCGCGGAACGAGGGCACGGTCCACTCGTCCACCAACGTCTTCGGCGCCGATGTGACCCTCGGCTTCTACGGCCCCGACCTGTCCTTTGGCGTGTCCGGTCAGTCCTGGCACTGGGCCTTCGGCAAAAAGGTCAAGGATTTCAAGTTCGAAAACCTCTTCCGCCTCCAGTAGCCCTGGGCCGGGGTCAGGGTGCGGCGAGCGGTTCGTCGCCCTCCAGCGCCTGGTACAGCGTCGAGCGGCCTACGCCGCGCCCGCACCACGCCCGCACCACGGCGAGCACGTCATCGGTGCCGCGGCCGGGCGCGATCACCGACCCTGCCCGCGGCGCGGGCAGGGGCCACCCCCCATGGTGCGCGATGCCGTGCGCGAGGCGAGCTGGACTGCCCCCCCCGCTGTGGAGGCGGCTCGTTCGCAGCTCGTCGTCGGACCTGCCTTCATCCAGCGTGGGCGTCCGTTCTGGTGGCGGAACCTGAGACGGAACTGGGCGACACCTGATCGGAGATTGCGCAGATTTCTCCGGCCGTGGTGAGTGAAAGTGGCGGGGTGGGCGGCGAGGAGCACCAGGAGCAGGAGGCTCGGTCCGAGCGGATGCGGGCCGGAGCGCGGGCCCAGGTTACGCGTCTGGCCCGCAGCACGGTCTCCGGGGTGCGCCGTCTGTCGTCCCCGGCGCTGCTGGCCATCTTGTCGGCGGGCGCGTTCGGGGCGTTCCTGGAACCGGGTGAAGCGACGGCGGGGGCAGCACTGCTCGGGGCCGCTACCGCCGTCGGTGGAAATCTGCTAACTGACCTCGTCAAAGCCGGTATTGCCCGCCTCGGCGAGGACAGCAGCGGCGACGGCAACGGCGACGAGTCCTCGCGCCGGATGCCCGAGGACGACCTGGAGCAGCGCATCCAGCAGATCCTGGAAGGCGGCGGGCCCGAGGCCGAAAGGTTGCGCGCGGAGATCGCGCATGTCCTGCACCAGATCGGCGCTGTCGGCGCCGCGCTCGAGGCGGCGATCCAGGCCGGGGATCGCGACCTGCAGGAACACCTCACCCGTGGCCTGGCCGCTCTGGGGCGGGAGTTCGCCGAATTCTCCTTCACGCTGACCGCCATCGAAGATCATCTACGGGTGTTGCGGGATGGCCAGGACGAGCAGGGAGCCCAGCTCGGCCTGGTGGTGGATCTGCAATATCGGCAGGCAACCGATATCCGGCTGCTTTTGCAACTGGTGTCGGAGCTTCCCTGGCCACAGGCGGCCGGCGCGACCGGCGGCGGTCGGGAGCGGTGGAACGACGAGTGCCCGTATCGAGGGCTTGCGCCCTTCGCCGAAACTGACGCCGAGGTGTTCTACGGCCGGGAGGTGATCACCGCACAGCTGGTCACCGCTGTCTCCCGGCGACTGGCCTGTCCGGGCTTGTGGTGGTGACCGGCGCTTCAGGAGCGGGTAAGTCCTCGCTGCTGCGCGCCGGGCTGCTTCCTGCGATCGGCCGCGGTGGCCAGACCACCAAGATCTTCAGGACATTCCTAGAGCCTCGGGACCGCGGCTCGGAAGGCGACCCCGTCAAGGGTGCCGTTGACCATCGGCCGGTCGGTCGCCTCGAACGGCGTCCAGGTGATGACCGCCTTCACCGTCGACCCGGCTCGGGTGATCTCCACGGCCGCCGTGGCCCGCCCGGCGTCGCCGGTGCGGATCTCCCCCGTCACCGCGACGTCGGCGACGAACCGGGCGGCGACCAGGCGCGTCACGCTGGCGTGGTGGTCGATCCGCCCGCCGCGCAGCCCGGGGGCGGCGGCGTCTCCCGGCGGCATCGCCACGTTGGGGTTGCGGGCTGCCAGCGCGTCGTCCACCGTGGCGAACGCCGCGGCCAGCAGTTTCCGCTGCTCGTAGCCGAGCCCCTGGACACGGGGCCGCGGCAGCTCACCGGAGGTGCGCGGGAAGCGGCCCATCGCCCGGTAGTTCTCCGCGCTGCAGCCGCCCGCCCCCGCGGGGGCGTCGAAGCGGGTCACGAACGAACGTACGGCGGATCGCAGGCACAGACGGTAGCCGCTCTGCCCGGCCGAGGCGCCGATGTGCGCGCCGAACGGCACCGTCACGGCCGTACCCCCGAACCGCCGCGCCGCCCGGACTGCGTTGCCCGGCGGGGTGGTCGTGTCGAACTGGCCGCCGATGGCCAGCGCGGGCACCCACGGGTAGGCCGCCTTCGCGGGCACCGGCGGCGCCGGGTTCGGTACGGGCCAGGTGAGACACCAGTCGGCGGCCTCTCCTGCCGCCCCGAACGCCTCCGCAGCCGTGTAGGGACGCGATGGCTGCCGGGACCGGTATCGTTCCAGTTGCTCGCGCCGCCGCGCCGGACCGGCCGCCCGGTCGTACGGCAACGCCGAGTCCGCGCAGACGTAAGCCAGCTGTGCCGGGCTGCTGGGCATCGCCCCCGGGTCGGGGAAGCTGGTCACCAGGCGGTGCAGGGGCGCGGAGTCGCCGCGCAGGAAGGCGTCGGCGGCTGCGCCGGCTTCCCGGCCGATGCTCGGATCGGCCAGGTTGCCGGTGAGGCGGGCCAGGTCGCGAACCGAAACCTTCGGGTCGGGGTGCGACCGCAGTCGCTTGATCAGCGCCGTCCAGCGCTCGGCAGGCCGGCCGGGCATACGCCGGCACCGCGCCGACGGCCGGCAGATGGCATCGAGGTTGGCCACGCCGCGTCGCGCGGCGGGGGCGAACGACATGTCCGCGTAGCCGCGGGAGTCGACCGACAGCACGCTGTCGAGCAGCACCGCGCGGATCCTGTCCGGGTATCGGGCCGCGTACGCCTGAGCGAGCAGCGTGCCCCAGGAATAGCCGTAGACGGTCAGCTTCGGCACTCCGAGCGTGGCGCGCAGCGCTTCGATGTCACGTGCCGCATGGGCGGTGTTGAAGAAGCGGCCGCGGCCCGCGCAGTCATGTACGCTAGCCGGCTCGGTCAGGTCGAGTCCCGGGCAGGCCAGCGGGCTCGACCCGCCCCAGCCACGCTGATCGAGCATGAGCAGGTTCTGGCGCTCCAGGGCGGGCCCGAGCCAGGCCCTGGTGCTGTCGACCGCCCACAGGGAGGGCGCGGGCCCGCCGGGCAGGACGAGGATCGTGCCGGTGGGCGGGCGCGTCCGGTCCGTGGCCGGAACCCAGGTGTAGGCGATCGAAAGCTTCTCGCCCGCCGGGTCCGCCGGGTCCAGCGGCGTCTCCAGCGTGGCGTCGCAGCGCTCGGTCGCGCCCGCGCATGACGCGGCCGCGGCCGCGGCCTGTGCCTGCGGTTGCACGGTCGTGAGCAGTGCCAGGACCGCCAGGACGCACGTCAGTCTCTTCCTCATCGCATGCTCTCCTTCCGCGCGGCGGGCCGGACGGCCCGGAGCTGCGCCGGGCGCCGGCTGAGTGCCTGATAGCAAGTGATCAGCCCGACCAGGGCCGCACCCCAGACCAGGAATCCGCCGTACGTCACACCGAACACCCACGGGTTCGCGCTGCCGGGCGCGCTCGGGAGCTCGGTGAGACCGGCGAGCGCGCCGAGCGTGGTCACCGCCGCGGGCAGACCCATGGACAGCAGCCCCACCCCACCGGTCCAGCCGGCGGCCAGCACCAGCGGCCGGGGCACCCAACGTGCCCAGCCCTGGATCAGCGCGACCGCGCACAGCGCCCCGCACACCGGGATGGTCACGCTGAAGTCGGTCAGCGGGCTGTACCAGTGGTGCGCGCCCGCCAGCCCGGACTCCTGGTAGCCGCCCACCGGGTGGCCCAGGGCCCACACCGCCTTGAGGGTCGCGTAGGGCAATGGCGCGAGCGCCGCCGTCCAGCCGTACGCGCGCAGCCACCGGCCGGTGGCTCGCGCGTCCGTCAACTCCGGCCGCGTACGGCGCTGGAAGGACCAGGCGGCGACGGCGAGTGCGCCGACACCCGCGAGCACGATGAGCTGGTCGACGACCAGCGTCCAGTACGGCTCGGCCGCCCAGCCGGGCAGCCCGGTGACCCACAGGAGCACCCGCAGCAGGTTGAGCAGCAGGATCTGGCCGCCGAAGCACAGCAGCGCCAGCGTGCCGGCCCAGATCGCCGCGAGCAGGGCGGTGCGTGGCAGGCGACGCCCGAAGGGCCGCACCGTGGCCAGTGCGAGCACGGCCAGCCCCGCCAGCGCGAGCACGCTCCCCCAGCCGGCCAGGCCGTCGAGCTGCGGCAGCGGCCGGCCGGCGCACTGATCCGCCGCGGTGGCGGCCTCGATGGGGGTGCAGCGGGCCGCGAGCCACTCGCCGCCCATGCTCCAGTAGGCGCGCAGTCCCGCGTACGCCGCCGCCCAGCCCGCGGCGAGATGGCCCGCGACGGGTGATCGATGCCTCATGACTCTCCATTCGATGTCGTCCGGTGCTCCACACTCCTGCCGCGGACGCCGTTTCCGCGTCTGCCTGCCGGCCGGGAAAGATGCGACCTCAGGCGTACACGGGCGGGCCCGCAGGCAGACGCGGCGTCCCCGGCGCGTTCGTAGACTCGGGGCCATGTCACAGGTGATCGGAAGGCTGCTCGCGCAGGTCAGGACGCCGACCGCCGACGCCGCGCTCGCGACGCTGGTGGGCCTGCCGCTGCTCGGCTGGACCTGGGTCGTGCTGACCATCGCGCCCGGCCCGTCGCCGGTGGCGTTCGCCGGCGCGCTGTTGGCCCACTCCGCGATGGCGCTGCGCCGTACGGCGCCGCTGGCGTCCTTCGGCGCGGTCGCCGCCGGATGCGCGGCGATGCTCGCCGGCGCGGGAGGTCTGCTGCTGCCCCCGTCGATGCTGGTGTTCCCGTGGTCGCTCTACTCGATGTGCGCCTACGGATCACGGCGCGCGCTGGGCTGGGGGCCGGTCGCGGCCCTGCTCGGGTCCGCCGTGGTCGGCCTGCGGTTCTGGCTCAATCCGCGGGAGGCGTCCGGCCTGCCCCCGGCGTTCGTGTTCCTCTTCCTGCTGGCCGTGACGATGATGATGTGGAGCTTCGGCCTGTGGCGGCGGACGCAACGCGCGTACCTGGAATCGCTGGAGGACCGCGCCCGCAGGGCCGAGGCCGACCGGGAGGAACGCGCCCGGCGGGCCGTGCACGACGAGCGCGCCCGGATCGCCAGGGAGATCCACGACGTGGTGTCCCATTCGCTGTCGGTGGTGATCAGCCAGGCGCAGGGCGGCACGTACGCGGTGCGCACCGACCCGGACCGGGCCGCCGGCATCCTCACCACGATCGCCGACGCCGGCCGCCACGCGCTCGCCGACATGCGCGGCCTGCTGGGCTTGCTGCGCGCCGAGACGCCGCTGGAGTCCGAGTCGGCCGGCTCTGCGCCGACGCTGGCCGAGCTGCCCCGGCTGCTGGAGGGCACCAGAGCCGCCGGGCTCGCGGTGACGTTCCGGCAGGACGGCGCCGAGCGGCGGCTCAGTCCCGCCGCCGAACTGGCCGTCTACCGGCTGGTCCAGGAGTCGCTGACGAACACGCTCAAGCACGGGGGCGCCGGCCGCCGGGCCCAGGTGGTGCTCAGCTGGGGAAGCGCCGGGCTCGCCGTCCAGGTCCAGGACGACGGCCCCAGAGATTCCCACCCGCCCGGCGGCGGCACCGGGCTCGGCCTGGTCGGCATGCGCGAGCGGTTCCAGGCCTTCGGCGGTACGGTTGCCGCCGGACCGGCGACGACCGGCGGGTTCCACGTGTCCGCCCGCTTGCCGTACCTCCAGCGAACGGAGCAGACGTGACGATCAGGGTGTTTTTCGTCGACGATCAGGCGATGGTCCGGGCCGGCTTCGTGATGGTGGTCGAGGCCCAGCCCGACATGACGGTGGCCGGCGAGGCTGGCGACGGCGCGGAAGCGCTGGAGAAGCTGGCCGTCACCACCGCCGACGTCGTCCTCATGGATGTCCGGATGCCGCGCATGGGCGGGGTCGAGGCGACCCGCCGCCTGCTCGCCGGCACCGGGCCCGCGCCCCGAGTGGTCGTGCTCACCACGTTCGATCTCGACGAGTACGCCTTCGCGGCGCTACGGGCCGGGGCCAGCGGCTTCCTGGTCAAGGACGCGCCGCCGGAAGACCTGCTGGCCGCCATCCGCACCGTGCACCGGGGCGACGCGGTCATCGCCCCGTCCACAACCCGCCGGCTCATTGACCACGTCGCCGCCGACTTGCCCGTCCTCCACGCGGAGCCCGACCCGCTGGCCGCGCTCACCCCGAGAGAACGCGAGATCCTCCACCAGATCGCGCTCGGCCGGTCCAACGCCGAGATCGCCGGCCTGCTGTTCCTGTCCGAGGGCACGGTGAAGACCCATGTCGGCCGCATCCTGGCCAAACTCCGGCTTCGTGACAGAGTCCAGGCCGTGATCTTCGCCTACGAGAACCGCCTGGTGCGCGCCTCATAGGCCGCGGCCACGCCCCTGCCGCGCGATCAACCCGGCGACTGCGACGGACCGAGACTGTTGAAGAAGCAGGCGTCGTAGATCTCCGTCAGGTGCTTCAGCTTGTCCTTCGACACGGCCCGCCGATATGTCCCGGGGTCGTCGGCGCGAAGCGCCTTGAGTGCTCACCCGGGTGTGCGGCAGGCCTTCCCGGGTCTCCTCACCGCCACCGACGTATTCGCGAAACTGGCCGAGATCGCCGGTTCCCTGCCGCTGGATCCACTCGAACCGGGCCTGCGCTCCCGCGCCCGCACCACCGTGATCGGCGACGGCACCATCTACTTTGACAAAGCCGGCAGCAGCGACGGTAAGGGCCTGCCTGTCCACGAGGTCGCCATTGACCTGCCTGCCACCGCTGGTGGTAGGGCCGAGCGCGGCAGCGTGATCCGCCATGTGCTCGACCGCAGCGAGCACATGCTGCGGCCCACTCTCACCACGCGCCGGGGTCCACGCCATCTCATCGTGGCCGGCCCTGGACAACGGCAAGACCACCACCTCCAAACTCCTCGTGCAGGCCCGTCAGGCGGCCATGCTCGCCGGAGCGAGCAACCTCAGCAGGGAACACCAGGAGGTGATCGCCGGTATGGACCAGGCGCTGGCACGGCTCGGCGCCACGCTCTCCCGCCACTCTTGCCCGAGGTCGACCTGCCCGACGACACCCGCGCTCCGTACGATCGACATCCAGCGCAACGATCCTCTCAAGCCATTACAAGGCCAAAGCTCGCCATCGTCAGGCGGCATCACGTAGGTGAGAGCCCTGGACGAATCGCGTGTGCTCACTGATCAGCCACTTCGTGGTCAGGCGCACTGCAGTGATCCGCTCCACCAGGGATGAGGGCGTGCGCTTCCGCTTGTCGCGGCGGGCTCGGCACCTCATCGGAAGCGGCGCAGCTCTTGTCCGTCCGGCGTGGTGCAGGTCGTAGTGTCGCATCGTATCCCCGAGCCGCAAGGACACAGCCTCCCCGCCGGCCGAGAGCAGGGGCAGGGCTCGACTGGTCCGGCGCGGCGACGGCCGCGGGCGAGGCCCTGGGCGGCGTCACCGCCGTCGTCGACCCCCTCCTTGACGGCGCCATCACTACAGCACGACCGGCACCATGGGCACATTCCGACCCGATCATGATCAGCCCCTCGTGGTGTTCCAGGAGTGCCGCTGCGACGACACCAACGGCGACGACACCGACGGCGACGGCATCGGCGACACCGAGCACATCGAGCTGATCGTGGTCGCCGACGACGGCACACTCACGACGCTCGGCGCCTACCCCGACGACCTCACCGCAGTACACGCCGATCGCACCGGCCGCCTGCCCGGTCGAGGGCGCACCCCCCCGGTCACGGTTCAGGCCCACCGCATCGAGGTTCCCGCGGGCGGATCGTGGAGCGCTGACGGCGTGGCACTCCTGCAGGCGGTCACGTTCGTCGCGTGGGGAGGCGACGAACAGGTCAGCACCGCGGACGGCGTCTCGACCTTGCACGAGGGGGAATCGGTGTCCTGGTCGGTCGCCTGCGACAGTGACGCGGGTCCTGACCGGGCCGCTGTCGGTCACCGCTTCGGCTGGGACCGTGACCGTCGCCTACACCACGGCGGCGGAATGAGCGGCACCAGCGGCAGCGCCGCCACCCTCGCACCGGCAGGGCTGCCGGGACCGCTGGGGCCGCCCGGCGAGGCCGCCCCAGCAGGTCTCCGTGTGGAAGGCGGGCACAGAGTGACCGACGGCGACGGCAACCTGACCTTCACCTGGCCCGCTGGCACCTTCACCGCGCCTCCAGTCGTCGCGATCGCTGGCGAGGCCGGGGCAGGGCACCGGTCGGCGCGCATCGTGTCGAACACGGCGGCCTCGACGGTCGTGCAGGCGCAGGCGGCGGCGGTCGTCAAGGTAATTGGCATTTTGGTACTCGGGTGGGTGCCGCAGCCGCAGGCGTGAGGGGCACGCTCTCGCGGTCGCCCTGTGAGCTGCGAGCGGGGATAGGAGGGGGAGCAGGCTGCTGGTCCCTGTAGGGGAGAGACCTCTGGCAGTCTCTCCCCCTACAGGGGGATATTTTCGTGCGATCGGCACGTCAAGGCGCGTAAATGCCTAGGATCGCGCAGATGAAGAAGACGATCTTTGGCCTTGCAGCCACGATGCTGACTGCGGCCACCATCACGATGATGTCGTCCGCCGCCCAGGCCGAGCCGCTCCCCAGCGGCTGCAACAGCGGAGTTGGGTATCAGCACGCCTACACCTGGGCGAACTGCTCGGGCGGTGGAGGCTACGTCCGCGCAGTCGCCACCTGCGCTAGCGGCACCGCGAAGAAGAAGGTCTACAGCTCCTGGAAGGTGAACGCGGGCGACAAGCTCGCGCGCACTGCGTACGCTCACTGCCCCAGCTCCTACCCCAAGGCTGTGGGCCACAGCTACGACATCAAGCGCTGATCCGGCCGGCGAGCCGGCGAAAGGGGCCCTCCGACTCTGAGGTCGGTGGGCCCTCCGCGCTGAGGCATACTCGCTGGTAAGGAAAGAGTGCATACGCACTGTTCTGTTACTGGTCAGTAGCATGTGCTGAGGCCCGGCTCTTCGCTCATGAGACATGCCCGGCAAGGGATAACGGGTTTGCGACGTCCTGCGCGCTGTGCGCGGTGAGGGCGTCACGCTGGACGCGTGCTGATCGCGCTGGCCGTCGTGGTGTCGCTGGCGCTGGTGGGCTGGGGCGCGTGGGTATTCTTCACCGGCGCCAACCTGGATGAGCGGGACAAGGTCGCCAGTGTGGTGAGCATGGTCATTGGTGGCCTGGGGTTGCCGGTGTCTGTAGCTGGGCTCTGGATGCAGCTACGCCAGCAGGCGGCGGCCTCGCCGGCAGGCCAGGTGTCCTCGCTGGGATCGGGCTCTGTGGCGGTCGGAAGTATGAGCGGCGGCACGCTGATCGGGCATGCCACCTTCCATACGCCGGCGCCGCAGACGCACTCCCGGCTGGTCCGCCTGATGCCGCGCCCGCTCCACCTGGCTGGGCGTGATGAGGCGCTGGCCAGCCTGCATGACCGCCTGGCCGCCGCTGAGGCGTTGCCGTGCTGGATGGCGGTGCATGGCCTGGGCGGCATCGGCAAGACCAGCCTGGTGGCCGAATACAGCCACCGCTACCAGCACGAGTATCAGCTGATCTGTGCATCTGCCCGCCGAGGATCCCACGCTGCTGTCGGCCCCGGTTGCCGAGCTGGCCGTCCACCTCGGCGGGCTACAGGCCGACGGCGCCGATCCAGTCCACCTGGTGCACGCCGTGCTCGGCACCCATCCTGGCCGGTGGTTGCTGATCTTCGACAATGTACCCAACGCCGACGCCCTCCACGGCTTCCTGCCGCCTACCGGATCCGGACACGTCCTGATCACCAGCCGGTCTGGGAGCTGGCCGGAGCCGCACAGTCTGGAACTGCCCGTCCTGGACCTCGAACCGGCCACCGCCTTCCTGCTGGAGCGCAGCGCCCGCCAGGAAACGCAAGCCTTGGGAGCTGTGGCCGCCGAGCTCGCCGGCCCGCCGCTGGCGCTCGAACAGGCCGGCACCTACATGGCCGAAACCGGCGCCGGCCCCAGCGACTACCTCGACCTGCTGGCCCGCCAGCGGACCGCCCTGCTCGCCGGGGGCAAACCCTGGGGATACGCCGAGAGGGTCACCTCGACCTGGCAGGCCGCCTTCGAGCAGCTCGCCGGCACCGTCCCGCAGGCGATCGCCCTGCTCCGGCTGCTGGCCTGCTATGCACCCGACGACATCCCGTACCAGCTGTTGCTCGACGACCTCGCCATTTGATCCGCTCGTCGAACTCGGGATCGGCAAGAGCGCCAAGAAGCAGCTGAGCCTGCTCCCCGTCGGACGCCTGCAGGTCAACACGGCGGCAGCCGCGCTGCGCCGCTATTGCCTGATCAGCCGCCCGCGCGACGGGCTGGTCTCGATACACCGCCTGGTCCAAGCCGTCACCCTCGACCAGCTCACCCCCAGCCAACGCGCCGCCTGGAGCGCAGCCGCCGCCAATATCCTGCTGGCTCTGCCCGCTTCCCGTCGATCCCCTGGCGCAGAGGCGGGGCTCTTAGAGTGCAGTTTGCGAGCCTATGCCCGTGATGCCGCAGTGTGATCGTAGGGATTTGTAGCGTTACCGCCGTTGGCGGGTCCGGTCGTGCTGTGAT
>NZ_JBFAOV010000076.1:0-17281 GCF_040675375.1 Nonomuraea sp. NPDC049607
GCCGCCTTCCTGGCCTTCTCCGCCGCCTTCTTCTTGGCCGCGGCCAGTGCCCTGCGTTTGGCCGCCGCCGCGGCCTTCTTCTTGGCCGCCTCCAGCGCCTTCTTCCTGGCCAGTGCAGCCGCCCGCCGCTTGGCCGCCGCGATGGCCGCGCGCCGCGCCGCCGCCCGCGCCGCCGCGAGCGCCGCCCGCCGGGCCGCCGCCTGCGCCAGCTTCCTGGCGATGATCCGCGCCGCGATCCGCGCCGCGATGCCGACCACGATCCAGAACAGCTGGCCGTCGGGGTCGCTCATGCTGACGGGGCTGTTGTTGGCGTAGGCGTAGGCGTTGAGCTGCTGCGGGTCCTCCTCGTCGATGATGGGGTCGACCGACAGGAAGCGGCCGTTCTTCGGGTCGTACTCGCGGGCGCCCAGGTGGACGAGCCCGGTCGGGTCCTTGGTGCCGCCGACGAAGGACCGCTGTCCCGGCCACCATGGCGGTGGCGACCCCCGGTCCTCGCCGAACGGCGTCATCCGCCGTACGGCCAGCTCCCCGGTGCCGCCGTTCACGGCCGCCTGCGCGGTGCCCTGGTGGTCGGCGGCCAGGAAGTAGACCTGGTTGTCGGGCGTGCGGACCGCGATCGGCTCGCCGTTGATCGTGTAGTAGCGGGTCTGCTCGACGGCGTCCTTGGCGAAGTCGAAGCGCAGCTCCATGTCGTCCACGTACAGGGTGGCGTCCGTGGGGGTCTTGCGCAGCAGCCGGGCGCCGTCGGCGTCGTAGACGAACGACGTCGTCTTGCCCGCCTCCGTGACCGACTCCAGGTTGCCTTCGGCGTCCCAGACGAGGGCCTGGTCGGAGGTGCCGACCTTGCGCCGGGTGGTGTTGCCGGTCTCGTCGTAGGTGAACAGGTCGGCCCCGACGCTCTGCAGCGCGTGCGGCTGCTTGCCGCCGGCCGCCGGGTAGACGGAGGTGCGCACGCTCTCGGGCGCGCCGCCCCAGGCCGGCTTGGTCTCCTTGACCCGGTTGCCGGTGGCGTCGTAGGCGTAGCTGACCGCGTACGGGGCCACGCCACCGATCTTGTCCGAGGCCGGCGTGCCGCTCGCGCAGTCGTCCGTGGCCGTCCACGCCGAGCTCATCCGGCGCAGGTGGTCGTAGGTGAAGCACTGCGTGTCGCGGCCGCCCGCCTTCTCGGCGATCTTGGTGATGTTGCCGGCGGCGTCGTAGGAGTAGTTGAGGTCGAGGTCGGTCGCGGCGGCGCCCTCCCGGTCCAGCCTCATCCTGGTCAGCCTGCGGGTGGACTCGTCATGGGTGTAGGTGAGCCAGGTCTTCTTGCCGCCGGAGCCCAGCTCGTACTGGAGGGTCTCGCCGAGCTTGGAGTAACGGGTCGCGGTCACGTACGACGACAGCCCGGTGACCTTGGTCGGCTGGCTGAGCTCGTCGTAGGAGTAGACCACCGACTCGGCCTCCAGCCCGCCCGCGGCCGGGAAGCTGACCGACTGCACCTGGTCGTCGAGGGTGTAGCGGGTGTTGAGCACGTACGACCCGGCGAGCTTGCCCTCCCGCTCGGGGATGGTCACGGTCTCGCGCAGGCTGCGGTAGTCGGAGTCGATGGCGTTGATCTCCGCCTTGTACGCCTGCCCGCCCGCGTACCGGATGGTGGCGTTCATGTGGCCCTTGGCCAGCCCGTCGTACTTCCACTCGGCCAGCAGCGTGCCGGTGGCCGAGCCGTCGCGCAGCTCCTTCTTGCGTCCGAGGTCGTCGTAGACGTACCAGAGGGTCTTGCCGCGGGCGTCGGTCGTGCTGACCAGCTCGTCGGCGTCGTTGTACGTCATCGTGGTGACGCCCTTGTCGGGGTCCTCCGACTTGGTCTCCCGGCCGCGCACGTCGTAGGTGTGCCGCCACACGTTGCCCGCGGGGTCGGTCACCGTGGCCAGGCGCCCGGCCGGATCGTAGGTGTACTTGGTGGACTCGTACGCGCCCGTCGGGGTGGCGCCCTTGTACTGGCGCAGCTCGATGAGCCGGTCGTCGGCGTCGCCGATGCGGGTCGTCGCGGTGCCGCCGGGCGGCGGCGTCACGTTGACGCGGTCGCCCTGCTGGGTGGCCGAGACCCGGTACTTCTCCACGCCCTTGGCCTTGAGGATCTGGGCGTTGACCTCGCCCGCGCCGTCGAAGACCGACACGACCTGGGTGGGCACGTCGGTGTCGGCGACCGCGAGCAGCTCGGTGGCGGGCGTGCCGGTGGCGAAGTAGCCGGTGTTGGACTTGCTCACCTCGCCGAGCGAGTTGTAGTAGGTGTCGGTGATGGTGCGCCCGTCGCGCAGCGCCGGGTCCTGCGTCTGGTCGTCGCGGGGGGCCGGCTCCTGCGTCTGGCGTTCGCGCATCAGGCCGTCGTACAGCTCGTGGCTGGTGGTGTAGCCGCCGTCGGCGCGCAGCGTCTTGGTGGTGACGATGCTGGGGCCGTCGGTGCGCATGGTGTAGGCGTACTCGGTGCTGGGCGACTGGCCGGCGGCCTTGCTGCGGTCCGGTTGCCAGACCTTGACCAGGCGGCCCAGCGCGTCGTGCTCCATGTCGACGCGCCGGCCGTTGGCGTCGATCTCGGCGACGGGCTCGCCCCAGGCGGGCTCGATGAGGGTGCGCTCGACGTGGCCGAGCTGGTTGGTCTCGACGATCTCCGTGGCCGGGGCGCCGGTGGCCGGACTGTAGGTGGTGATGGACTTCGTCCCGGCCGGGTCGCTCTCGCTGGTCTCCCGGCCGTAGACGTCGTAGGTGTGGACGCTGTCGGTGATCGTCGAGCCGTCGGCCGCGCCGAGCTGCTGGACGGTGGTCACGTCGCCCTTGGTGGGCGCCTGGCCGTAGGCCTTGTTGTCGTACTGGACCCGCTCGTCGGAGATGACCTCGCCGGCGGCCAGGGCCGAGACGGCGGTGCCGCAGCCCGCGGCGACCTTCTGGACCCTGCTGGCGTAGTCGAGCATCCAGGCGGTGTCGTTGCGGGCGTAGGTGTAGCGGGTGCACTGGTCGTCGTCGGCGGTGGCCAGGTCGCCCTTCTCCTCCACCTGGGTGAGCAGGCCCTTGGCGTCGTACGAGCGCTCCTCGCCGGTACGCCGCCACGCGCCCGCCGCCAGCGCCGTGCGGGTCACCATCGACTTGGGCTCGACCACGTACGCGGTCTTGGTGACGCCGCCCTGCGTGGACTCGGCGGTCTTGAGCGACCACGGCTCCTCGGCGGTCGCGGTCAGCACCGTGGCGCTGTCGCCGTCGTAGAGGATCTCCTCCCGTTCGAAGCCGGAGAGCTGGTCGAGGTCGTCCAGCTTGCCGCCTTCGGTGTCGACGACCTGCGCGGTGCGCTTGGAGCCGTCGGCCTGCTTGTCGCCGTGCATGCCGCGGAAGTACCTGAACTCGGTGAGCGTGCGCCTGGTGTCCTGGCCGTCGCCCTCGCGGACCCGTACGCGGCCGAACCCGCGCCATTCCGACCAGGTGCGGTGCTCGGGCTTGACGAGGATGTTGTCGGCGTAGTGCCAGGCCCCGCCGTCGAGGTACTCGTAGTCGGTGACCACGTTCGGCGAGCCGGCGACGCGGTCCACCTCGACGGTCTGGGTGACGACGTACTTGTGGAACCAGTCGGTGACCTCGCCCTCGGCGGGCGGCGCCCAGCGCTGCGGGAAGCACAGCCGGTTGTTCTTGTCGGCCGCGGCCGGCACGTCGCCGGGCTTGCAGTCGGCCGCGGCGTAGTTGATCCGCAGCTCGCCGCCGGTCTCGTTGTTCACGGCCTGCACGCGCCACTTGACCAGCGGGGCGCGTCCCTCGTTGGCGTCCACCCGGTTGGGCAGCTGCACACCGCTGAAGGTGATCTTCGGCATGGTGAGGGTGCCGCCCACGTGGCCGCTCTGCTGGACCGCGGCCAGCCACAACGACGGGCTCAGGCCGTCGCCGGTGGCGGGGAACTGGTGGGTCAGCGTCCAGGAGTCCACCGGGCTGTACTGGCCGGAGGCGTTCAGGATCTGCGTGGTGACCTTGGCCAGGCGCTTGCGCGAGAAGAACGTCGGCGACAGCCGGTCGGTGCACTTGACGCCGGAGTCGCAGATCTGGTCGAACGGCACGTCCGGCCAGGACGCCGCGGTCTCCTTCTTGAGCTGGTCGGCGGCGCAGGTGACGGTGCCGGACGGCAGGCAGCGCTCGGCCACGTCGAAGACCACCCGGGAGGCCGGGGCCTTGGTGAACAGCTCGTTGCTCAGGTAGCCGTAGTCGATGCGGGTGAGGTAGGCGCCGCGCACGTACACGGTGCCCTGCTCGGGCTTCATGCTGCGGCCGTAGTAGTTCTTCTCGTTCTCGTACCAGTACGTGGTGGCGTTGCCGTGGGTGTCGACCGCGTAGTCGAGGTTCCACCGGTAGGCCTGCTGGCACCAGGCGTCGGCCGGGGTGCTGGAGTAGCACGGCTCGCCGCTGTTGTTGCCGAACACCGGCACGGTCTGCACCGACTTGGTCTCGGCCTTGCCGGTCGCCCAGCCGGGCAGGCGGTTCAGGCCGAAGGTGTACTGGGTGCCGTCGGCGGTCGTGACCCGCCAGTACTCGCCGTTGTTGTCACCGTTCGTGGCGCCGGTGAGGTACTCGATGCGGGTGCCGTCGTCGCGCTTGGGCCGCCACTGCTTGGTGGTGGCGTCCTTGACCAGCTCGACGGCGGAGTTGCCGAGCGACAGGGTCGCGTTGTCCTGGTCCCAGCACAGGTCGCCGGTCTTCTTGCCGTCGATCATGCAGGCCTTGTAGCGGCGTTCGACGTAGCCGCTGGGGTTCAGGTCGAAGCCCTCCCCCACCCAGGACGGCTGGTTGTTGGTGGAGACGGTGCGGCCGTCCACGCTCTGGGAGGAGTAGTCGAGGGACAGGTCGGGCTCGTCGCCGCCCAGGGCGGGCGGCATGCGCAGGTCGTAGCTCCAGGAGAAGTCGCCGGACTGGTTGCCGACGCTCCAGCTCGCCGAGGGGGCCAGCGAGGTGGCGGCGTGGTCGCCCGACGGGCCGGAGGCGGCGGCGGTCACGGCGTACAGGCCGGTGGTCTCGACCTCGGCGGTCAGTGTGCCGGCCTTGGCGTCGTTGTCGCTCTTGACCGGCTGCGGCGCGGCGCAGGCGGTGGCCTTGGCGTCGAGCGCGCACTCGTCGAGCTTGACCATGCGCAGCCGGGCGCCGTAGTCGCCGCCGAAGGCGTAGCGGAAGCCGGAGTAGTCGACCTCCAGCCGGGTCTTCCCGGACGCCTTGGCCGCCGCGACGCCCTGGCCGGGCGACACGCGCATCGCGACGCCGAGCAGGTCGGTCTTGAGCAGCTCGACCTTGACCGGGGTGGCGTCGGCCGCGGCCACGCCCTTGTCAGCGCTCTTGTCGGCGCTCTTGTCGGCGGGGGCCAGGCGCACCGGGAACCCG
Organism: Nonomuraea sp. NPDC049607; assembly: GCF_040675375.1. NCBI lineage: Bacteria > Bacillati > Actinomycetota > Actinomycetes > Streptosporangiales > Streptosporangiaceae > Nonomuraea > Nonomuraea sp. NPDC049607. The sequence continues at coordinate 5,383 of NZ_JBFAOV010000076.1, forward strand.
GCGGCCAGCGTGCTGACGCCGCCGCCCAGCTCGGCCGTCCGCGGCGCGGGCCAGGCGACCGCGGGCGGGGCCTTCCACGCCTGTTCGGCCGCGGGATCGGCGAGCGGCGGCAGGACGGGCACCTTCCCGCCCTTGACCGGCGTCTCCTTCTGCACCGCGGGCGCCTTGCGGGGCGCGGCCGAGGCGGGCAACGCGTACGCCATGGGCGCCAGGAGCACGACCGAGAGCACGGTCGCCAGCCTGCGCGGCCAGGCGCTCTCGGGCTTGGCGCCCTCGAAGCGGTTCCAGCGGGGGTCGGGGGCGTCGGGTTCCTCGGCGGGTTGCTGAAAACGATTCCAGTTGGGCTCTGGCAGATCTAACTCACTGTCCACGGTTTCTCCCAGGGAGGGGCTACTGGGCGGCTAGCTGGGCTATCTGCTCGGCGCTGAGTACGCCGTCATAGGTGCGGACGTCGTCGACGGTCCCCGGCCAGTAGCCGGTGAAGACGCCCGCGGATTTCGTCCGGCCCAGTTGCAGGGGGCCGGTGGCGGTCCAGGTGCTCACGTGGGGGGTGACGGTGGTGGCCGACAGACGGCCGTTGACGTAGACGCGCAGCTCGCCGGCGAGGGCGTCGTACACGCCGGCGACGTGCGTCCATTCCAGCGGGGCGGGGATGGCGTCGGAGCGAGTGCGGACGAGGGCGGCGGTGTCGGTGTCGGCGGCGGCCATGCCGAGGGTCCACCGCCCCTGTTCCTTGTCGAAGCCGAGCTGGAACCCGGCCGCCCTGGCGCCCGGCTGGGCGACGGCGGCGGTGTCCTTGGCGGGCAGGTAGTCGAGCTGCGTCCAGACGGCGACGGTGTAGCCGGAGCCGGTGGCGACCGCGGGCCCGGCGGCCTGGGCGTAGCCGGTGGCGCCGTCAAGGGCGAGGGCGCCGTCCAGCCAGCCGTCGGTCCAGGTGGCGGCGCCGGCCAGGGTGGCGGGCGTGGCGCGGCCCGAGGAGTCGGCGGCCGACAGCCCGCCCTCATCGTCCAGCTTCCAGTGGCCGACCAGCGTGGCGGCGCTGTTGACCAGGTCGGCGACCTCGTCGGCGAACATGGCGCGGCCGTAGAGCCGCACGTCGTCCACGTCGCCGGGCCAGAAGTCGGCCGCCGCGCCGCCGGTCCTGCCGCGGCCGATGGTCAGCGGGCCGGCGGCGTTCCACGGCGCGGGGACGGCGACCGTGGACTCCGCCCGGCCGTTGACGTAGAGGGAGATCAGGCCGGCCGCCGAGTCGTAGACGCCGGTCAGGTGGGTCCACTCGTTCAGCCGGGGCGCGGCGGCCGACAGCGCGCGCACGGTGGTGGCCGCGTCGGCGTCGGCGCTCGTGACGGCCAGCGCCCAGCGGTTGTCGGTCTTGCTGTACTGCAGGGAGAACGCGCCGGTCCTGCCGCCCTCCTGGGTGACGGCGGTGGCGGAGGCGGCGGTGCCGGTCAGCCGGACCCAGGCGCTGACGGCGAAGTTGCGGCCGGTGTCGGCGACCGGGCCGCCGGTCTGGGCGTAGGCGTTGGCCAGCCGCAGTGCGCCGCCGGTGCGGCCCGAGGTCCAGGTGGCGCCGTACAGGGTGGCGGGGTGGGTGCCGGCGGCGTCGGCGGCGGTGGCGCCCTGGCCCTCGTTCAGCGGCCAGTGACCGGCCGGTCCCCGTCCGGCGTTGACGTTGAAGACGTAGGTGCGGATCGGGCCGAGTTGTCCGGCGCGGTCCTTGCTGCGCACCGACAGGACGTTCGGGCCGTCGTGGCGCGGGGTGAGCGTGATCGCGGCCGTGCCGTCCTGGGCGGGCGGGACCTCGGTCTTGGGGGTGGTGTCCAGGCCGTAGACGTAGGCGGCGACGTCGGTGACGCCGTTGGGGGCGAAGGTGAACCCGCCGGCCAGGCCGACTCCGTCGCTCCAGGCGTTCTCGGTGAACCGTTCGGAGGACACCTCGGGCTCCCGGCCGGGGGCGGTGGCGTCCACGGTCGCCTCGCACCAGGGGCTCCACGCGCTGTTGGCCTTGCCGTCCTCGGCGCGGACCCGCCAGCGGAGCAGCGCGCCGTCGGCGTACAGGCTCTGCGGGACGAGGGCGGAGAAGGCCGTGCCGGTCGAGCCCACGGGGGTCAGGTACTCCCCGGCCTTGGTCCCGTCGGCCCGGTACCACTCGAAGCGACCCCTGACGGAGTTGTCGACGTCCTTGAGCCGGGCCCAGAGCTTGGGCGTGGGGGTGCTGATGACCGGCCGGCCGTCGCCGGAGACGCACGGGCCACCCGGGTCGGACCAGGCGTCGGCCGCCACCGGGTCGGCGGGCAGCGAGTTGTACTCGATGACCAGGCTCGGGTTGTTGCGGAACTTCTTCCAGGCGTACTGGTCGGTCTCGCTGGTGGCGCGGAGGCCGACGGTGATGTTGGCCCACTTGTTGGCGGCGGCGTCCGCGACCTGCGAGGTGACGTCGAACTCGACGCCGCCGGGCAGGCAGGACGCGCCCCAGCCCTTGGCCACGTTCACGGTGGAGAGCTTCTTGACCCACTTGGGCTGGTTGCTCCAGGTGGTGCTCTTGCTGATCGTGTTGGTGGACCACGCCTCGACCTGGCGGGCGCTGCACGAGTAGGACCACGTCTCGTACGTGCGCAGCGTGCCCTTGATGATCTGCTTGCCGTGGATCGTGGAGCCGGTGTTCATCTGGAAGAACGAGCGGTTGGTCTGCGAGTTGACGTGCCCGACGCGGGCGACGTCGCTGGAGTTGAGGTAGTTGGAGCTGGGCCAGTTGCTCCACACGGCGGTCCAGGCGCCCCGGGCGGCCGAGAAGTACGGGTCCAGGAACACCGGGTACCGCGTCTTCGGGTCGTTCATCATCGCCCGGTCCGGCCGCAGCCGCAGCTTCCTGCCTTCGAGCGAGACGCCCATCGTGGCCTGGCGGGCCTCGGGCGCGCGGCCCTCCTTGACCGCGGCCTGGGTGGTGGCGCCCGTCGAGTCCCACATCGTGGGGGTGGGCGCGATGAAGATCGTGCCGCCGGTGCGGTCGGTCGCCTCCAGGTTGCCCGCCTTGTCGGAGCTGAGCGACAGGCCGCTGACCGACAGCGGGAAGTCCAGGTCGGGCAGCGCGCTCGCGGCGGCCCGCGTCTTGACCACCAGGACGTGGGAGAACCCGTCCACGTCGGCGGTGACCCGCAGGTCCACGCCCGGCAGCACCTCGGGGTAGGTGGCGGTGTCGCCGTCGAGGGTGGGCGTGGGCAGCGTGCCCGGCCAGGCCAGTTCCAGGGCCTTGCCGCCGCGCGACAGGCGGGCGAGCGGCCCGCCGCCTCCGCCGGAGAAGGTCAGCCCGGCCGCCGTCGCGACCGGCTCCACCGCGCCGTCGGGGCGGAGGCGCAGGGTGGTGTCGACGGGCACCCAGCCGGTGGCCTGGCGGACGCGGACGGGGCGGGCGTTCAGTTCGAGGGCGAAGGTGCCGTCCGGGCGGGCGAAGACCTGGCGGGTCTCGCTGCGCATCGACTCGATCTCGACCGGTTTCCCGGTACGCCTGGCCAGCGTGGTGGCGGCCGTCTCCGACATGGGGGGCGCGCTCGCCGCCGGAGGCGCGCCTGCCTCCGGCGGCTCCGCGCCGGCGGGCGGCACCGCCGGGATCGTGAATGCCAAGACGGCCGCGACCAGCCCACGCACAACCCGCATCGGTCCTCGCATGTCGACCAGAGGTCCGCGCGGGACCAGGCGATCTTCGATTGACGAACGGATTGTCACCCGCGTAATCCCGTACGTCTAGATCTTCTGGCGAATTTCGCCACAAGTTGGGACATGTATGGAAGGAACCGCCGTAAGTCGCCGTCGGAACCCGTCGCGCGGCGCCCGGAGCGTCGGCGCGTCAGGCCGCAGGGTCCAGAAGCGGGTCCGCCCAGGAGTGGAAGCGCTATTGTCCTCTCTCATGTCGGGCAGTAGCAGTTCGGCCGAGCTGACGGCCAGGATGCGTACGATGATCGACCGGCTGTCGCCCGGCGACCGCCTGCCGGGCAGCCGGGAGCTGATCCGGCGCTTCAAGGTCGGCCCCGCCACCGTGGCGCGGGCGATCGCCGCGCTCGCCGCCGAGGGCCTGGTGGTCACCCGTCCCGGCAGCGGCACGTACGTCGCGGCCCGGACGCGGCGGCGCGATGACGTCGCCGGCACCGCGTGGCAGAGCGTCACCCTCGCCGACCGGACCGTGGACACCCGCGACCTGGCCGGGGTGGCCCCCGAGGGCACGATCCGGTTGGACGGCGGCCCCCCGCACCCGTCGCTCCGGCCCACCCGCGTCCTGACCGCGGCGCTGGCCCGCGCGGCCCGCCGCCCCGGCGCCTGGGACCGCGCCCCGGCCGACGGCCTGGCCGCCCTGCGCGGCGTGTTCGCCAGGATGGCGGGCGGCGGCGTGGGCGCCGGCGACATCCTGGTCACCGACGGCGGGCGCAGCGCCCTGTCCATGGTGTTCCGGGCGATCGCCGGGCCGGGCGACCCCGTCCTGATGGAGTCGCCCACCAGCGCGGGGGCGATCGCCGCCGCCAGGGCGGCGGGCCTGCGCCCGGTGCCGGTGCCGACGGACGCCGACGGCCTCGACCCCGGCCTGCTGGCCGACGCCTTCGCCATGACCCGCGCCCGCCTGCTCCACTGCCGGCCGACCTACCACGACCCCACCGGGGCGGTGCTGGCCCCGGGGCGTCGGCGGCAGGTGCTCGACACGGCCCGCGCGGCGGGCGCGTTCGTGATCGAGGACGACCTCGCCCGGCTCCTCGGCCACGGCGCTCCGGTGCCGCCGCCGCTGCTGGCCGACGACCGCGACGGCACCGTCGTGCACCTGTCCTCCCTCACCGCGCCGGCCGCGCCGAGCCTGCGCGTCGGCGCCCTGGCCGCCCGGGGCCCGGTGCTGGCACGCCTGCGCGCCGCCCGGCTGGTCGACGACTTCCTCGTGGCCCGCCCGTTGCAGGAGGCGGCGCTCGACCTGCTCGACTCGCCCGCGTGGGAGCGGCACGTCCGGTCGCTGGGGGCGGCGTTGCGGGAGCGGTGCACGACGCTGGCCGCCGCCGTCGTGGACGAGCTTCCCGGCTGGACCCTCGACCGCGTCCCCGCAGGTGGGCTGCATCTTTGGGCCCGGCTGCCCGGCGGCGCCGACGACGCCGTGGTGGCCGGCGCCGCCCGCCATGCCGGCGTCGCCGTCGGCGCCGGGAGCCGCCACTTCCCCACCGAGGTCCCGGCGGCCTTCCTGCGCCTCGGCTTCGCGGCCGCCGCCGATCACGCGGAGCTGGCCGAGGCCGTGCGGCGGCTCGCCGAGGTGGACCGCGCGCTCAGGCTGTCCCGGTAGCGCTTCTGGTCTAGCCCCGGGCCCAGGCGGTGGCCGACCAGGTCAGCGCGTGCGTGGCGACGGACTTGCGGAGCAGCTTGAGATGGACGACCTGGTGGTCGTCGGTGACGACGCACAGGCCCATCCCCACCCGCATGTGGGCGAAGGTCAGCGAGGATCCCAGCGGGTTCAGGTTCACGGCGTCCACGCAGGCGGCCGGGTCCGGAGTGCCGTCGAAGAGGGCCTCCTGGCCGGTGACGTCCCAGACGGTGAGCTTGGGGACCTCGTCGGTGTAGCAGTCGTAGACGAGGTTGCCGTTGCTGTCGACGTCCACCTCGGGGCCGGTGGGGGTCAGGTCGATGCCGTCCTGGAAGTGGGAGCCTTCGGTGCAGGGCGGGCCGCCGGGGAGGGTGAAACGCACGTTCTCGTACTCCTTCTCGTACTCCGGCAGGGTCGGGGACGGCACGGGGGCGGCGGCCCTCACGGGCGCGGTGGCCGGGATCGTGACGGTCACGGCGGGCGGCGGCGGGGTCGTCGTCACGGGGGTGGGGACGGGGCCGGCAAGCCTGGAGAGCACCAGGGCCGACGTGGTCACGGCGACGGCGGCGGCGCCCGTCCAGAGCGCCAGGGCCGCCCTCGTCCTCCGGGGCCGGACGGGACGCGTCGGCGAGACCCGCACCGGAGCCACCGGCCCCGGCGGCGGCGCGTACGCGTGCAACGTGGACGCCACCGCCGGAGGCAGCCAGGGACCGGCCGCCCCGCCACCCCTCGCCCCCGCGAGCGCGGCGATCTCCGCCGGGGCGGGCCGGTCGGCCGGGTCGCGGCTGAGGCAGCGGGCCAGCGGGCCGTGCAGGGCGGGCGGGCATCCGCCCAGGTCGGGGTCCTCGTTGGTGATGCGGTAGAAGAGCACGTCGGCCGGGCCCTCGCCGAACGCGGGGCGTCCCGTGGCGGCGAAGACGGCGAGCTGGCCCAGCGCGAACACGTCCGTGGCCGAAGTCACCGGCCGACCCCTGACCTGTTCGGGGGTCATGAAGGCCGGGGTTCCGACGCGCATGCCCGTGTGGGTGAGGCAGGTGGCGTCCACGGCGCGGGCGATGCCGAAGTCGATCACCTTGGGCCGGTCCTCGGCCAGCAGCACGTTCGAGGGCTTGAGGTCCCGGTGGACCAGCCCGGCCGCGTGGATGCCGGCCAGCGCCTCGGCGACACCGGCGATCAGCCGCCAGACGGTCGGCAGCGGCAGCGGCCCGTGCTCGGCCACGGCCTGGTGCAGGGACGGGCCGCAGATGTAGGCCGTGGCCAGCCAGGGGACGGCGGCGTCGGGATCGGCGTCCACCACGGGGACGGTGAAGGCGCCCTGCACCCGCTGCGCCGCCTGGACCTCCTGGCGGAACCGGCGGCGGAACTCCGGGTCGGCGGCGTACTCGGACTTGACGATCTTCAAGGCCAGCAGGCGGCCGCCCGGCGAGACGGACAGGTAGACCTTGCCCATTCCGCCCTCCCCCAGCCGGGCGCGGAGCGGGTACCCGGCCACCGACGCCGGGTCGTCCGGGGAGAGGGGAGGGAACTTCGTGGCCATCGGGACTCCGGGGTCGGTACGGGGTTCGTCCGCGTGGACCCGGGGGCGGCCTTTCGAGCCCGCCCCGGCATGTCGCGTGGGGTCATTGTCGGCCCGGTGGGGGGTGCGGCGCCTGTCCCGTATTCGTCCCACATCGTTTGTGGTGCGGGTGCTCGCAGCGGTCAGCGGACGGTGATGGCCTCCTCCACGAGTGCCACGGCGGCGCGCGGGTCGGCGACCTCGATGACGAGCCGGGCGTAACGTTCGTCGGCCAGCTCGATGACCACCGCCTTGGCGGCGTCGTGCACGTCCCAGAAGACCTTCTCGCCGTTGAGGTGGAAGGTGCCGGCCGTGATGACGCCGGGCAGGTGGGCGCCGGGCGCGCGCACCCCCTTGGGGTCGGCGGCGATCCCCGGGTCGGCGGTGGCGCCGCGGACGTTGGCCAGCGGGATGACCAGCCGGCTCTTCAGCGCCCACAGCTTGTCCAGGCCCTCGATCTCCACGACCAGTGCCTGCTCTTCGATGCTGATCCTCGCCATGTCGTGCTCCTCAGGTGTGGTGGTCGAGCCGGCGGGCCAAGGCGGCGCCGGCCTGGTCGATGTCGGTGCCCGCGGTCCCCGCCCTGGCCCGCATGCGCAGGCCGAGGACGGCCGCGGTGAGTGCGAAGGCCAGGTCGTCCGCCTCGCCCGGGGCGGGGTTCCGTGGGCCGGCCGCCGTCCTGGCCGCCTGGTCGAACGCGGCCAGCACGGCGGCGAGCTGGTCGGCGACCTCGCGGTCCACCGGCGCGCGTTCGACCGCGGCCAGCAGCAGCAGGTTGAGGCCGACCTCGGCGGCGGGCTCGCCGGTGGCGACGCGCAGCGCCTCCGCCAGGTCACCGGCGCCGGAGACGCGGTCGATCAGGGGGATGACGTCGTGCTCCAGGGACCAGCGCAGCGCGGCCTGGTAGAGACCGCGTTTGCTGCCGAACGTCTTGTACAGGCTGTTGCGGTGGACGCCGAGGTGGGTCACCAGCTCGTCCATGGAGATGCCGTCGTAGGACCGGGTCGAGAACAGCTCTGCCGCCGCCCGCACCACGGTGGCCTCGTCGAAGCCTCTTGGTCGTCCCATGGCTCGACCGTAGAGCATTGAGGAACGTTCAGTCAAGAACGACCGTTCCTAAACTCCTACGGCTCAACGGAACTGGGAGGATCGGGTCATGTCAGAACTGCACCGGCGAGCAGCGGCCCTCCTGTCCGAGGCCGGTTACGGCGACGAAGAACCGATCGTGGCCGGGATCCACCGGCGGGGGGCGCCGCCCGTCCTCGTGGCGCGGGGGGCGGCCTCGGGGGGTGAGCCGATGAGCGCCACGACCGTGGTCTACGCGGCGTCGCTGTCGAAGCAGATGACCGCGGCGTGCGCGGCGCTGCTGGTCCAGGATGGGGCGCTGGACATGGAGTCGTCCCTGTCGCGTTGGTTGCCCGGATCACCGGGGTGGGCGGACGACGTGCGGATCCGGCATCTCGTCCACCACACGGCGGGCCTTCCCCTGGACGCCGAGATCGACGGCCGCCTGGACGCCGCCGACCGGACCACGGCGGGCGTCGTCCGGGCCCTCACCCGGTTCCCCGCCCTGGAGCGCCGGCCGGGCACCGGGCACGTCTACTCCAACGCCGGGTACGTCTGCCTGGCGGCGGTGGTGGAACGGGCGTCCGGCCTGCCGCTGCCCGGCTTCGCCCGCGACCGGCTCTTCACTCCCCTGGGGATGGCCGCCACCCGTTACTGGCCAGGCCCAGGCCCGACGCCGGAGGGCGCCGCGCCGCTCGTCCGCCCCCGTCCCGCGCCGCTGTCCCTCGGGGACGGAGGCGTATGGACGACCCTCGACGACCTGCTCCGCTGGAGCCAGGCCCTCAACGCGGACGAACTCGGCATCTCCCCCCTCATGCAGACCCCGGGACGGCTCGACGACGGAACACCGATCGATTACGCCTGGGGAATGGGCGTACGCTCGCATGCCGGACATATCGTCTATCGCCACGGAGGCGGCTGGACGGGACTGCGCGCCATGCAGGCCCGGATCCCCGGCCTGGACGTGAGCGTCGCGTTCATCGCCATCCGCGACGACACGGACCGCCGGGTGCCGCTTCTCGACGCACTCCTGGACGCGGCGATCCGCACGTCCTGAACCGCCGCACCCACACGACCGGAGGCCGGGCGCGTCACCCCGCCGCGCCCGGATCGGACGGCGCGGTCTTCCGGACGCGGGACGTCTCGGCGGAGAGCGGCGCGCCGTCCTGGCCGAGCGGGTGCAGCCGGGGCAGCTCCCGCCCCTGGCCGTCGAGCAGGACGGAGTGCGGCTCGTCCGGGGCGAAGGCGTGGCGCTCCCCCCATTGCCGCAGGGCGACGACGGCCGTGAAGAGGTCCTGCCCGGCTTCGGTGAGCCGGTAGGTGTGCCGCCGGCCGTCGGCGGCGGCGCGCCGGTCGAGGATGCCGTGCTCGACCAGCCTGCGGAGCCGGTCGGTGAGGATGTTGCGGGCGATGCCCAGCCGCTGGTGGAACTCGGTGAAGGTGGTCGCGCCGTCCATCGCGTCGCGGACGATCAGCAGGCTCCACCGGTCGCCCACCAGGTCGACGGCCCGTGCGACCGGGCACGCCGGGTCGGTCCAGGCGCTTCCCGCAGCGAGTGTGACGTCCACCGGGCTCCTCCCAGGTCAGTTGCAATCTGAAACCATTATGCCCTAACCTCCGATCAGTTGCATATTGAAACTTATCGGAGAGTGACATGTCCTCAGGAATGACCGGAAGACAACGGATCGTGCTCGCGCTGGTGTGCGCGGTGGCCGTGTCGCCCGTGTACGGCATCCAGCCGGTCCTCCAGGCCGCGGGCCGGGACCTCGGGCTGGCGGACGGATCGCTGGGCTGGCTGGTCGCCGCCGGCCAGATCGGTTACCTGGCCGGGCTGGTGCTGCTGGTCCCGCTCGGCGACCTGTTCGACCGGCGCAAGCTCATCACGGTGCACCTGCTGCTGACGGCCGCGGGCGCCGGGGTGGCCGCCGTCGCGCCCGGCGCGGGGTTCGCGATCGCGGGCCTGGCCCTGGCGGGGCTGTTCGCGGTGGTCGTCCAGATCGCGGTGGCCTACGTCGCCGCCGTCTCACCGCCCGGCGAACGCGGCCGCAACATCGGCACGGTCACCTCGGGGGTGGTCGCCGGGATCCTCCTGGTCCGGGTGGTGGCGGGCCTGCTGGGCGAGCTGGCCGACTGGCGCGCGGTCTACCTCGTCATCGCCGTGCTGTGCGTGCTGCTCGCGCTGGCCGTCCGCGTCACCCTCGACGCCGACGTCCCGCGTTCCCGGGACTCCTACGGCCGGCTGCTGGCGTCGCTGGGCCGGCTGGTCACGAGCGACCGGCTGCTGCTCAGCCGGGGGCTGGTCGCGTTCTTCCTGTTCGCCTCCTTCGGCACGTTGTGGAGCGGGCTGGCGCTGCCCCTCGGCGCCGCGCCGTGGCACCTGGGCACCACCGAGATCGGACTGTTCGGGCTCGCCGGTCTCACCGGGGCGCTGGGCGCGGCCCGGGCCGGCCGATGGGCCGACCGGGGCCTGGCGTTCTCGGTCACCGTCTGGTCGCTGCTGCTGCTCGCGGCCTCGTGGCTGCTGATCGCCCAGGTGGGGTCGTCGTTGTGGCTGCTGATCGTCGGCGTCGTCGTGCTGGACTTCGCCGTGCAGGCCGTGCACGTCAGCAGCCAGCATCTGCTCACCACGGCGCGGCCCGACCGGAGCAGCGGAGTCATCGGCGCGTACATGGCCTGCTACTCCCTCGGCTCCGCGCTCGGCGCGATCACCACCACCTGGGCCTACAGCGTCGCGGGCTGGTGGGGCGCCTGCCTGCTCGGCGCGGTCTACGCCCTGCTCGGGCTCGTCGTCGCCGTCTCGACCCGGCGTCTCACCGTCCCGCGGGCGAGCACGTCCGTCCCGGCCTGAACGGGCTCAGGCGAGGTCGAGGATCGGCACGAGCTGCTCCTCCTCGTACGTCAGGTGCGCTTCGAGCTCGTCGGTCAGCCGCTCGATCTCCGCGCGCACCTTCACCGGGTCCTCCCCCGACAGGGCCTCCTTCAGCTCCGCCACGAGCACGGCGATGCGCTCGTGCTCCCCGGCCAGCCGCTCGATGACCGGGGCGAGCTCGGGATGCCGCTCGGCCAGCGCCGGGAACATCATCGTGTCCTCGCCGGTGTGATGGTTGTGCAGCCCCTGGCACATGGTCAGGCAGTTGATCCGCAGCTGCACGCCCAGGCCGGGGCGGCCGCCGGCGGTCAGCTCCTTGCGGATCAGCGCCAGCTCGCGCCGGAAGCCGTCGTGCACCAGCTTGAGGTACGCCCCGCCGGAGGGCGCGCTCGACCGGGGCGGGCCCGGCACGATGTTCAGCGCGACGACCGGGATGACGCGGGCCGTCTTGGCCTGGTAGTCCGCCCAGCCGGGATCGCCGTCCACGGCACGGGCGAAGGCGGCGTCCCGCTCGGCCCCCTCCAGGATCTCCGCCTCGACGTCGAAGACGAAGACGCCGCTCTCGACGGTCGCGCGGGGCTCGGCCCGCAGGTTGTGGTACCAGGCGGGGTTCTTCGGCGCTCCCCCGGCGGAGGCGATGACCAGCATGCGCTCGCCGCCGTCCGGCAGGTAGCCGAGCGGGGTCGTGTGCGGCTTTCCCGAACGCGCGCCGGTCGTGGTGAGCAGGAGCAGTCTCGCTCCTTCGAAATAGCCCCCGACCTGGCCGTTGTTGGCGCGGAACTCGTCGATGACCTGCTTGTTGAAATCCACTCTTCTCCATGGGTGATGGTCTCTGCTCTGACGTGCTGAGAGGGAGAAGAGGAAGCGGCGGGCCGCGCGCCCGCCGGGCGGTCACGCCAGGGCCGGGCTGCTCTCTGGTTCGTGGCCCAAGGCCGACCCGGCAGTCACGGGGGCGACGCTACTTCATCACAACAATCTTCGCAAAGCGGCCGTATGACGCGGCCGGCGCGGCGAGGTCCGGCGTCGGCGCGCCGACCAGGAAGACGACCAGGAGCGACTGGTAGCCGGTCAGCGCCAGGTTGGC
>NZ_JBFAOV010000077.1:0-17259 GCF_040675375.1 Nonomuraea sp. NPDC049607
AGCCGTTCAAGTCTCTGTCAAATTGACCGGACTTGCTCGACCTGCGGTAATTAAGTCGCGCCCCGCTTCCGGGACAACCCCTCTAACTTACCAGCTCATTCAGACCGCTCTGAACCGTCTTGAATGAACCAGAGGAAGTGGGATTTGCCGGGCTTCTCTTGAGGCTCTTGCGAGCCCCTCGGCCGCCCTGCGCGAAGCAACTCTAGCAGTCTCCCGCGCCTACTTCGCGCCACACAGGTAATCGTAGGGTCCTTCCCTGGCCACAAGATCGTCAAACCTAGGTCATCCCGGGGCATGTCCGCCCGTACGACACCCGGAGTCAAGCCGTCAGCAAGTCATCCGCAATCGCCCCTCGGTACGAAGGTATCCACGAGCAGACTGCGCTCTCGGAGGTGCCCGCCATGACCCGCTCGGAGTTCGACGACATCCGTGCCTTCCTCGCCGACCCGGCGACTCATGCGGGAGACCTCCTGCGAATCGCCCGAACCCTGATCGAAGACCTCGAACACGCACGTGTGCGCGAGGCCGTCCTGCGTACCCATTACCTGCGGCTGCTCACGGCGGCGCAGGCGACGGTGGCGGCCGACATGGTCGGCGCGCCCGACCCGCTCGCCTTCCTCACCCGCGAGCTGGCCGAACGCGGCCAGCTGCCCGCGGACGAGGAGGACGTTCAGCGCATCCTGGCCGACGCGCGTACGGCCGAGGCGCTGCTCGCCTGCCTGCAGGAGGAGCAGCAGCCGCAACAGCCGCCGGTCGTGCGGGTGCGCGGGATGCGACTGCGGCGGTGCGTCGGGACGCACCGGACGCTCCCCCGCTGAGCCGGCGGTCCCCCACAACCGATCGTTCTGGGCTGTTCCCCCCGGTACGGCAGGCTTCGACCGGATGAGGACTGTGGCCATACCCGGCCTTGGCTGCCCGGCTGTAACACTGCACTTATGTGGCAACGGGGGCTGAACTGGTCGGCAATCATCCTGGTCGGGATATTTGGTCTGATGTGGATCGGTGTTGTGATCTATGCAGATCAGACGTCTTCGGTGTGGGTGCGTGCCGCTCAGGTGCTGTTCGGGATCCTGTTGTTCGGGTGGGCTGTGCTCAAGGCGATCGTCATGGTCAGGGATCAGGAGGGCTGAAACCGGTACCCCATGCCGGGTTCGGTCAGCAGGTGCACCGGGTGGGCGGGGTCGCGTTCGAGCTTGCGGCGCAGTTGGGCCATGTACTGACGCAGGTAGTGCGTCTCTTTCAGGTAGTTGGCGCCCCACACCTCGGTCAGCAGCTGCCGCTGGCTGATCAGTTTGCCGGGATTGCGGAGCAGGATCTCCAGGAAGTGCCATTCCGTCGGAGTCAGCCGTACGCCGCCTGAGATCGTCTTGTCGGCGAGGTCGATCACGTGGTCGCCGAGCCGCACCGTCGCGGGTTCCTCTTCGTGCTGGTTCGTGCGGCGGGTCACCGCGCGGATGCGGGCCAGCAGCTCGTCGATGCCGAACGGCTTGGTGACGTAGTCGTCGGCGCCGGCGTCGAGTGCGTCCACCTTGTCCGTACTGTCGGTACGTCCCGACAACACGATGATCGGGACCTTGGTCCAGCCCCGCAGCCCCTCGATGACCTCGACCCCGTCGAGGTCGGGCAGTCCGAGGTCGAGGACGACCAGGTCGGGATGCCAGTCGGCGGCCTGGCGCAGCGCCGACGCGCCGTCCGGGGCGACCGCGACCTCATAGTGCCTGGCCGCCAGGTTGATGCGCAGGGCACGCAGGATCTGGGGCTCATCATCGACGACGAGCACACGGGTCACGGGGCCCTCCTCAGTGAGACGGTCATGGTGAGCCCTCCTCCGGGGGTGTCCTCAAGGAGGAGCGTGCCGCCCATCGCCTCGGTGAGGCCGCGCGAGAGTGCGAGACCAAGGCCCACGCCGGTGTGGTTGTCGCGGTCGCCGAGTCGTTGGAAGGGCAGGAACACCCTTTCATGTGCCTCTGGGGGGATTCCTGGCCCCCTGTCGATGATGCGCATCTCGACGTGTTCGCCGTGCCAGCTCGCGGTGACGAGCACGGGCTCGCCTTCGGGGCTGTAACGGACGGCGTTGGCCATCAGGTTGACCAGGACGCGTTCGAGCAGGGCCGGGTCGGCCTGGAACTCCGGCAGGTCGACCGGAAGGTCCCCTTTGACGCGGTCGCGCAGCGGGCCGAGGTCGTCGATGGCGCGGGGCAGCACGTCCTCGACGGCGACGGGTCGCAGGGTGACGCCCAGGACGCCGGCCTGGAGGCGGCTCATGTCGAGCAGGTTCGAGACGAGCCGGTTCAGTTTGATCAGGGACTCGTGGGCGGTGGCCAGCAGTTCGGCGCGGTCTTCGTCGGACCAGGCGATGTCGGTGTTGCACAGGCTCTCCACGGAGGCCATGGCGGAGGCGAGCGGGGTGCGCAGGTCGTGGCCGACAGCGGCGAGCAGCGCGGTGCGCATGCGGTCGGCCTCGGCCAGCGGTTCGGCGCGCTCGGCCGCCTCGCGCAGCCGTTCCTGGCGCAGGGCGACGGCGGCCTCGGCGGCGAACGCCTCCAGGACGCGGCGGTCGCTGGCGTCGAGCAGCCGGCCGCGGGTCGCGAGCACCAGCCGGTCGTCAATGGTGACGACGCCGCGCCCGCCGTCCGCAGCAGTGGCGGGCGGGGCGGTGATCGGGGGGCCGCCGGACGTGGCGACGATGCGCCAGTCCCCCGGCGGGTCGGCCCGTTCGAGCAGGGTGACCGCGGTCAGTCCGAACGTCTCGCGCAACCGTCCGAGCAACGAAGCGAGCGCCGACTCCCCGCGCAGGACGTGTCCGGCCAGCGTGGAGAGCACCTCGGCGTCCGCTCTCGAACGGACCGCCTCCCTGCGGCGCCGGGCGGCCACGTCCACGACCGTGCTGACCATGGCGGCGACCAGGACGAAGATGGCCAAGGAGAGCACGTTCTCCGGCTCGGAGATGGTCAGGGTGTGCACCGGCGGCGTGAAGAACCAGTTGAGCAGGCCGAACGCGAGCACCGCCGCCGTGAGCGCCGGCCACATCCCGCCCACCAGCGCGACGCCGACGACCAGCAGTAGGAAGAGCAGGATCTCGCTGGGCAGGCTCAGGTCCAGCGGCGCGATCACGCCGGTGAGCGACGGCATCGCGACCAGGGTCAGCGCCCAGCCGGACAACCTTCGCGTACGCGTCAACGCGCCCCTGGACGGCGGCCGGCCGGAGCCCTTCCTGATGGCTTCGTGCGGGACCATGTGCACGTCGATCGAGCCGGACAACGTGGTCGTCGTCATGCCCACGCCTCGGGTGAGCAGCTGCGCGAGCCGTCCCCGCCGGGAGGCGCCGAGGACGAGCTGCGAGGCGTTCACGCCGTCGGCGAACTCGATCAGCGCACGCGGGATGTCGTCGCCGACCACCTGGTGGTAGGTGCCGCCGAGGTCCTCGACGAGTTTGCGCTGGCGTACCAGGTTGGCGGGATCGCTCCCGGTGGACAGGGCGTCGGCCCGGGTCACGTGCACGGCGAGGAGGTCGGCGCCCTTGGTCCTGGCCGTGATGCGGGCGGCGCGGCGGACGAGGGTGTCGCCCTCGGGGCCGCCGGTGAGGGCGACGACCACGCGTTCGCGGGCCTCCCAGGTACCCGCGATGTCGTGGTCGGCCCGGTACGCGGTGAGTTGCCGGTCTACCCGGTCCGCCACCCAGAGCAGGGCGAGCTCCCGCAGGGCGGACAGGTTGCCGACGCGGAAGTAGTTGGCGAGGGCGGCGTCGACGCGTTCGGGCGGGTAGACGTTGCCGTGCGCGAGCCGTCGGCGCAGGGCCTCGGGTGACATGTCGACGAGTTCGAGCCGTTCGGCCCGCCGTACGAGGTCGTCGGGGACCGTCTCGCGCTGCGGCAGGCCGGTGATCTGCTCGACCACGTCGCGCAGGGACTCCAGGTGCTGGATGTTGAGCGTGGAGACGACGTCGATGCCGGCGTCCAGGATGTCCTGGACGTCCTGCCAGCGTTTGGCGTGTCGGGAGCCGGGCGCGTTGGTGTGGGCCAGCTCGTCGACCAGCACGACCTTGGGGCGGCGGGCGATGACCGCGTCGGCGTCGAGCTCGGTGAACGTGGCGCCGCGATGGGGAAGGGTGCGTCCCGGCACGATCTCCAGGCCGTCGAGCAGGCGGGCGACCTGGTCGCGGCCGTGGGTCTCGACATGGCCCACGACCACGTCACGGCCGCGCTCCTTGGCCCGTCGCGCCTCGCCGAGCATGGCGTACGTCTTGCCGACGCCGGGCGCCGCGCCCAGGTAGACCCGCAGTCGCCCGCGCGACGTGCTTCCCATTCCTCCAGGTTACGGCTGGTATGGCGGAGCGACTCCCCAACCCCAGTGCGGAACCGGGGCCTCCGGTGGCGGGGTCGCGCCGGGCTGGGAGTTGTGCACGGCCAGCCGGGTGCCCCACTCGATGTAGCCGGCGAACGCGGCCCTGAACTCGGGGTCGTCGGGCAGGCCGACCTCGTCGGCGGCGTCCATGAGGAGGTTCACCCAGCGGCGGCGCTGCGGCTCGGTGATCGCCCGGCCCAGGTGGTGGGCGAGCATGTGGGAGTATCCGCCGCGTTCGTGGGTGTACCGGTCGGGGCCGCCGAAGACCTCGCTGAGCCACATGGCAACGTATTTGGGATGGTCGGCGTCCATGTGGGCGAACAGCGGACCGATGAGGTCGTCCTTCAGGACGGTCCGGTAGAACGTCACGGTCAGCCGTTCGAACGCCTCGGTTCCGCCCGCCCACTCGTAGATGGTCGGAACGTCTTTTTCCGTCATGTAATCATGTAATCAGGACAGAGGTCGTACGACAAGCCTGAGCACGATCTAGGGTCGAAAACGACGAAGTCCCTGGTCGCCGTGTGGCGACCAGGGACTTCGGATTGGTAGCGGGGACAGGATTTGAACCTGCGACCTCTGGGTTATGAGCCCAGCGAGCTACCGAACTGCTCCACCCCGCGTCGGTGTGTTGTTATCAACTATACCGCCCTTTCGGAGTCCCTCGACCCGGTCGGCCTTGTCCGGGCGCGTCGGCGGCGTGATCATGGGCCTCATGCTGCTGAAACCCCTCTCCCGGCACGCCGCTCTCTTCCGCGTCGCAGGATTCCCCTCGTGGCGGTGCCCGTGGCGGTGGCTCTGCTCGTCATGGTGCCGATGTGGGGCAACGACCTCCGCTTGGCGGACATGGAGAATCGGGTCCTCGCCCATCCGCTACCGCCTGGCACCTCCTTCAACGCCTTCGGGGCGCAGGGGTCGGTGGGGGTGCAGGAGGGCAACGGTGACCACTGTGACTTCCTCGTCAGGTTCTCGTTGCTCACCAGCCTGCCCGAGGCCGAGCTCACGAGCTACTACGACAAGACGGGCGGCCGGGTGTACTTCAGCGACGGCGATCCCGCGGCCGCCGTGGCCGAGTTCCTGGAGACGGACGACGCCGGATGGGATCTGCGGTGCCGGTGAAAAAGCAACGAGGCCCTGGCCGTCGGCCAGGACCTCGAATCTTGGTAGCGGGGGCAGGATTTGAACCTGCGACCTCTGGGTTATGAGCCCAGCGAGCTACCGAACTGCTCCACCCCGCGTCGTTGTCTTGCTTCTCAAGCCTATCGGTGACGCGGGGTGGGCGCAAACCGAATGGGCTAGGTCGCGCCTCCGGCCTGTGTGCCCGACGGTGTAGGCGTCGGCGTGGACGTTGCCGGCGGTGAGGCCGACGGTGACGCCGAGGGAGAGGCCGACGGGGAGGCCGAGGGCGACGGGGTCGCCGCCGGCTGGACGTTGGCGCTCTCGATCTGCTTCAGCGCCTCCTGCAGCCGCTTCTGCGCCTTGCCGTACTCGTCCCAGTTCGGGGGGTTGGCCTGGAGGGCCTTCTGAGCGTCCTCGTAGGCCTTCTGGGCGTTGGAGATGGCGGTGTTCATCGCCGACGTGTTCGTCTGGTTGGGCGTGTTCTGCTGCGGCTGGGTGTTCTGCTGTTGCTGCTCGCCGCCGAACACCTGCTCCAGCGCCTGGTCGAGAGTGTCACCCGAGCCGACCTTGTTGCCGAACGCCACCAGCACCCGCCGCAGGATCGGGTACGGCTCCTGGCCGGTGCCCGCCTTGGTCTGCACGTAGACGGGCTCGATGTAGATCAGCCCGTTCGCGTACGGCAGGGTCAGCAGGTTGCCGTACCTGACGTTGGCCTGGCCGAGGCCGAGGGGGCCCAGCTCGCCCGAGAACTTGTTCTGGAAGTTGTTCTGGGCCTGACCGGGGCCGGGGACCGTGGTGTTGGACGGCATGCGCAGGATGCGCAGCTTGCCGTAGTCCTTGCCGACCGTGGAGCCCGCCGCCATGAACGCCGCCAGGTTGGGGCCTTCTCTGGGGACGAAGGTCGTGGTCAGCGAGAACGACGGCTCGGACTCGTCGGGCATCGTCGCCGTCAGGTAGTACGGCGGCTGCTTGACCGACTGGTTGCCCTGCGACGGGTCGCTGGGGATGTTCCAGAAGTCCTGGGCGCTGTAGAAGGCGGCCGCGTTGGTGACGTGGTAGCGCGACAGCATGTAGCGCTGGACCTTGAACAGGTCTTCCGGGTAGCGGACGTGCGCCTGGAGTTCGGGGCTCATCTGCGAGGCGGGCTTGATCGTGCCGGGGAAGGCGTTGGACCACGTCTTCAGCACCGGGTCGTTGCCGTCCCAGGCGTAGAGCGTGACCGTGCCGTCGTAGGCGTCGACCGTGGCCTTGACCGAGTTGCGGATGTAGTTGATCTCGTCCTGCGGCTGCTGGGCGACCACGCGACGGTCGGTGGCCAGGTCGCGGGTCATGTCGCCGAGGCTCTCGCTCTGCGAGTACGGGTACGCGTTGGACGTGGTGTACCCGTCGATGATCCAGGTGATCCGGCCGTCGACGATCGCCGGGTAGGCGTTCCCGTCGAGGGTCAGGAACGGCGCGACCTTCTCCACCCGCTCCCGCGGGTTGCGCACGTAGAGGATCTTGGAGTTCTCGTTGATGTCACCCGACAGCAGGATGTTCATCTCGCCGTACTTGGCGGCGTAGACCAGCCGGCTGAGTGCCGAGCCGATCGGCACGCCGCCCTTGCCGGTGTAGGTCGTGTTCTGCTGGCCCGTCTGGCCGCCGGAGACCGGGTAGTCGAGCTCCTGTGGCTTGCCGGGGTTGCCGCCGGCGATGACGTACTCGGTGGAGCCGGGGTTCTCACCGAAGTAGACGCGCGACTCCTTGAGCCCGGTCGCGGCGGCGAGGTCGCCGGTGACCGGCATGTCCTTGCTGTCGTAGGCGGGCAGGCCGCCCGCGTCGACCTGGTTGCCCGGCGCGGAGACGAAGCCGTAGCCGTGGGTGTAGACCAGCGCGCGGTTGATCCAGTTGTTCTGGGGCGCGGGCGGGCCGAGCAGCTCGCGGACGCCGACCACGTGGTCGACCAGCTTGCCGTCCTTGCCCGGGTAGCGGTCGACGTCGAGCTGGTCGGGGAAGCCGTAGAAGCCGCGGATGCGCTGGGTCTGCTCGAACGTGGAAGACACCAGCGCCGGGTCGAGCAGGCGTACGCCGGTCACCGACTCGTCGCCGCCGGCGCTGACCTTGGTCGGGTCGGCCTGGGCGTTGTAGTCGATCACTTCGGCGTTCTGCACGTCGTAGGCTGATCGGGTGGCTTGGATGTTCCGGTCGATGTAGAGGGCTTCCTTGCCCTGCTGGTTGGGCTTGACCTGGAACTGCTCGACCAGCGCCGGGTAGACGCCGCCGATCAGGATCGCCGAGAGCACGAGCAGGCCGAACGAGACGCCGGGCAGCATGCCGCCGGGGCGCACGACACCGGCGAAGAACAGCACGGCACAGATCAGCGCGATGATCGCGAGGATGTTCTTGGCCGGGAGCACGGCGTTGACGTCGGTGTAGGACGCGCCGTGCACGTAGCCCCGGTCGGAGAAGACCAGACCGAACCGGTCGATGTAGTAGGCGACGGCCTTGAGCAGGACGAACACGCCGAGCAGCACGGAAAGGTGGATCCGCGCGGCCTTGGAGGCGTGCACGCCCGGCGACTGCAGCCGGAAGCCGCCGTAGAGGTAGTGGGTGATCGTGGCCAGGACGATCGAGATGATCACGGCGGTGAACAGGAAGTTCAGCACCATCCTGATGAACGGGTAATCGAACATGAAGAAGGAGATGTCCATGCCGAACATCTCGTCCTTCTTGTCGAACGTGGCCCCGTTCACGAACTGCAGCCACGTCTTCCACTGCCCCGCGAACGAGGAGCCGGAGAAGAGCGCGAGCAGGCCCATGCCGACGATGAAGATCAGCTTGCGGTGGGGGTCGAGCGCCATGCGATAGCGGTCGGCTCCGCTGCCGCCGCCGAACACGGCGGGGCCGAACATCGGCCGGGTGCGGAAGGCCAGCAGCATGTTGCCGCCCACGATGCCGACCATGAGCACCGCTCCGACGAGGAACAGCACGATCTCGGTCAGCAGCACCCCGGAGAAGACCGACGTGTAGTTGGTCGCGTCAAACCACAGGTAGTCGGTATAAATCCCAGAAAAAAGAAAAAACAGGGCCACGATCGCGACCAGCGCGATGGCCACAGGCAGAAGCAGCCGCGGCCGGCGTGGCAAGCGCATCGCCCTGCCGGCCCCTGGGGTCCGGAAGCTCAAGGCCAACCCCTCGTCGTGATGAAGAAACGGTCCGTGTCTGGCAACTTACACCGCAGCGCCAGCCGTACGGCTAACGCACGGCGCTCGCCGGAAGTTTCATCCGGCCTCACAAGCGGGCACATTGCCCTTTCCGGTGCGCAGCGCGTCGAGCGCGAGCACCGCGTCGTGCAACGTGTCGGCCTTGACCAGGCGCAAGCCGTCGGGGACGGCCTTCATGGCCTCGGCGCAGTTGTCGGCGGGGGTGAGGAAGACGGTCGCGCCCGAGTCGCGGGCCCCCACCATCTTCTGGGCGATGCCGCCGATGGGCCCCACCTGGCCCTCGGTGTCGATGGTGCCGGTGCCGGCGATGCGCTTGCCCCCGGTGATCTCGCCCGGGGTCAGCTTGTCGAGTATGCCGAGCGAGAACATCAGCCCGGCGCTCGGCCCGCCGACGTCGCCCACGTTGATCTCGACGTCGAAGGGGAACTTGAACTTCTCCTGCATGAGCACGCCGACGAGGGGCTTGCCGTCCTTGCTGGCGATCGGCTGGAGGGAGACGTCGAGCTTCTGGCTGCCCCTGGTCACGTTGAAGGTCACGGTCTCGCCCGGCTTGTGGGCCTTGACGGTGTCTCCGACGAGCTGGGAGTCGGTGGCCGGCTTGCCGTCGACCGAGTTGATCTGGTCGCCCTTCTGCAGCTTGCCGTCGGCGGGCTTGCCCTTCTCGGTGGACAGGACCGTGACGACCCGCTCGTAGGGGATCTTGAGCTCGTTGAGCGCGGCGGCCTTGGCCGAGTCTTGGGAGTTGGTCATCTCGACCGCGTTCTCCTCGTCGACCTTCTTCGCGTCGCGGCCGGGCGGGAAGATGGTCTCCTGCGGGACCACCGCGACGGTCGGGTCGATCCAGCCGCGCAACGCGGTCAGCAGGTCGATCTGGGCGGCCGGGCCACCCTGGTAGGCCACCGTGACCAGGCTCAGCGCGCCGCTGGTCGGATAGGTCTGCCGACCGCTGATCGAGATCACCGGCTTCTTGTCGATCTCGCCGATGGTGTTCTCTGTGGGGCCGGGACTCAGCACGACGTACGGCACCGGCCGGAACGCGCCCACGACGCCCAGCGCGAGCACGAAGAAGCCCGCGAGCAGCAGGGTGAGGACGCGTCGTGACATGGTGATGAGCTTATTCGCAGGCGCCGACCCACTCGGTCTCGCCATCGGCGAACACCTGATGTTTCCAGATGGGGACCTCTGACTTGAGGTCGTCGATGAGCCTGCGCGAGGCCTTGAACGCCTCGTCGCGGTGTGGCGAGGCCACGGCGACGATCACCGCCGTGTCGCCGAGCCCCAGGTCGCCGACCCGGTGGACGGCGGCGATCGCGGTGACGGGGAAGTCGGCCGCGACCTTCTCGGCGACCCGGCGCAGCTCGTCGGGCGCCGAGGGGTGGGCCGAGTAGGAGAGCCGGGTCACGGGCTTGCCATGGTCCTGTTCGCGCACCGTGCCGATGAAGATCGCGGTGCCGCCCGCCGCGTGGTCTTCCACCGCGGCCAGCACCTCGTCCACGGACAACGGGGTGTCACGAATGCCGAGCAACCGGATGACGTCCACGGAAAGAGCCTAACCTCACGCTCCTACTGGCGACGCTTTTTGCGCACCTGTCGGACGATCGCCGCGGTGCCGATGACGGCGACCGTGGCGCCGGCCGCGGTGAGCGTGGCCTCCTTGACCGGCAGCCGCCTGCCGACCACGGTGGTCCTGTTCTCGCGGAGTTCGAGGAGCTGCCGGAAGGCGGCGTCGTTGGTCCACGTGGGTTTCCAGCCCGCCTCGCGCAGCGCCGAGCAGTCGACGACCCACGGATAGACGACGTAGTGCAGGTCGGTGGCGGGGGCCGGGGTGATGCCGAGCCGGTGCAGGCGCTGCGCGGTGCCGAACGTGAGCCCGGCCGGCAGCTCGAACCGCCGGATTCCGGACAGCTCCTCGACCTGCTCCTGCTCCAGCCAGCCGTCGGAGCCCACGGCCACCACGCCGGTGACGACCCCCTTGGCGGCCAGTTCCAGCGCCGAGATCAGGTCGTCGATGTGGCAGAACTGCCAATGCGGGTTGCAGCCCTTGACCGTGAGCAGCCTCGGCGACTCGAAGTGCCGGGTGATGACCGTGTCGACACCCGGGCCGACGACCGCCGCCGGGCGCAGCACCGTGACGTCCAGGCCCGGGTGGCTGCGCAGCGACCTGCGGACCAGCGACTCGATCTCCAGGTAGTCGCCCACGACGCCGGTGTCGGGCTCGGCGGCCACCGGGGAGTCCTCCGGCAGGGGGACCTCGTTGTCGGGCGCGGCGCCGTAGACCATGGCACTGGTGACCAGGATCACCCGCCGCACGCGGGCGGCGGCGCAGGCGGTGAGCACCGTTTGCGCCGCTCTGAGGTTGTACGCGCGCCGCGCCCCGGGCTCGGAGTCGACGGCGTAGTCACCGGCCAGATGGACCAGGACGTCGATGTCGGAGATCCGGTTCGCCAAGAGCGGATCCCGTACGTCGATCACTCTCCACGTGGCTTCCTGAACGTCGCCGCGCTCCTCGTCGATGGCCACCACTCTGCGGAAATCCGCGGAGGATACGAGCCTCACGAGCAACTCGCGGCCGATGCCGGAGGCCGCGCCGGTGACGGCGACGACGGGTTGGCGCGGGCGTTTCGAGGTAGGCACCAGGTCCTCACTTTGCACTGATCCGCCGTAGGACGACTAACGTGGCGGATGTGGACTCCTCCATCCTGCACGAGGTAGAGCGGTGACTGACCTGCCAGGTCGCGAAAACGACCCTAACGAGAACCCGTTCGCCATGTTCGGCAACCCTGAGCAAATGGCTCAGGCGATGCGCCAGTTCGCCGACATGTTGTCGGCGCCTCAGGGTTCAGGCCCTGTCAACTGGGACATGGCCAAGAACATCGCACGACACGCCGTGGTCGCCCAAGGCGATCCGAGCGTCATGGAAGGCGAGCGCCGCCAGATCGTCGAGGCGCTGAGCCTGGCCGACCTGTGGCTGAACGAGGCGACGACACTGCCGAGCGGCGTGTCCAACCCGCAGGCCTGGAGCCGGTCCGAGTGGATCGAGAACACGGTCCCGGTCTGGCGGAAGCTTTGCGAGCCCGTTGCCGAACGCATGGTCGAGACCATGGGCGGCGCGCTCGGCGGCTCCGGGCTGCCGCCCGAGGCCCAGCAGATGGCCGGGCCGCTGATGGGCATGCTCAAGCAGATGGGCGGCATGATGGTCGGTCAGCAGATCGGCCAGGCGCTCGGCTCGCTGGCGCGCGAGGTCATCGGCACGACCGACATCGGCCTGCCGCTGTCCGGCACGGCGGCGCTGCTGCCCGGCGGCATCGCCTCCTTCAGCGAGGGCCTTGAGATCCCCGCCGACGAGATCAGGCTCTATCTGGCGTTGCGCGAGGCCGCGCATCACCGGCTGTTCCAGCACGTCCCGTGGCTGCGCTCGCACCTGCTCGGGGCCGTCGAGGAATACGCCAAGGGCATCACCGTGGACACCTCCGCGCTGGAGGAGCAGATCCGCGGGCTCGACATCAACAATCCCGAGGCGATCCAGGAGGCGCTGAGCGGCGGCGGCCTGCTCAAGCCCGAGGAGACCGAGCGGCAGAAGGCCGCCCTGGCCCGTCTGGAGACGATGCTCGCCCTGGTCGAGGGGTGGGTGGCCACGGTGGTCGACCGCGCCGCCGACGGCAAGCTGCCCTCGGCCGTCGCACTGGCCGAGACCGTACGCAGACGCCGGGCGACCGGCGGGCCCGCGGAGCTGACGTTCGGCACGCTGGTCGGGCTGGAGCTGCGGCCCCGGCGGCTGCGCGAGGCGGCGGCGCTGTGGCGCGCGCTGGAGACCGAGCGCGGCGTCGACGGCCGCGACGCCCTGTGGGGCCACCCCGACCTCATGCCGACGGCCGAGGACCTCGACGACCCCGACGCGTTCGTCCGCGGCGAGGCGGCCTGGGACATCTCCCATCTGGAGGCCAAGCCCGACAACGAGAACGGCGGCGAGGACGGCGACCAGGACGGCGGCCGGTGACCCTGCACGACGACGCGGTGGCGGTGCTGTCCTCGTGGACCGCGCCGACCTCCGGGGAGGAGGCGCTGCGCGCCGAGTTCCTCGGCCATCTGCGGACGTACGACGACGCCATGTGGCGCGCGTGCGCGCCCGGCCACCTGACGGCCACGACCGCCGTGCTCAGTCACGACGGCGCCCAGGTGCTGCTCACGCTGCACCCGAAGGCCGGGCGCTGGCTGCCCATGGGCGGCCACTGCGAGGACTTCGACGCCACGCTTGAGGCGGTGGCGCTGCGCGAGGCCACCGAAGAGTCGGGAATCTCCGGACTTGAGCTGCTGCCCGGGCCGCTGGCCGTGGACAAGCACGAGGTCTGGTGCCACCCGCCGCGCAGCTGGCACCTCGACGTCGAGTACGCGGCCGTGGCCCCTCCCGGCGCCGAGGCCGTCATGAGCGACGAATCGCTCGACCTGCGCTGGTTCCCCGTCGACGAGATCCCCGAACCGACCGACGAGGCCACGCGCCGGCTGGCCGCACGCGGACGCGCCGCTCTCGGCTCGCGCTCCCGTTCGCTGGGCTAGAGTCCTTCGCATCGTTCCAAGGGGGGCCGCGTGGAGACTTCCGCCGTTGGCGGCACGATCGTGACGCCTGGCCGCAAGCCGCGCAAGCTGCCCGGCAACGTCCTGACCTGGCTGGCCGTGACACCCTTCGCGGCCTGGGCCGTGGCCCGGGTGGCCGGGCTGGAACGAGGTTCGCTGCCCACGCAGCTCATGACCGCGACGCCGTACGCGGCGGCCGGGTCCCTGGTCCCCCTCCTGATCGCCGCGGTCGGGCGCAAGCGGGCCGCGACGGCCGTCGCGCTGCTCACCACGACCGCGCTCGGGTTCAGCGTCCTGCCCCGCGCGCTGGGCACGGCCGAGGCCACGACCGGCAGGCCGTTCAAGGTCATGACCATCAACATGCTGTTCGGCAGGGCCGACGCGCAGGTGATCGTGAATCTGGTCCGCGAGTTCCGGCCCGACGTGCTGAGCACGCAGGAGCTGACGCCGGCCGCCGTGGCCGACATGGACGCGGCGGGCCTTAAGGGGCTCATGCCTCACCGCGTACTTGAGGACGAATGGGACGCCGGCGGAAGCGGCCTCTACTCCAGGCATCCGCTCCAGCCGCTCCCGGACCTGGTCCCACCCGTGGGGCACAAGATGCCCGCCGCCATGGTGTCGCTGCCGGGCGGGAAGCCGATCGAGTTCGTGGACGTCCACCCCTACCCGCCGCTCGGCCCCAACGTGGTCAACTGGAACGAGGCGCTCTCCAAGCTGCCTTCCGCCAGCCGCGAAACCGTGCGGATCCTCGCCGGCGACTTCAACGCCTCGCTCGATCACGCCTCACTGCGCAGGCTGCTGGCCCGGGGGTACAAGGACGCGGCCGATCAGGTGGGCGCGGGGCTGATCCCCACGTGGCCGGCCAACAAGCGGGTGCCGCCGATCATCACCATCGACCACGTGCTGGTGGACGAGCGGGTGGGGGTCAGGGAGGTCAGCGTGCGCGACGTGCCGGGCACCGATCACCGGGCCGTGCTGGCCGAGCTCACCGTGCCCTGAGGCGTGGTCAGCGGCTCGTGATCAGGGCGCGGGTGTTGTCCCAGCCTTCGAGACCGGGGTCGAGGCGTTCGACGTCGTCGAGGGTGCGCAGCCGATGCCAGCCCGAGATGGTGGCGACCCTGCGCGGGCCCGGCGCCTGGGCGCGGAGGGTGGCGACGACGTCGGGATCGTCGAGGTCGGGGTCGGCCCAGCCGGGAAGCGGGAGCGAGCAGGCCAGCGCCACCGCGCCGCCGCCCGCCGCCGGGCAGACCGTGATCTCGGCCCGGCCCAGTTCCCTGAACAGCTTGCCGACCAGCAGCGAAGGCAGGTCGGGCGCGTCGGCGTTGATCACGGCGGCCTGGTCGCCGGACAGCCGGCCGAGGACCGCGCGCAGCGGCTCGTCCTCCGCGATCGTGACGATCTCCGTGCCGGGCCAGACGATGTCGTCGAGGCCGGGGACTGCGGTGATCAGGACCGGGGTCACGAACTCCAGGCCGGCGACCATCTCGTAGGTGTCCTCGGCCACGGCCTCCAGGAACTGCCGTGGATCGACGCCGGGGGGCGCCGCTTCGGCCATGTGGCCGCGTACCAGGACGGCGACGATGCGCGTCAACACTCCTCCGGTGCCGTGGGGGCCGCCGCGGAGAATCCTTCGAGGAAGCCGCGTGCCCGCTCCGCCTTCGGATACTGTTCTACCAGCGCCCAGAACCTGGGGCCATGGCTCGGCACGATCAGGTGCGCGAGCTCATGGATGATGACGTAGTTGATGACCCACTCGGGCAGGCCCTTGAGCCGGGTCGAGATCCTGATCGTCCCGTTCTCCGGGGTGCAGGAGCCCCAGCGGTGCTG
Source organism: Nonomuraea sp. NPDC049607 (assembly GCF_040675375.1). NCBI lineage: Bacteria > Bacillati > Actinomycetota > Actinomycetes > Streptosporangiales > Streptosporangiaceae > Nonomuraea > Nonomuraea sp. NPDC049607. The sequence continues at coordinate 15,063 of NZ_JBFAOV010000077.1, forward strand.
CTGGTTGTCGACCCATCGGACGCTCACGGGGTCGGGCCGGCCGTCGAGGTACTTCACCGACAGTTCCCTCGCCCGTTCGAGCAGGGCCTCGTCGGTCGGCCTTCTTCGTTCTTCCTTGGCGGCCAGCCGGTCGAGCATCCGGCTCACCCATTCATCCGCGTCTTCGCCGCTCAGCCAGGCTGGCAGGAGCACGATCGTCTTGTCGCCGTCGCGGTAGGCGGAGACCGTACGCCGGCGACGAGAACTGCGACGGACCTCGACTGTCTCGGGGGGCACATAAGCACGTTAGCCGAGACTGACGAAATTCCACAGAGGGTGGACGTTGTTTCTGCTGGTCAGATGATTAAGAGCCGGTGAATTTGGGCATGCGCCTTTCCCGATGCGCTGACAGGCCCTCCAGCAGGTCCGATGATGCCATGGTCACGGGCTGGGCCAAGGATTCCCACCTCAGGGCGGCTTCCAGGTCTTGATGGTCTTGGTTCAGCGCGACCTTTGTGAGGCGGGTGGCAACTGGAGCCATCTCTGCGATCTTCTTGGCGATGACCGAAACCTCGTCGAGAAGGTCATTCTTCGGGAAAGATTGATTTACCAAGCCTTTATCTGCCGCTTCCGTACCCGTAAGCGCGCGGCCGGTCAGGAGCATCTCCCGGGCCAGTCCGGCGCCGCCTCTTCTGGGCAGCAGATAGGTGGCGGCCATGCCCGGATGCAGGCCGAGCCGGGTGAAGGGGGCCAGCAGTTTCGCGTCGTCGGCGGCGTAGACGAGGTCGCAGGCCAGGGCCACGCACAGGCCCGCGCCGACGGCCGGGCCGTTGACGGCGGCGACGGTCGGGACCTCCAGACCGGCGATCATGAGCCAGGTGCGGTAGAAGGCCAGCATGCGGTCGCGCAGCGGCGGCACGGCCTCGGCGCCCCGCTCGCCGATCCACGACAGATCGCCGCCGGAGGAGAACGCGCTGCCCGCGCCGGTGACGACGACACAGCGCAGGTCACGATCGGCGGCCAGGGTGGTCATGGTTTCGCGCCATTCGGCCGTCATGGTGTCGGTCATGGCGTTGCGCAGGTCTGGGCGGTTGAGGGTGAGGAAGACGACTCCGTCGTCTTGGCGGTCGACCAAGAGCTCGCTCATGCGGCGAAGCGTAACGCCCTGCGGCGGCCGGATGCGGTTCGCGGCCGCCGCAGGGCGTTGGATGCGGTCCCTGGCCACCCCGGGGCGTTGGATGCGCAGCCCGGCCGCCGCAGGGCATTGGATCCGGTCCCCCGGCCACCGCAAGGCGCTGGATGCGGAGCCTGGCCGTCGGCGGCCGGGTGCGGTTTCGGGCGGGCGCTGCGTTCTACGGGGTGGCGGGTTTTCCACAGGGCAGGCGGCGCGGTCGGAGGTTGTCCACAGGCGGCGCGGAAGCGGCTCGGGATCTTGGTCGGACGTGCGAACCTTCCGGCCATGAGGCCACGTGTGAAGCCGGCCCTCCGGCGCATCCTCCGCGACGAGCACACCTTGCAGTACGGCGTGCATCCCCTCCGGGCCATCACGCTGACCGGCCTGACGAGATCGGTGCGTCAGTGGATCGAGGGGCTCGACGGCACCCGCGACCTGCGGCGGGTGCTGCGCGACGCGGCGGCGGCCGGTCTCGACGAGCCGTGTGCTCAGGCTTTGCTCGACTACCTTGCCACGCGGGGCGCCCTTCACGACGCCGGTCCGTTCCCTGAGCCGCTGCGGGAGCTCTCCCTCGCCGAGAGAGATCGGCTGAAACCGGACCTCGACGCGCTCGACCTCGCCTCCAACGGCCCCGAGGGCGGCGTCGAGCTGCTGCGACGCCGCCGGGAGGCCAAGGTCCGGGTCTACGGGGCCGGGCGCGTGGGGGCGCAGATCGTTGCCCTGCTGGCGGCGGGTGGGGTGGGCGACATCCGGGTGATCGATCCCGGGCCGGTCCGTCCGGGTGACATCACGCCGGGGGGCCTGACGTGGGCCGAGGTGGGGCTGTCACGGGAGGAGGGCGCGGCGGCGGTCGCCAGACGGCTCCTCGCTCCCCCGCCGAAGAACGCCGCTGCCACTGCCGCTCCCGGTCCCGGGGCCGGGGCCGGGGCCGGGGCCGGGTCTGGGGCCGGGGCCGGGGCCGGGTCTGGGGCCGGGTCTGGGGCCGGGGGCGGGGGCGGGGGCGGGGGCGGGGGCGGGGGCGGGGGCGGGGGCGGGGCCGCGGGC
>NZ_JBFAOV010000078.1:0-15213 GCF_040675375.1 Nonomuraea sp. NPDC049607
CGTGCTCCAGGAGCAGGCGCGGCAGGCCGACGAGCTGGTCATCGGCAACCGGGGGCTGGGCGGGTTCGCCGGAGCCCTGCTCGGGTCGGTGACCGTGCACGTGGCCGGGCACGTCGCCTGCCCGGTCGTGGTGGTGCGCGCCGAGGCGCGGGAGCCGGTCGGTGAGATCGCGGTCGGCGTCGACGGCTCCGGCACCTGCGAACCGGCGATCGGCTACGCCTTCGAGCAGGCCAGGCTGCGCGGCGCCACGCTGCGCCTGGTCCACGCCTGGCAACTGCCCGTGCACGCCTTCGCCCCCGAGATCGCCTACGACCTGGACGAGGTCCGGGCCGCCCAGCACGAGACGGTCCGCGGCCGGACCGCCGGTTGGAGGGAGAGATGTCCCGACGTGAACGTGATCGAGGACGTCCAGAGCGCGCATCCGGTCGAGGCGCTCACCGGCGTCCCGTGCGACCTGGTCGTGGTCGGCTCACATGGGCGGGGCACGTTCGGGTCGCTGCTCCTCGGGTCGGTCAGCAGGGGAGTGCTGCACCGTGCCCGCTGTCCCGTCGCGGTGGTCCGTACCTGAGGGGCGTGCGGGAGGCGGTTGGAACGTCGCTGGTCAGAAGGGTGGAGAAGCGTGCAAGCTGGAAGTATGAGGCAAACCCTGCGCTTCGGACGGGTGGCGGGAATCCCCGTCGGCGCTCACTGGTCCGCGTTGGGCATCGTCGCGCTCGTGGTGGTGGCCCTGGGCTCCGGAGTCCTGGCCGCCGCCGCCCCGGGTGCGGGAAGGGCGGCGTACTGGGTGGCCGGGGTCGTCATCGGGCTGCTGCTCATGGCGTCGCTGCTCGCGCACGAACTGGCGCACGCGCTGACGGCCAAGCGGTGCGGCATGGAGGTGGAGTGCGTCACGCTCTGGGCGCTGGGAGGCGTCACGGAGTTCCGCGAGGAGGCGAGGACGCCCGCGAGCGAGGTGGCGACGGCGGCCGCGGGCCCCGTCGCGAGCCTGCTCCTCGGCGGCCTGGCCTACGCCGCCGCGGCGGTGCTGCCGCCGGGCGTGCCCAGGGCCGCCGCGGCCTGGCTCGCCATGATGAACCTGATCCTGGGCGTGTTCAACCTGCTGCCGGGCAGCCCGCTCGACGGCGGGCGGGTGCTGCACGGGCTGTTGTGGAGCCGATACGGGGATCGCCACCGCGCCGACGTCGGCGCCGCGAGGGCCGGTTACGGCATCGGTCTCACCCTGACCTTCGCCGGGTTCGCGGTGATCTGGGTGTGGAGCCCGCTGGGCGGGATGTGGCTGGTGATTACCGGCTGGTACATCGCGGGAGCCGCCCGCGGCGAGATCATGAGCAGGGCGGCCCGGCGCGGCCTCGGCGGAGTGTCGGTACGGGACGTCATGACGGCCACGCCGGACCTGGCGCCCGCCTGGCTGACCGTGCAGGGGCTGGTCGACGCGGTGGTGCTCGGCTCCCACCAGTCCGTCTTCCCCGTCGTGGGGTTCGACGGGGCCCCGCTCGGCGCGGTGTCGCTGGAGTCCCTGCTCGCCGTGCCCGCCGAACGCAGGGGCGAGACCAGGGTGGAGGCGCTGGTCGCGACCCAGACGCCGCCACGCGTCCTGTCGCCGGACGACGACGCCACCGCCCTGCTGGAGCGCCCTTCGCGGACGGGCGGCCTGCGTGCCGTGGTCGTCGAGGACGGCCTCGTCACCGGCATGATCACGGACGCGGACCTCGGCAGGACGCTGCAACAGGCGCTGCTGCGGCCCGCCGCGACCGTCTGACGCCGTCGCTACAGGCCGTCGCTACAGGCCGTCGCTACAGGCCGTGCACGCGGCGGCCCGTGACCTGGTGCGGGACGATCCGGATGAACAGATGGCGCTCCCCGCCCGCCCAGGGCGTGACGCCCGCCTCGGCCAGCTTGGCGACCTCGTCCTCGGGCACGTGGTGGGCCGGGCCCTGGATCAGGACGCTCCAGCCCTCCTTGCGCACCTCGTCGATCCGGTCCACCTGGAAGCCGATCATGATGTCCACGCCCTCCAGGCCGGTGCGCAGGTCCTGGTCCATGGGGCCGCCGCGGGCGGTCCGGAACAGCACGGCGCCCTCGTGCAGCCGGTAGTTGACGGGCAGCACCGTGGGCCCGTGGGAGCCGTTGAACGCGATCCGCCCGATGCCGCCCGGCGCGACCAGGCGCAGGCACTCCTCGGGGTCGAGGACGTCCATGACCGGCTCCTCCGGCCCGGCGCCGGGGCCCGGCGGACGGTCACGGCCACCGCCGAGCAGGTCCTGCGGGGTCGTCTCCAGGGCCGTGGCCAGGCGGGTCACCGTGTTCCTGTCGGGGACGCCGAGATGGCCCTCCAGGTACGTGACATAGCCCGGGGACATGTCGGCCCGCTCGGCGAGCTGGTCGATCGTGAGACCGAGCCGGTCGCGGTGGTGGGTCACCCTGCGTCCGAAGTCACCACTGTTCGTCATGATCATCTCCTTCTCCGTGAGGACGAGGCCGACGCCGCCCGGCACGGGGACGCCATCCACCCGCGTGCCGCCGTGGTCGGCCTCGACGGTGATCCGGCGCCCGCGGAACAGGACCGGCAGCGACAGCGTGCCCAGCCGTACGGGCACCAGCGGGTTGAGCAGCAGGCCCTCGGGCCTCGGCTCCAGGCCCAGGTAACAGCGTTGCAGCATGTCCACGGTCCCGGCCATGGCGCCCAGGTGGATGCCCTCCGCCGTGGTGCCGCCCTGGACGTCGTGCACGTCGCCGACCAGCGCCTCGGCGAAGAACTGCCAGGAGCGCGCCCGGTCGCAGCGCGACAGCACCCAGGCGTGCACGACGGCGCTGAGGGTGGAGCCGTGGCTGGTGCGGTCGAGGTAGTACTCGATCGTGCGCGGGATCAGGCCGGGGTCGGCCGGGTAGCCGAGCCGGTCCAGGATCGCCAGCAGTTCGCCGGCGTCGAGCAGGTAGAACAACATCAGCGTGTCGGCCTGCTTGGACGCCTTGTAGCGGTTGACGTCGTCGCCGTCCGCTTCGAGCGCGCGGTCGAGGCGGCGCACGCCCCCGTACCGCTGCCAGTCGAGCTCGGCCAGCTCGGCGTAACCGGTGAACTGGCTGATGACGCCCTCGTGGAAGTCGACCCGCATGCGGCGGGTGATGTCCTCCCACCGCGCCGCCTCCGGCCCGTCCACAGCGCCCAACTGGAGGGCGTGCCGCAGCAGCCACACGGTCATGACGTTGGTGTAGGCGTTGTTGGCCAGGCCGGGTCCGGCGGCGCCGGGGTAGGCGGTGTGGTACTCGTCGGGGCCCATGACGCCGCGGATCTCGTACCGGCCGGAGCCGGGGTCGAGCACGGCCAGCGAGGCGAAGAACCGTGCGATGGCGATCATCAGGTCGGCGCACCACGACGGCAGGGAGCCGGTGGCCAGGCGGTACTGCCACACGTTGTAGGCGACGGCGAGGCCGACGTGGCGCTGGAGGTGGGAGACGTCCGGCAGCCAGCGTCCGGAGTCGGGATTGAGGTGGAAGGTCTGGGTCTCCTCGCTGCCGTCGCTGCCGCTCTGCCAGGGGAACATCGCGCCGTCGTACCCGGCCGACCGGGCCGCCGCGCGGGCCTCGGGCAGGCGGCGCCACCGGTAGCGCAGCAGGCCGCGGGAGATCTCGGGAAAGCGCAGGTTGAGCCAGGGCAGGACGAACAGCTCGTCCCAGAACACGTGCCCCCGGTACGCCTCGCCGTGCAGGCCCCGCGCGGGCACCCCGGCGTCGAGGTCGGCCGTGTGCGGGGACAGGGTCTGGAGCAGGTGGAAGATGTGCAGGTGGACGATCTGCGACAGCTCCGGCCCGTCCACGTTCAGCTCGGCCCGTTCCCACAGCCGCTCCCAGGCCGCGGCGTGCGCCGCCAGCAGCTCGGCGAAGCCCGGCGCAGTCCCCGCGCGCCGCAGGGCGGCCGACAGCGGGTCGTGCACGGCGGGGTCGCGCGAGGTCAGCAGGGCGACGACCTTCGTGAACGTCACCGGCACGCCCTCGACGGCCGCAAGCACGTACTCGACGGCGACGTGGTCGGGCGCCACGGAGACGGAGCCCGAGCCGGGGGCGGGGCCGTCGGCGCGGGCGGCGAGCGCGACGGTGACGCGGGAGGAGCGGGTCGTCGCGGTCAGCCAGGTCAGCTCGTCGTGGCGGCCCGTGGCGTGTTCCGTCAGGTGGTCGCCGCGCAGGTCGCGGTAGCGTTCGACGCCGTCGTTGGCGACCCGCCCGTCCAGCCCGGCGCGGACGCGCAGCGGCCCCGACCAGTTCTCCGCCGTGAAGGTCGTCTCCAGGGCGGCCAGGGCGGGGTCGGCCATGGAGACCAGGCGGCGTTGCCGCACCCGGGTGACCCGGCCCTGCCCGTCCCGCCAGCGCAGCTCCCGCAGCAGCACCCCGTGGCGCAGGTCGAGCTCCTGGGTGTAGTCCAGCAGCTCGGCCAGCTCCGGGCCGAACCAGTCCTGGCCGGGCGTGGCGAAGGTGAGCGGCAGCCAGTCGGGCAGGTTGACCAGGTCCTCGTTGATGACCGTCCGGCCGCCCACCTCGGACGCCAGCCGGTCGTAGCAGCCCGCGTGGTAGGTGCCGGGCGTGCGGATGCGGCCGTCGGGCGTGGCGCCGCGCGTGGCGAAGCGGCCGTTGCCGAGGGTGCACAGCGCCTCGCGCAGCCTGACCGAGGCCGGGGCGAAGCCCTCGTACGTGAGCGTCCACGGGTTCACGGCGACCCCGCGCGGACGCGCCCGTCCCGGTCGGTGTCGCGGACCACGGCTGGGAGCCGGTGCAGGTCAAGGGCGGCCATGTCGGTGACGCTACCCAGCTGCCCGACCCCCAAGACAGGGCCGTTGGTCCTTTGATCGGGCGGGGCTGCTTCACTGAGGGTCGCCGATGTGATGCGCTGTGCTCATCGTCTTCTGGAGGTGGACCATGAGCGCGCGCTCGCCGAGGCAGGCCATGGACGCGGCGGTCGAGGCCGGGCGTTGGGCTCCTTCCGTGCACAACACCCAGCCGTGGGTCTTCTCGGTCTCCGACGAGGAGATCGGGCTGAAGGCCGACACCTCCCGGAAGCTCTCGGCCGGTGACGTGTCCGGCCGGGAACTGGTGATCAGTTGTGGTGCGGCGCTGTTCACGATGCGTACGGCGATGCGGTGCGCGGGCTTCGAGCCGGTGGTGCGGGTTCTTCCCGATCCCGATCGGCCGGGGCTGCTGGCGACGATCAGGCCGGGGCAGGAGTGCGAGCCCGACGAGGAGACGCGGTCGCTGGGCGGTGAGATCGAGCGCCGTCACACGCATCGGGCGGGGTTCGCCGACGTCCCGGTTCCCGACCGGCTGGTGGAGTCGCTGGTGGCGGGGGCGCTGGGTGAGGGCGTGAAGCTGACGCCCGTCCGGTCCGGGGAGGCGGTGGAGGTGCTGGCGGCGCTCACGCGGGCGGCGCAGGGCGTTCAGGCCGCCGATCAGCGGTTCAGCCTGGAGATCGTCGGGTGGGCCAGGCCGCCGGGCAGCACGCGTGCCGACGGCGTGCCCGCCGAGAGCTATCCGCGGGAGGCGGCGCCGACGGAGGCGGAGTTCCCTCAGCGTCACTACTCGTGGCGGCACGGCTGGGGCGCGCCGGGCGGTCAGGAGGAGACGGCCACCGGGGTGGTGGCCGTGATCACGACGCGGGAGGACGGCCGCAAGGAGTGGCTGGCCACCGGGCAGGCGCTGCAACGGATGTTGTTGCACGCCTCGGCGCACGGGGTGAGCGCCGCCTTCCACACCCAGGCCCTCGAGCTGGACCTGTTGCGCGAGTTCCTGCGGCTGGAGCTGTTCTCGGGGGAGTACCCGCAGATGCTCATGAGGCTCGGCGTCACCCACGAGGGCAAGGGCACGCCCCGGCGCCCGCTGTCCGACGTCCTGGAATGAGAGGACCAAGGTCCTTCGAGCGAGGGGCGTACGACACTGATCGCGGGCCGGCGGAACCAGTGGAATGGAAGTGCGAACAAGGACACACCCCCCACCGAAAGGAAGGCCCGCCATGGCCACCACCATTCACCGCCCTGTGACGGACGTCGCCGCCGCCAAGGTGGAGCGCACCCCGGTCGACTACGTCTGGGCGCTGGCCCGGATCGCGATCGGCTGGGTCTTCCTGTGGGCGTTCCTGGACAAGACGTTCGGCTGGGGGTTCGCCACCCCGGCGAACAAGGCGTGGCTGGCGGGCGGCAGCCCCACGACCGGCTTCCTCAAGGGCACCGGCGAGAACGCGCTCGGCGGCCTGTTCGCCGGCCTGGCCGGCCAGGCGTGGGTGGACTGGCTGTTCATGGCCGGCCTGCTGGGCATCGGCGCGGCCCTGGTGCTGGGCGTCGGAACCCGCGTCGCCGCCGTCACCGGCACCCTCCTGCTCGCCATGATGTGGGCCGCCGAACTGCCCCTGGCCACCAACCCCTTCCTGGACGAGCACATCATCTACGCCATCGTCCTCATCGGCCTGGCCCTGACCGGCGCCGGCACCACCCTCGGACTCGGCAACCTGCCGATCGTCCGCCGCAACGCCTGGCTCAGGTGACCGGCCTCCGGCCACGGGCCCATCCCTCGACGGGGTGGGCCCGTGGCGTTTCCGACGTACCAGGACATCGAGAATGAGTGTCATGACACGTGCTGTGTATGTCGCCGCGGGCGAGGCGGGGAGCAACAAGGGGACCGTCGCCCTGGGGCTGGTGGAGCTGCTGTCCCGGCAGGTGGGGACCGTGGGCGTGTTCCGGCCGGTGGTACGGGCCGGCCGCGAGGACGGCCTGATCAACACCATCCGCAGCCGGTTCCAGCTCGCCCTGCCCTACGCGGCGTGCGCGGGTGTCACCTACGACGAGGTGCACGCCGACGTCGAACGCGCGGCCGGGGACGTCGTGGCCCGCTTCCGCGCGCTGGCCCGGCGGTGCGACGCGGTCGTGGTGGTCGGCACCGACTACACCGACGTGGGGGCGCCGACGGAGTTCGGGTTCAACGCCCGTCTGGCCGCCGACCTGGGCACCCCCGTGATCAACGTGGTGAGCGGACGGGGCCGGACGGCCGCCCGGATCGCCGCGGCGGTCGAGGTGTCGTCCAGGGAGCTGGCCCACCATCACGCCCAGGAGCTCGCGGTCGTGGTCACCCGGTCGGCCGGCGGGCCGCTCGCGCCCAGCCACGCGACGCCGGTGTTCGTGCTGCCGGAGGCGCCTTCGCTGCGCGCGCCCACGGTGGCCGACCTGCTGGACGCCTGCGAAGGCCGGTTCTTCCTCGGCGAGCGCGACGGGCTCGGCCGGGAGGCGAGCGCGCTGATGGTGGGCGCGATGTCGCTGCCGGGCATCCTGGAGCGCCTCACCGAGGGCGCGGCGGTGATCATCCCGTCCGATCGGGCCGCCGCGCTGCTGCCCGGCCTGATCGCCGCGCACAAGGCGCCGGGCTTCCCGTCCCTGTCGGCGGTGGTGCTGACCGGCGGCACGGACCTGCCCGCCTCCGTGGAACGGCTGCTGCGCGGCATGACGATCCCGCTGCCGGTGATCGCCACCGGTCACGACACCTTCGACACCGCGACCCGGCTCTCGGCCGTGGAGGGGCGGTTCACGCCCGAGGCGGGCGGGAAGATCGACATCGCGCTGCGCCTGTTCGCCGAGCACGTGGACGGCCGGCTGCTGCTGGACCGGCTGGACATCGCCAAGACCGACGTCGTCACGCCGTTGATGTTCGAGTACGAGCTGCTGGACCGGGCGCGCGCCCGGCGCAGGCACATCGTGCTGCCCGAGGGCGAGGAGCCGCGCATCCTGCGCGCGGCCGACATCCTGCTGCGCCGCGACGTGGCCGACCTCACCCTGCTCGGCGACGCCGCCCGCATCAGGGTCCAGGCCGCCCAGCTCGGCCTCGACCTGGACGCGGCCAGGGTGCTCAGCCCGTTCGACCCCGAGCTGCGCGAGCGGTTCGCCCACGCCTACGCCGAGGCCAGGGCGCACAAGGGGATGACCGTCGAGCTGGCCCGCGACACCGTCACCGACGTCTCCTACTTCGGCACGCTGATGGTCCACACCGGCCTGGCCGACGGCATGGTCTCCGGCGCGACGCACACCACGGCGCACACGATCAGGCCGGCGTTCGAGATCCTGCGGCTGGGGCTGGTCTCCAGCGTGTTCTTCATGTGCCTGGCCGACCGGGTCCTGGTGTACGGCGACTGCGCCGTCAACCCCGACCCCACCGCCGGGCAGCTCGCCGACATCGCGATCGCCTCGGCCCGCACCGCGGCGATGTTCGGGGTCGAGCCGAGGATCGCGATGTTGTCGTACTCGACGGGCGCCTCGGGGGCGGGGGCGGAGGTCGACAAGGTGCGCGCCGCCACCGAGCTGGTCCGTGAGCGCCGTCCCGACCTCCAGGTGGAGGGGCCGATCCAGTACGACGCCGCGGTGGACCCCGCCGTCGCGCGGGCCAAGATGCCCGGCAGCCAGGTGGCCGGACACGCCACGGTCTTCGTGGTGCCCGACCTGAACACCGGCAACAACCTGTACAAGGCCGTCCAGCGCAGCGCGGGGGCGGTCGCCGTGGGGCCGGTGCTTCAGGGGCTGCGCAGGCCGGTCAACGACCTGTCCAGGGGCGCCACCGTGGCCGACATCGTCACCACCGTCGCGGTCACGGCCGCCCAGGTGCGCGACGAGCCGCCGCCTCCTGACCTGTCACCCGGTGCCTGAGGCGCGCCACCGCCGGGCGACGAGCGCGGCGGCCAGCACGGCCGCGAGCCCCGCCCACGTGACCGGATGGCTCCAGACGGCGGTGTCGACCTGCTGCACCAGCACGAACACGCCCATGACGACGACGAACCAGCCGAACGCCGTGCGCAGCGCGTCCTGCGGGATGCGGCCCGCGAGCCGGCCGCCCACCAGGCTGCCGAGCACCGCGGCCGCCGTGACGGTCAGGGCGAGCCGCCAGTCGATCGCCACGCCCGCCAGGTGCCCGGCGAGCCCGGCGAACGACTTCATCGCGATGACGAGCAGCGACGTGCCGACCGCGACGCCCATCGGCAGCCCGCCGAGCAGGGCCAGGGCCGGGACGACGAGGAACCCGCCGCCGGAGCCGACCAGCCCCGTCACGGCGCCGACGACGAGCCCTTCCGCCGCGATGTGCTTCAGCGGCAGCTCGCCGTGGGCGGGCCGCGCCTGCCTCCCGGCGTGCCGGGGCCTGCGGAGCATCGCGACCGCCGTGGCCAGCATCATCAGGGCGAAGGCGACGAGCAGCGCCGTGCCGGGGACGTACTCGGCGAGGCGTCCGCCGCCGTACGCGCCGGCCATGCTGAACGCGCCGAAGAGCAGGCCGGTGCGCCAGCGGATCCGTCGTGCCCGCGCGTGCGGGACCAGCGCGGCCAGGCTGGTGACGCCGACCACGAACAGCGAGGTGGCGATCGCCTCCTTGGTGTCCTGACCGGCCAGGTAGACCAGGATCGGCACGGTCAGGATCGACCCGCCGCCGCCCAGCACGCCGAGGCTGACGCCGACGAGCAGGGACGCCGCGACGATCAGGACGGTCACGGGGTCTTCCGCAGCTGCGCGATCACCGTGCGGATGTCCGGGCGCGGCCCGCGGTTGTAGGGCAGCCGGGACAGCATGACGCCCATGGCACAGGAGTTGCTGACGGCCGCGTACACGAGGCCGGCGCCGATCGCGGTGCCGATCAGATGCGCGCCGGGCACGAAGATCCCGGCGAGACCGGTGGTCAGCACGATCGAACCGGCCACCAGCCGGACCTGACGCTCGATGTCCCACCGCTCGGGCCCCCGCTCAAGGGGCGCGCCGGCGGTCTCCCATCCGACGATCCCGCCCTCCAGGACGCGCAGGTTCGGCAGCCCGGCCTCGGCGAGGGCCTGCCCGGCCTGGGCGGCCCGCGCTCCGGAGCGGCAGACGAGCACGACGTCCTCGTCGAGGTGGCTCAGGAGTTCGGCCCGGTGCTCGCGCAGGGTGTTCAGCGGCACGTTGTACGAGCCCGCGATGTGCGACGTACGGAACTCGCCGGGCGTGCGCACGTCGAGCAGGCGCGGCGCCCGCCCTTCCGCGACGAGCCGCCGCAGCACGGCGGGGGTGAGGGAGGAGGTGGGGGCGGTGCTCATGAGACTTTCCTTCGGGTTCGAATACCACGGGGGGTATAGAGGGGACGTGCGTCAGCAAATGGGGTCAGACGCCGGCCGACAGGGCCCACGCGGCGTAGCCGCCCAGGACGTCGGAGACGTCCCGGAAGCCGCGGTGCCGCAGCAGGCTCGCCGCGATGGACGAGCGGTGACCGCCCGCGCAGTGCAGGACGACGGGCCGGTCGGCGGGCAGCTCGCGGCTGCGGGCGGGCAGTTCGCTCAGCGGGATGTGCACGGCGGCGTCGATGAAGCCGTTCGCCTCGCGCTCGCCGGAGGTGCGGACGTCCACGACGACGGGAGGGGCGTCGCCGGCGAGGGCGGCGCGCAGCTGTGCGGCGGTCAGGCGGCTGGCCGGGGCGACCTCGTCCGCGAGCTCGACCAGGGCGTCGTCGGGGTTGCGCAGGTAGCCCGCGACCCGGTCGAAGCCGATCCGGGCCAGCCGGGTGACGACCTCCTCCTCCCGGTTCTGCGGCGCCATGACGACCAGCTCGCCGGCCGGGTCGAGCACGGTCCCCGCCTGCTCGGCGAAGCGCCCGTCGGCGGGCACGTTCACCGCGCCGCGCAGGTGGCCGGCGGCGAAGTCCTGCGGGTCGCGGGCGTCCACCACGACCGTGCCGGCGGCCCGCAGCCCGGTGAACTCATCGAGGGTCAGCGGCCTGGGGGCGGCAGAGGCGTCGTAGCGGGCGCGCTCCTTGCGGTTGAGGTCGGCGTCGTAGGCGAAGTAGCCGGGCGCGGCCGGCTGCCCGGCGGTGACGAGCGCGACGAACGACTCCCGGTCCATCGGCGCGCACGCGTAGTTGGTGGCCCGCTGCTCGCCGATGGTCGACTGCTTCTCGGTCGAGAGGTTCTTGCCGCAGGCCGAGCCGGCGCCGTGCGCGGGGAAGACCCGCACCTCGTCGGCCAGGCCCATGAGCTTGTTCTGCACGCTGTCGTACAACATCGCGCCCAGCTCCTCGGGGGTGACGCCGACGGAGGCGAGCAGGTCGGGGCGGCCGACGTCCCCGATGAACAGCGCGTCGCCGGTCAGCACCCCGTACGGGACGCGGTCCCCGGCGCGTTCGTAGACCAGGACGCTGATCGACTCCGGCGTGTGGCCGGGCGTCTCCATGATCTCCAGGGTGACGTCGCCCAGGGAGATGCGCTCGCCCTCGCCGAGCTTGCGGATCGGGTACTCGGTCTCGGCGCGCCGGCCGTAGCCGATCCAGGCGCCGGTGCTGTCGGCCATCTCCAGGTGCCCGGCGACGAAGTCGGCGTGGAAGTGGGTGTTGACGACGCCGACGACGGTGAAGCCGTGCGCGCGGGCGTCGGCCAGGTACTCGGAGACGTCCCGCCGGGGGTCGACGACCACCGCGTGGCCGGTGCCCTCGTCGGCGATCATGTACGACGCCTGCGAGAGGCAGTCCAGGTAGTACTGGGTGAAGAACACGGCAATCCCTTCGTGAGGAACGCGACCGGTGGGGCGGTGGCTACCGATACCCCCCCGGGTATCTTGTACCCGACAGTAGGTTGTGTGTGAAGCGGATGTCAAATACCCCTCTGGGTATCGCCCAGCATACCTATGGGGGTATGGTGACCTGGACGAATGTCTCTACCGCCCTCCGGTGCGACCTCGTTCCAGGTGCGAAGGACCTCCGCTCGTGAAGACCAATCCCGCGCCCGCCGCGACCGGCCGCCCGCCCGTACGCCTCGGGCTCCGGGCGAACGCCGTCCAGTTCTCCCTGCTGGTCGTCGTCAACGTCGCCGTCGGCGGCCTGGTCGGCCTCGAACGCACCACCGTGCCGCTCATCGGCGCCCACACCTTCGGCCTGACCAGCGACCTCGCCGTCTTCTCCTTCATCGTCGCCTTCGGCCTCACCAAGGCGTTCACCAACCTGGCCGCCGGCGCCCTGACGGCCCGGTTCCGCCGCAAGCAGCTCCTCGTGGCCGGCTGGCTGATCGGCGTCCCCGTCCCGTTCGTCCTGGCCTGGGCGCCCTCCTGGGGGTGGATCGTGGCCGCCAACGTCCTGCTCGGCCTCAACCAGGGGCTGACCTGGTCGATGACGGTCAACATGAAGATCGACCTGGTCGGGCCCGCCCGGCGCGGTCTCGCCACCGGCCTGAACGAGGCCGCCGGGTACACCGCCGTCGGCGCCACCGCCCTGCTCACCGGCTACCTCGCGACCGGCTACGGCCTGCGTCCCGTCCCCGAACTCGTCGGCGTCGTCTTCGTCGCGGCCGGCCTGGCGCTGGCCCTGGTGGTCCGCGACACCGCCGCCCACGTGGCCCTCGAACTCGACCGGCATCCCCGGCCCCTGGCCGCCGGTGAGACCCCGGGGCCGGCCGCCGTGTTCGCCCGCACCTCCTGGCGTGACCGCTCGCTGCGCGGCGTCAGCCAGGCCGGCCTCGTCAACAACCTCAACGACGGCCTCACCTGGGGGGTCTTCCCGCTGCTGTTCACCGACCACGGCCTGGGGCTGGCCGCCGTCGGGCTGATCAAGGGGCTGTACCCGCTCCTGTGGGGCATCGGCCAGATCCCGGCCGGTCACCTCGCCGACCGCCTCGGCCGCAAACCGCTCATCGTCACCGGCATGTTCGTCCAGGCCGCCGGCCTGCTGCTCGCCCTCGTCCTGCTGGACGTCCCCCTGCTCGCCGGGGTCCTGTCCGCCGTCGCCCTCGGGCTGGGGACCGCCATGGTCTACCCCGCCCTGATCGCCTCCGTCTCCGACCACGCCCACCCCGCCTGGCGTGCCAACGCCCTGGGCGCCTACCGCTTCTGGCGCGACATCGGCTACGCCGCCGGAGCCCTCGTCGCCGGCGTCCTGGCCGACGCGCTCGGCCTCGGCGCCACGGTCGTCGCCGGCGCCGTCCTCACCGCCGTCTCCGGCCTGCTCGCCGCCCGCTGGATCACCGACCGCACGACGGGCTGACGGCGCGCCCGGCCTGCGTCAAGCGCGGCCCAAGGTGCGGTCGGCATTGTCCGTGTCGCCGGAAACGGTGGGAGCGTTCCTTGATCTCCCTCTGGTTACAGTCCGTAGTGGTTGATTTGCTCAGGGGGGAAGATGAAGAGTGTTCGCGTAGTCGCCGTCAGGATGGCGAAGGTGTTGTGTGCCGGGCTGCTCGCGGTCCCGTCGTCCCCGCTGGTCGTGCCCGAGCCGTCGCCGGACACGTCGGTGGTGACGGTGCGAACCGGCGGCGACCGGACCGGCGACACCACGGTGGGCCCGCTGGCCGGTGTCGAGCTCGGCCTGTTCACCGGCCCCGACGCCACCACCCCGGTCGACGGCGACTGGGGCGTGTGCGTGTCGGACGGTGACGGCGACTGCAGCTTCGTCGTCCCCGACACGGCGCCGGGCGGCGCCAACGAGGGCGCGCGCTTCTACGTCAGGCAGATCTCCGCCCCCGACGGCTGGTACACCAACCCCGAGCTGCGGACCGGCCGCGGCAGCGGGTCCAACTCCGTCGCCACGCCGTACGTCTTCCAGACCCCCGCGCTGGAGAGCGACACCACGTACACCTCCACCCGCGACTTCATGATCAACAACACTCGCGGCGACGCCACCGCCTCGACCGGCGTCTGGCAGCAGTCACGGGACAACCCACGGCCCGATCCGACCTGCGGCCTCGACGTCGCGCTGCTGCTCGACCTGTCGGCCTCGGTGGGCAGCGCGCTGCCCGACCTGAAGTCGGCCGCCGACACCTTCACCGACGCCCTGACCGGCACCCCATCCCGGATGGCGCTGTTCACCTTCGACCGCAACTCGCCCAGCGCCGGCACCACGAACAACCCCGACCTCATGCCGGTGTCCACCGAGGCGGGCGCCGAGGCGTTCAAGAACCAGTACGCCGACTGGCAGCTCGGCAGCGGCACCAACTGGGACCGCGGCCTGTGGGCGGTCGCCGAGGCCGCGCCGCGCTACGACCTGCTGGTGGTGCTCACCGACGGCAACCCCACCTACTACGACACCCTGCTCGGCGACGGCAGCAACACCCGCATCGCCGAGGTGGAGGCCGGGATCTTCTCCGCCAACGCGGTCAAGGCCGAGGGCACCCGCGTCCTGGCCGTCGGCGTCGGCAACGGCGTGACCGGCCTGACCGCGCTCAACCTGCGCGCCATCTCCGGCACCACCGCCTTCGACGGCTCCAACGCGGCCGCCGCCGACTACTTCCAGACCAGCGACTACGCCGCCGCCGGACAGGCGCTGCGCGAGATCGTCCAGGCCCAGTGCCGGGGGTCGCTGTCGGTGGTCAAGCAGATCGTCCCGTCCGGCAACACCGGCGAGGACGTCACCGGCGCCACCCCGGCCGGCCCCGGCTGGGACTTCACCGCCGAGACCACCACGCCGGGCATCGGCGGGCTGCCCGCCACCGAGTCGACGACCGACGACGGCACGGGATCGGTCAACTTCGACCTCACCTTCAGCCAGACCCCGTCGGCCGACGTCACCGTCACCGAAGCCCAGCACCCCGGCCACACCCTGGTCACCCAGGACGGGCGCAACGCCGTCTGCCGCCTGATCGACACCGGCGTCGAGGTGCCGGTGACCAACAGCGGCGGGCTCGGGTTCACGGTCGAGGTGCCGAGCGACGCGGCCGTCAGCTGCACCGTCTACAACCGCCCACCCACCCCGACCCCGACCCCGACCCCGACCCCGACCCCGACACCGACCCCGACACCGACTCCGACTCCGACACCGACTCCGACGCCGGTCGTCACTCCGACGCCCACCCCGACACCGACCCCCACGCCGGTCGTCACTCCGACGCCCACGCCCACGCCGACACCGACGCCCACCCCGTCCCACCCGGGGGACTGCCACAAGGCACATCCGTATTGGGGCCACTGCGAGCAGCACCCGGACTGGCACGACGTCTGCCACGAGGAGCAGTCGCACTGGGGGCACTGCGAACAGCACCCGGACTGGCACGACGGCTGCCACAAGTCGGCCCTCGGTTGCGGAGACCTGCCGCCGTGGTCGTACCTCGGCGAACGATGGGAGTGACGCCCTCCGCCGGCCGCCCGCGGCATGCGGGCGAACCGGCCGGCCATAGCTGCCCGGGTCTCGCCGTACGGGCTGTCGATCGGCGGCGCGGCGATGAGCGCGCTCGGGCTCGGCACGCTGATGCTCACGGCCGACCCGGCG
>NZ_JBFAOV010000079.1:0-13667 GCF_040675375.1 Nonomuraea sp. NPDC049607
CCGAGCTGTGCCGCAGGCTCGACGGCATCCCGCTGGCGATCGAGCTGGCGGCGGTGCGGCTGCGCGCCCTGTCGGTGGAGCAGATCCTCGGGCTGGTGGCCGACCGGTTCGGCCTGCTGGCCGGCGCGAGCGGCACTGACCTGCCGCGCCATGCGACGCTGCGGGCGGCGATCGGCTGGAGTCACGAGCTGTGTGAGCCCGCCGAGCGGTTGTTGTGGGCGCGGTTGTCGGTGTTCGCCGGAGATTTCGAGATAGAAGCAGCCCAGTCTGTGTGCTCAGATCGGAGACTCCCGCCCGAGGACATCCCCGAAGTGGTGATGACCTTGGTAGAGAAATCGATAGTACTAGTCACGAGCAACCACGCCGGCGTGCGCTACAAGCTGATCGACACGCTGGCCGAGTACGGTGAGGAGTGGCTGGACAAGCTCGGCCAGGCTCAGCAGCTGCGGCAGCGTCACCTGGAGTACTACCTGGGTCTGGCTCAGCGCAGCGAAGACGCATGGTCGGGCCCGCGGCAGATTTACTGGATGTTCCGGATGCGGCAGGAGCACGACAACGTGCGAATGGCGCTGGAGCACGCGTTGTCGTCGCCGAGGCGGAGCGCGTTGGCACTGGTTTTGCTGGCGTCATTGTGGTTCATGTGGGTGTGCTGCGGTTTCGTGCGCGAAGGGCGGCTCTACCTCGAACGCGCGCTGGAGGCCAACCCCTCGCCGAGCAAGGAGCGCTGCAAGGCCCTGTGGGTGCTGTCCTACGTACGCAGCTCGCAGGGTGACGGAGAAGAAAGTCTCAAGGCGGCTGAGCAGTGCAGCGTCGAGGCCGTCCGGGTGGGCGACTCCCGGGCGGTGATCCTGGCCTCGAAGATGCAGGGCACGGCCGCGCTGCTGCAGGGCGATCTGCAGAAGGCCAGCGCGCTGCTGGGCGTGGCGATCGAGTTCAACACCGACAACAAGGAGCTCAACCCAGGTCTGCTGCCCGCGGTTGTCGAGCTGTCGCTGGTGTTGTCGTCGCAGGGTGAGCTGTTCGAGGCCGAGTCGCTGCTCCAGGACTGCCTTCAGGTGTGCCGGGAGCGCGGCGAGCTGTGGGTCAGCTCGTATGCCCAGTGGGCGATGTCGCGTACTGCCCTGGCCACCAACAGGGCGGAGGAGGCGCTGCACAGTGCCCGGGAGGCGCTGCGGATCAAGCGGCACTTCCACGACACGCTGGGCACGCTGCTGGTCCTGGAGACGACCGCGCGCATCCTCATCGCGCTCGAGCAGGCGCCGACGGCGGCCAAGCTGCTGGGCGCGTTGCAGCAGAACTGGCGGACGGCGGGCCTGCCACAGATGGGCGCCCCGTTCCTGACCGACGATCACGACGCGTGCGTCGAGGACTGCAAGTCGATGATGGGCGAGCTGGCCTACAAGAACGCCTTTGAGAACGGCGCCCGCCTCGACCTCGACGAGGCGTCCACGATCGCACTCGGCGAGCTTTCGAAGCCGTCTGTACTGGAGGTCAGAGTCCCGGAGTCGGATGGCGATGGGCTCGCCACGGTGGAAAAAGCTGTGGTGCGCGTAGTTGATGCGTTCGGTTTGGCCGCGCCCACGGAAGATGGGTTCCGTAACGATCGCCACGCGATGAAGTTGCACGCGGACCTTCCTGGCATCAATGTGCACGAACAACGTGAGGAAATGGATCGAGCACTACGTGAAGAGTCGCCGCGAGTAGACGTGGATCAAACCAGTGCCGTAGATGCCCTCTTCGCGGCCTTGGAGGGTGTCGACCGGGCGGTCGTGATGGTTGATCAAACCCTTCTCGCCAAGGTGAACGGCAAGGTGGACGCCAGACGACTATCGCCCGCCGAGCAGACATATTTGGACAACTATCGTCACCTCTTCAACGACCCTGTCATGCTGCTGCGTGAGCTCGATCAGCTGGGAGCAGAAACCACGGGGAGCCAACCTTGTCGTATTGAGGGAGCCCACCGCGAAACCATCATCGAGCATCTGGGTCAAGTTGCACTGGATGCACTCGAATCATGGGCGGCCACCGGAAATTATGAAATCCTGACCAATTTGCCTCTTTGGGTAAAACGGGGGTACACCGAGAGTCGGCTTCTAGGGCTTATCGTCAAGACCCAGGCGGGGAGCGATGAGCAGACAAAGAAGATGGTCGCGAAACTATGCCCGCCTGGCTCCTTGTCCAGAGAGCCGGAGCAGCATCGTCGCGCCTGGGATGCGAGTCCTCGGAGTTTTCGTGAGGACCACCTGGTGAGGCTGCGGTCCAATTCTCCAAGGTTAAGTGACGCCGGGGGTTATGTGCTGCTCCAAGAAGTAGCGGGAGGCAGCTTCGCGGAGATGTGTCAGCTGGAAGAGATCAGGTCCCGTCATGAGATTATCGAAGCTTTCCAGGTGGTGCTGAAGGGGCTCCTCTGCTCCTGGAACAAGCGCCGGCCTGACCCCTACTCCCATATTGATTCCGGCAAGTATCTTCAAGGTGAGCTGCGTCGAACGCTCGGCCCGAATGGAAAGTTGCGCACCTGGGCCCAAGGGCACGGACTGCTCCAAGCGGAACGTCGCTGGATAGTATTCGAGGGGGAGAGGGACGCGCCCATGCTACCCAATCCTCTCGCCATGGCGATGGGAGAAATTGTCGGAGGGCAGAACATTCAGCACTTGCGGGGACTGACGCACGGTGATCTGCATGGCGGTAACGTTCTCATGCCCCGCACCCGGGACGGGGTGCTGCGGCCCGATCGGTTCAGGCTTATTGATCTGACCACTTTCGACGAGAGCGCGCCGCTGACGAGAGACCCTGCCATGCTCTTGCTCTCAATTGTCGCCAAGCATATCCCGGTTGATTCACGTGCTGAAGAGGAGTTGTTTGAGCAGATCGTCCGCGGCGCAGGCCGTGATGAACTCTTTGCGCCGCTGATAAGCATCTTGCATGACACTGAGGGACAACTGATCCCGGACGACTTCCGGGATGACTGGCGCAACCAACTTCCCTTGTCACTGCAGGCTGCCGCATTACTGCATTGTACGTTCGACAATCTGGACGAGCGGGTCCGTTGGTGGTTCTTCCGTTTGGCGGCCCGATGCGGTGCGGATTATCTCCATTCGGCCGGCTCCTCCTTAGGCACGCTTGGCGGAACGCCTTATTCTCTTGGGCGTGAGATCATGACGGGATTCCCCGCGCCATCACGTTGAGTCATTTCCAACCCCACGGTTCCAGTCGGAAGTGGCGCGAATTGCGGTGTGTGCTTGTGGGGAGGCCGCTGATCAGGCAGCGTTAGACCAAGATTCGCTGCCCCGACCGAAGCTCCGTGGCTGCCTGCTCCAGGGCTCGATTCCGTTGTAAGCCTCACCTTGAACGGAAGCAATTTATGGTTAAACGGCATGGTAGTCAGCGGCTCATGCGCTGATTCTTGAGTTGGATGCGACGTACTGGACGATCAGGCCGCCCTGGTCGCCCGCCGCCCGGCCGAGCTGCTCCGCGCCCAGCAGACCAAGCGCCGCAGCCGATGGCGGCGCCTGGATGTGTTCCGGCAAGCCCTGCTCGTGCTCGCCCACCTGCGCAACGGAGACACCTACGCACGCCTGGCCGCGGGCTTCGCCAGCGGCACCAGTACCGCCTGGCGCTACGTCCGCGAGGCGGTCGACCTGCTCGCCATACTCGCCGACCACGTCCACGCCGCCGTCTTACGCGCCGGCCAGCTGGCCTACGCCATCTTGGACGGCACTCTGATCCCGATCGACCGGCTGGCCGACGAACGGCCGTACTACTCCGGCAAACACCGGCGCCACGGCGTGAACGTGCAGGTCCTGGCCGATCCGACCGGCCGGCTGGTGTGGGTCTCACCTGCGCTGCCCGGTGCCACGCACGACCTGACCGCAGCACGCGCCACCGGCCTGATCGACGCACTGACCACCGCAGAGGTGAAGACCTTCGCCGACAAGGGATATCAAGGCGCGGGCGGCAGCATCCGCACGCCGTTCAAAGGACATCGGCTGCGGCCGCCGCTGTTGCGCCATCAGCGCTCAGTCAACCGCACACACGCCCGCATCCGCGCCTGCGGGGAACGCGCTGTTGCCACCTTGAAGACCTGGAAGATCCGGACCCGGCTGCGCTGCTGCCCGCACCGCGCCACCACGATCGTGCAGGCCATCCTCGTCCTGCAGCTCATCGAAGAAGGCCACCACTTAGGATGAAAAGCGCTCATGCTGTATGCGTTCGCCCTCTCCCGGTGGTTGGAGCTGGCGCCGCGACGCGAAGCCTCCGGACGGCCATGACCTGGGCAGATGTGACTATCGGCAGGCGCAGTGATGGTCGGCTTAAGCCGAGCTCGAAGGCGGATCCGGTTGGGTTGCGTCCACTACAGACCCGCTGGCGGGAAGCGGTCTGAAGGATGTGATCAACCGGACGACCGCAGCCCGGCGAACTACGAGGAGTTCGAAAGTCGAGGGTCTCCAGAAGGATGATGGGATCACGCCTGCAGAAGGGGCCGCGAGCCGGGGTGATGCCAGAGAATATCCGCACCGGAATTTCGCTGCCGATAAGTATCGCTCTGGCCCGTGGTTGAGGGCTCAGGGAGCGGTATTTGTACGTTGACGTCGTCTCGATGAGTTTGCATGTCGTTCCACAAAGAGAGGGCTGGCGACTACCAGTTGGCTGGTATCGAACTTGGAATCGAGATGCAAGACTGCGGTCACTTGAGCATAGCCGGCCATCCAGCCTGCCATCTGTGATGCAAGCGTATCCACGAACCTCTCAGTGGGCTCATTTCGCTTCAGTTCGTGCTGGAGAATCTCGCCAGGGGTCCGTTGAATCGGTAAGCCCAGGTCGAGATCGCGTAGTGTTTGGCCAGCGTACTTAGCTGGCTCTATGAATGGTGGCAGGTTCACGGTTTTATTGTCTATCCGTTCGCGAATCGTCTCGTTCTCCTCCTCGGCGATAGTAGCCAGCCATTCGGCGAAAGCTGGGCCATGGGAGAAGCTGAACGAGGTTTCGGGAACGTCGGCGGCGCCGACCAGATGAGCAGGTGACCCATGAAGGAGTAGACGCGTAACCGTCGGAGAATCATGGGGTGTCGGCTCCCAAAAGAAGAGCATGGCGCGAGATTGCCCGTACTCGTCTCCCCATCGTCGAAACTTGTAACTGAGGCGTGCCTCAAATTTCACCCATTGGCCAGGCTCAAGTGCCTCGTCTAAATATGATGCAAGAGGTCGATGGGCTCGCTCAATATAGCGGATGACCTGAGCAAGATTGAGGTGGCGGACTGAGGTGCCGTTGGCCAGTGAGACACTTGCCTCTCCCAGTCCAAATGGACCTTTGATTGCCAGGCCGGTGATCCGCTGCCACCAGCCACTCGCGGATCTTCTTGGGCTGAACTGCCTGAGCTTCCGCTCTGACACGTAGACAAGCTCCCGCATGGATCAATCATGGCACCAGTTCGAACCCTGCGGCGGGCTGGAAAACGATGGTCCTTCGATGGCTCAACCACGGTGCAGGGCGCAACAGCGCCAATGCCCAGAAACAGCTTGGAGCTGGGTATGGGAGGTCGGTTGCGCGGCTCAGATCAATGGCGGCCCTGATGCTGGTCTGCGGGCGGTCATGAGGCCGGAGTGGCCGGCTCGTACCGACGAGATCATTCCCGCGAGGAGTCGGTGTGCGGCAGCTGCCTTGACCCGTGGTGGGGCCGCGGGCCGTCGAGGTGGGAGGGGCGTCTGCTGTGGCTGGCTCTACAGATACGCGCGAATCAGCGCCTGTGATCGCGAGTCTTGGCTCATCGCCTCCATAGCGCCAGGCGAGGGAGGCCGGGGACCCTCTGGGGACCACACGCCCTGCTCGCGCCAGCGGGGCCTGCAGGCCGACGAATGGCGTGCTCAGTGCGAGAGTGTGTTTGACGTGCGGAAACGCTTACTCCCCTGTTCTGGGGGTCAAGGGGTCGCAGGTTCAAATCCTGTCGTCCCGACGGTGTGATGTCTCGGGACATCGGAAACCCTCGAACCTTTGGGTTCGGGGGTGTCGTCTTGTTCGGGTTTGCCTGGGGCTGGTAGTCGCGGGCGGGGTCGAGGATCAGCTCGCGTAGGAGTTCTCCGGTGACGGCCGTCTGGGTGGAGGTAGCGCTGTGTAGTCGTCAGCAATCCGTGGCCGGCGATCTTGCGAAGGACGGGGAGGGGAACCCCGCGTCGGCCATACGTACCGGCACTAGCCCGTCCTCAGAACCAGCGAAGTGCCGACGCCCATCGGCAAGTCGGCACTTCGGCCGGACGGCTCCGGCACACGCCGGAGCTGCCCGGCCACCCTCATCAGCCTCCCGGACTTCGAAGGCGCCGGCGAACATTGCAGCTACGGAGGCCGCGCCACGTCCACCAGCACATGTTCACCGGCCTCGTACGCCGACTTACCGATCAACAGTGCCTCACGACGTAAGCCGAAACCGTGGCCGCCGGGCCTGGACTCACCGCGTTCCCCGCACCGCCGCGCCCAGCGGCCAGCCGCCGATCCAGTGGTGTGACGGCGGCTGGTCAGGGCGAGGCCAGCGCCTCTGTCGGGGCCAGGTGGCCGGCACGGATGGCGGGGTAGAGCCCAGCCAGGCCGCCGATCATCAGGGTTGCGGCCAGACCGCCTACCAGTGCCCAGATGGGGATCACCATCGGCAGGGCCTGGATGGCCGCGTACACACCGGTCACCGCGATACCCAGGAACAGGCCGCCGATACCGCCGAGACCGGACAGCAGCAGCGCCTCGGCCAGGAACTGGACGCGGATCTGCCCCTGCGTGGCCCCCAGTGACCGGCGCAGCCCGATCTCGGCTTTGCGCTCCAGGACCGCGATGACCATGGTGTTGGCCACGCCCACACCCCCGACGACCAGGGCGACCGCGCCGAGGCCGAGCAGCAGGCCGGTCAGGGCCCGGTCCGTCGCCTGTCGGGCGGCGAGCGCGTCGGATGGCCTGGACACGTTCACCTCGCCGGGCACCTGAGGCTTGGCGGTGGCGGCCAGCACGGCGCGCACCGCTTCCACGGCCGAGTCCTCGGTGCGGGTGTAGATCGTGGTCGGATGCCCATCGAACGACAGGTACCGTGCGGCAGCGGGCCAGCCGATCATCGCGGAGGAGTCCAACTCCGGCGCGAGCGGTGCCGGGTCCAGCATCCCGATGACGGTGAACCAGTGTCCACTCAGGGACACCTGCCGTCCCAGCTCTGTGACGCCCAGCCGTTCAGCCGCCGTCGAGCCCAGCACGACGGCCGGGTACCGGGCCGTCGCGCCGTTGAGCCAGGTGCCTCGCGCCACAGCCGCCCCGACGAGATCGGGGACGGTCAGCTCTGTGGCGACGACGGCGATGCCGCCGCTCTCGGCCGCAGGGATCCGGTCGTTGCGGTAAACGTGCGCGTCGGGCAGCAGCGCGGTAGCGGCGGCACCCGTCACCGGGCGGATCCTGCGGATCATGGCCGCCGCCCCCTGCGGCAGCTGCGCCTGCGCGCCGAACACGGTCTGGCCCGGCGCGACCGTGAGCAGGTTGGTGCCGAGCCTGGCCAGGGTCCGGTCCAGCTCGGCTCGGCTGGAAGCGGAGATCCCGACGACCGACACCATCGCGGCGATCCCAATGGCGACGCCGAGGGCCGACAGGAGGGCGCGCAGTGGCCGGGTGCGCAGCCCGGCCCCGCCCACTCTGATCACGTCCCTGGCCGACAGCGCCGTCATGGCAGCACCCGCCCGTCCCGCATGCGCACCTGCCTGGGCAGGGCGTGCGCGATCTCCAAGTCGTGTGTGATCACGACGATCGTGGTCCCTGACGCGTTCAGCTCTCGTAGCAGCGCGAGCACGCCCGCGCCCGCCGCCGAGTCGAGGTTTCCCGTCGGCTCGTCGGCCAGCAGCAAGACAGGCCTGCGCACAGCCGCCCGTGCGATGGCCACGCGCTGCCGCTCACCGCCGGACAGCTCGTGCGGCCGGTGCCGAACGCGACGGCCGAGCCCCACCTGGTCGAGCGCCTCCAGCGCCCGGGCGCGCCGCCGCCCGAGCGGCACCCCTGCATACAGCAGTCCGTCGGCCACGTTGTCCAGCGCCGACGCGCCTGTGGTCAGGTGGAACTGCTGGAACACGAACCCGATCCTGGTGGCCCGCAACTCCGACAGGGCGCGGTCCGGCAGTGTGTCCACGTCCTGGCCGTCGAGGCGCACCCGGCCGCTGGTGGGCCGGTCCAAGGTGCCGAGGATGTGCAACATGGTGGACTTTCCCGACCCCGACGGCCCGACGATGGCCAGCAGCTCGCCCTTCTCGACCTCCAGCGAGACGTCATCCAGCGCGATGACACCACCGGGGTAGGCCTTGGTGACGCCCTCGAGCCGCGCGATCATGTCGGCATCCCCACCTTCAGTCCGGCGGTGAGCCCCTGGCCCGACACCTCGACACGCCCACCGGCGAAGAGCCCCGTCCGGACCGGAACGACGCGGCCGTCCGCGAGTTCGACGCCGTACCCGCCCTCGGACAGCGCCAGGAGCGCCGCGACCGGCACCGTGAGAACGTCCTTGCGCACCTCGGAGACGAGCGTCACATCGACCGCCGCCCGGTCGTAGCCGACGGCCCCGATCGCCACGGTCAGCTCCACCTTCGTGGTCGTGCCTCGCTGATCGGAATTGACCACGAACTGTGCCGTGGTGACCTTCCCCTGAACCTGCTCGCCGGCCGGTGTCCTGACCGTCGCCGCAGCGCCGATCTTGGCCAGCCGGTACTCCGTCTCGTCCAGCCGCACGGTGACCAAGTGCGCGGTCCCGGTAACGGTGAGGAGAGGAGAGCCCGGACGGACAAGCGTCCCAGGCACTGCCGTCTGGTCGTTGACGCGGACGGCGTCCGGCTGGAAGACGACCCGGCCGAGCTCCACCACGCCGGTCTGTTTGACGCCGAGGTCCTTCTGCCACTTGCGTACGGCCCGCGCGCTCTCCCCGCTGAATACGTCATCGATGGTGAAACCGTGATAGCCGAGTTCGCGCAGATTCTCTTCCAGCTGCCGGACATCGGCTCCTCGCACGCCGGACCGCAGTGTCCGGTAGGCGGGCACCTTGCCGTACAAGAGCACGGTGGGGACCTGGTCGACCTTGAACAGCACGCCACCGCGCCGGACCATCGAGCCGATGGCGGGGAGCGCGGTGACCGTGCCGGGGGCGGCCGCGGCCAGCGGACGCTCACGGCCGTAGCCCACGATCCCCGTGGCCGTCGTGGTGTCGGCCAGGTCCTGCTCGGTGACCTCGGCGAGAGCGGCGGGCACGGCGTCGCGGGCGACCGGTTCGTCTCCGCGCCCGCCGAACACGATCACCGCGGTGGTGGCGCAGACCGCCGCGAGGATCAGCGACCCGGCCGCGAGCCGGCCGGTCATGCCGCGCGGCACTTTTCCATGGCGGCCTTGAACTTCGGGTCGTCAGGACCGGCTCCGAGGGCGCCGACGTCCAGCTTGAGCCTTCCGCTGGAGTCGGGGTCGGGGAACGTGGGGTACCCGTTCTCGCGCATGCACCTGGCCTGCTTGCGCGCGCTGTCGAGATCTTGCGGACTCGGCTTGCCTCCCTGACCGCCGGGCAGGAGGTGACCGCACTTGGCCATCGCGGCGTCCATCTTCTTCTTCTCGGCGATGTCGCTGCTGACCTCGAAGCGGCCGTTGGTCGGGTCCTTGATGTCGACGCCCTCACCTCGCATGCACCGAGCGAAGGCCAGCTCGCCGTCGCCGGCGGCCGAAGGGCTCGCGACCGCGCTCGCCGTGGCGCCGCTCGCGGTGGCGACCCTGGTCTCAGGTTGGGCGCCGCAGGCGGTAAGGACGAGGCCCATGGCGAGGAGCCTGATCAGCGTCTTCGTCTTCATGGCCCGGAGTTCATCGCAGAGCCGATTACCGTGGCGTTAGCGCGAACGTTAACGGTGGCGATACACCCAACCGGATAGAACTTCTGAGCGTGCGTGTTCTGATCGTCGAGGACGAACCGGTGCTGGCCGACGGCATCGCCGAGTGGCTGCGTCGCGACGCGCTGGCCGTTGACGTGGTCAACGACGGCGGCTCGGCGCTCGAGCGGCTCGGAGTGAACGACTACGACGTGGTCATCCTTGACCGTGATCTGCCCGCCGTCCACGGCGACGACGTGTGCCGATCGATCGTGGAATCGGCCACACGAACCCGCGTTCTCATGCTGACCGCTGCTGCGGCCGTACGGGATCGGGTGGCGGGCCTCCAACTCGGCGCCGACGACTACCTGCCCAAGCCGTTTGCGCTGGCCGAGTTGTCGGCCAGAGTGCAGGCGCTGCTGCGGCGCACCGGGCCCGCCACGCCTCCGGTCCTCAGCCGCCGTGGCATCCGGATGGATCTGGCCAGGCGGGAGGTGTACCGCGATGGGCGTTACGTCGCGCTGTCGCGCAAGGAGTTCGCCGTTCTCGCCGAGTTGCTGCGCGCCGACGGGGCGGTGGTGTCGGCCGAGGACCTGCTGGAGCGGGCCTGGGATGAACACATCGACCCGTTCACCGGCGTCGTGCGGGTGACCATTCTGAAGCTGCGCCGCAAGCTGGAGGTCCCCGTGATCGACACCGTTCCCGGAGCCGGGTACCGGATCGCATGAAGAAGCTCACGATCAGGGCCAGGCTGACCCTGGTGTACGCGGCGTTCTTCCTGGTGGGCGGAGTGGTGCTGCTCGGCGTGACGACCCTGCTGGTGTCCCAGCAGGTGCCGTCGGCCGTCAGTGGCAAGCACATTCTGTCGTCCACGCCGTCTGGACCGCCGATGGACGAGGGACGGCAGATGCTGAGCGAACGGATCCGTACGGCGACCACCACCTCGCTGATATCGCAGGGCGCGATCGGGTTGCTGCTGGTCGGCGCAGCCTCGGTGGGGTTCGGCTGGCTGGTGGCGGGCCGCGCGCTGCAGCCCCTGCACCGCGTCACCGAGACCGCGCGGCGGCTGGCCGTGGGCGCGGGGCGGGGACTGCACGAACGGATCGTCATGAACGGCCCGCAAGACGAGGTACGCGATCTGGCCGACGCCTTCAACCTGATGGTGGAGCAACTGGACGCGGCCTTCGACGGACAGCGCAGGCTGGTGGCCAACGCCTCTCACGAGTTGCGCACCCCGCTGGCCATGAACAGGACGCTGGTGGAGCTCGCGGTCAGCAGGCCGGGCGCCTCGCCGGACTGCATCCAGCTCGGCACGTCGTTGCAGACCGTCAACGAACGGCACGAACGGCTGATCGACGGCCTGCTCACGCTGGCCGACTCCGAGCACGGCATCACCGAGCGCACCCCCGTCGACCTGGCCGACATCGCCGGCCACGTGTGCGACCAGCGCGGCGTGCCCTGCGACGGCGCGGCCGCCGCGATCACCAGAGGCGATCCGATCCTGCTCGAACGGCTGGTGCAGAACCTGGTCGAGAACGCCGTCGAGCACAACGTGCCCTCCGGGCTCGTCTCCGTGACCACGAAGACCATCGGCGAGGATGCGGTGCTGACCGTGGCCAACTCGGGGCCTGTTGTGCCGCACTACGAGATCGAGTCGCTGTTCCAGCCGTTCCGGCGGCTCAACCGCGAGCGTACCGGCGGTGGGAGAGGGTTCGGCCTCGGCCTGTCCATCGTGCGCTCCATCGCCCGCGGTCACGGCGGCTCGGTAACGGCCGTCCCTCGACACGGCGGCGGCCTGGTGGTGACCGTACGGTTGCCGGGCCCGGGCACCGCCCCGCCGCGAGAGGCCGTGTGACGCACACGGCCGGCCATCCGCCGGCCGAGCTACCCAAGTGCCTGAGCTGCGGGGAACGGTGGCGGGCGATGTCGGCGTCGATGGCGCCGCGCACCAGGCCGATGTACGCGACGATCTACATGCAGAAGTCTGAGCACGTAGATGGCGGTATCTACCTCTCAACGGCCATCCACGGGACGTTCGAGTCCCGATTCGCCACCTCCCCGGCGCGGACCTCTTCGCACACCTGCGAGCAAGACTCCGGCCAACGCGGCGGCCACTCCGATGGCCAGCCAGCCGGGTGACCCGCCGGTGATGGGCCGGCAATCGGCGACGCACAAGATGGGATCGATTCGTACCAGGTCGGCACCCTGGAGGATCCACAGCAGACCCAACAGGATGAGGAGTGTCCCCCCGGCGATCCTGGCGCCCCTGCGCCACCTCACTGGACGCGCGGGGGAGGGGTGGGGCATCTCGTCTCCTTCGGCTATGCTGAAACTATTCAGGAAGCTTTATAAGGTGAGGTTATAAGGTGGCCGAACAATCTACAACCGATGAGCCGCTCCTGTTGCAGCTCATCGGGCAGACGTTCAACCTGATCCTCGACGGGCTGCTCCGCCACCTCGTCGAGAACGGGTGCAAGGATCTACGCCCCACTCACTACCTGAACGTGTTCCGGCTGATGGACTGCGGCGGCACCCGGCCCACCACACTGGCCCGCAGAGCCGGGATGACCCCGCAAGCGATGAGCGAACTCGTGGGTCACCTGGAACAGCACGGCTACGTGCGACGCGTTCCCGACCCGGCCGATGGCCGAGGCAGGGTTGTCGTCTTCGCCGACCGGGGCACCCGGGCCGCCGAGATCAGCGCCGCCTACTTCGCCGGACTGGAGGCCCGCTGGGCCGGCATCGTCGGGGCCGACGGTATCCAGGGCGTCAAGTCCACCCTCACGCAGATCCTCGCCGACCTGTCGGCCGACAACACCGCAGTAGAGGGCAGTGTCTGAGCAATTACGCCGGGACGATCCGCGTACCCGCTTCGCCTGAGATCAGCGGAGCGGGCGCTGTCATTTCTCCCTCACGTTTCAGCCTCTGAGGTCGTGGGGGTGCCGGGTCGGTGCACATGAGGGCGCGGCGGGGCAATCAACCGCAGGACCAGCTGCTGCAGGACGTGTCCGAGGATGACATGGAGCGAAGTCCACCACACCCGAGCCCGCGCCATGCTTGAGCCGCATGGCCACAGGTCAATGTCCGCGACCAACCTTCCGGACCCGGCAGGGCGACAGCTCGCGGGTAGGGGCGGGAACCTTGGTCGCCGGTCCCGTTCCCTGTAGTAGGAGCAGTCGTGGCGATCTGCCCGATCCAGAGTTGGCGGATAGCTGTTCGACCGCGAGGAAGATCGGGCTGAGCAGGGTAATACGCGGCCCCATCCACGTCGCTCCCGACAGTCTCCCGGGCGCCTCCCACGGATGGCGACCCGTAAGCGCGGCCTGCCGGCTGTTCAGCCGGCAGCGGTGCCGGCCCCCTGCTGAAACCAGGCCAGCACCTTGGGCGGCGAGAGCCTGAGCGAGGTCAGGTGGTTCACGTCGCCGACGTCCATGAGAGACGCATCAACGTGCCGCGCCCGTAGGCTTGCCGAGCTTGCCGAGCTTGCCGAGCTTGCCGAGACAGGCCGGGGTGAGGAGCTGGTCCACCGTGGACGGCAGAGCGGCCGCGATGGTGCCCAGGTCATGGCTCCCGTCGAGCAGGTCCGTCACCTGCCGCAGCCGGCACAGGACCCCGAGGGGCAGCGACGTCAGGAGCGCGGCGAGAAGGGCCCGGTCCTCGGGCGCGAATCGCACTCTGGTGTCAGCGCCGAGCCGACGTTCGAGGACGGAAAGCTGGTGACGTAGAACTGGAAGGGCTCCTCGCGGGGCGGCCGGACGGTGGCGAGCCGGGCGAAGTAGCGGGTCACGCGTTCGGCCAGCGCGGGGCCGAAGATGACCTCCC
>NZ_JBFAOV010000080.1:0-12670 GCF_040675375.1 Nonomuraea sp. NPDC049607
TCTCTGTTGTGGTTTTGTGCTCTCCCGGGGCCGGCCCCCGCGCGGGCCCGGCCGCGCTCGCGCGGCCGCCCGCTCCCGCGGGGGCGGGGGGGGCCGGCCCCCCGCCCCCCCCCCCCCACTTTCGTGGGGTGCGGTCAGCGTGAGGCGACCGGCCCGGCCACGCGGCGGGCGGGCAGCGCGCGGACCGCGGTCACCGTCAGGGCCAGGGTGAGCACGGCGGTGGCCGCCAGCAGGCCCAGGCCGACGCCGTACGAGCCGAGCCGGCCGTACAGGAAGCCCATCACCGGCGGGACGAACCCGCCGAGCCCGCCGGCGGCGCCGACCAGGCCGGTGACGGTGCCGACCTTGTCGGCCGGGGCGACCTGCGCGACCAGGGCGAAGGTGGCGCCGCTGCCCGCGCCGAGCGCGGCGGCCATGGTCAGGAACGCGATCGTGCCGACCGGCATGAGGCCGGGGCCGAGCGCCTGCACGCCCGCCGTGACGGCGGTGACGACGAACACGCCGGTCAGGACGGGCACCGGGCCGACACGGTCCGACAGCCAGCCGCCGATCGGCCGCGCCAGCACGGCCAGGACGACGAACCCGGCCATCCGGTTGGCCGCGTCGGCCTGCTCCAGCCCGTAGCCGGTCTGCAGGTAGGCGGGCAGGTAGACCGAGAAGGCGACGTAACCGCCGAAGGCGACCGCGTACAGCACGCAGGCCTGCCAGGTGATCGGCAGCCTGAGCGCGGCGGCCATGCGCGCGCCGAGCGGCTGGGTGACGACGGCGCGGCCGGGCGCGTCCCGCAACGTCAGCCACGCCAGGACCGCGTACGCGGCCAGCACGACGGCGGTGATGAGGAACGGCACGGCGGGCCCGCCGGCGCGGACCAGCGGGACGGTCGTCAGCGCGCTGATCGCGGTGCCGCCCATCCCGGCGCCGAAGATCCCGACGGCCAGGCCGCGCCGGTTCGGCGGGAACCAGGCGTTGACGAACGGCACCCCGACGGCGAACACGGTGCCGCCGATGCCGAGGAAGAACCCGCCGATCAGCAGCGAGACCATCGACGTCTGCCCGAACAGGCCGATGAACAGGACGGGGACGATGGTCGCCGCCGAGACCAGCGGGAACATCACCCGCCCGCCGAACCTGTCGGTGAGCGCGCCGACCGGGATGCGGCCCAGCGACCCCACGATCACCGGGACGGCCACCAGCAGCGCCTGCTGCCCGGCCGACAGCCCGAGCAGCTCCTTGAAACGCGGACCGAGCGGGCTGAGCAGGGCCCAGGCCCAGAAGTTCACCGCGAAACCCAGGGTCGCCAGGGTGAGCATCAACGCCGGGCTGCGGCCGGGGGTGGTGGCCGGTGCGTTCGTCATGTCTTCCTCACGTGGTTCATGCGGAGGTGGGGCGGCCGGACCTGGCCGCGGCCACCTGGCTGTGCTGTCCCATCACAGCTCAGCGGGCATGACGTGGGGTATGGACGAAGGTCCCGACCTCCCGGGACTTAGGACGCGCGACGGGCTCCGGGGGTCGTCACAGCGGGACGTGCCAGCGCAGGCGGGTGCCGCCCTCCTCCGGCGCCTCCAGCTCGGCGGCCCCGCCCAGGTCGGCTGCCCGTTCCTCGATGTTGCGCAGGCCGCTGCGACGCCCGCCGTCCCCCACGCCGACACCGTTGTCGCCGACGACGAGGGTGAGCCCGCCCTTGGCGACCTCGATGGAGACCTCGGCCCGGGTGGAGTGGGAGTGGCGCACCACGTTGGACAGCGCCTCGCGCAGGACGGCCAGCAGGTGCTCGGCCACCGGGTCGGGCACCAGGGTGTCGATCTGGCCCTCCATGCGCAGACCCGGCATGAACCCCAGGTGCGCGCCCGCCCCTTCCACCAGGTCGACGATCCGCGTGCGCAGGCTCGGCGCGGTGTCCTCGCGCGGGGCCTGGAGGGCGAAGATGGACGAGCGGATCTGCCGGATCGTCTCGTCCAGCTCGTCGATGGCGTGCTGGAGCCGTTTGCCCGCCTCCGGCCGCTCGACCAGCCGTACGGTGCTCATCAGCGTCATCGCCGTCGCGAACAGCCGCTGGATGACGACGTCGTGCAGGTCCTTGGCGATGCGGTCGCGGTCCTCCAGCAGGCCGAGCCGTTCGGCGTCGCGGCGGGTCTCGGCCAGTTCCAGCGCGATCGCGGCCTGCCCCGCGAACGACTCCAGCATCTGCTGGTCGGCCCCGCTGAACGGCAGCCGTCCGCCGCACTTGGCCAGCATGAGCACCCCGCGTACGCGCGGCGCGGCGCCCAGCGGGACCATCAGGCCCGGCCCGTAGCCCAACCGCCGCAGCGGCGAGTCGGGGTAGGCCGCGCCCGGCAGGTCCCGCTCGGACCGGGGCTCGGCCTGCGTGAACGCCTGCCCCTCCAGCGTGGCCGAGACGTCGAACTCCATCCCCAGCAGCTCGTCGGCGCCGTCGCCCTCGGCCACGTCGACGGTCAGGGTCCGGCCCGACGGGTCGGGCAGCAGCACCTGGACCAGGTCGGCGTCGCACATCTCGCGGGCCCGCGCCGCCATGGTGGTGAGCACCTCGCGGGAGCCGGCTCCGGACAGCAGGCTGGTGGTGATCTCCGAGGACGCCTTCAGCCAGGTCTCGCGCCTGCGCGACTCCTCGTACAGCCGGGCGTTCTCCACGGCGACGCCGGCGGCGGTGGCCAGCGCGACGACGATGGCCTCGTCCTCCTCGTCGAAGTCGCCGCCGCCGCGCTTCTCGGTCAGGTAGAGGTTGCCGAAGACCTCGTCGCGGACGCGTACCGGGACGCCGAGGAAGGTGCCCATGGGCGGGTGGCCGGGCGGGAAGCCGTACGACTCGGGGTGGTCGGAGATGCGGCCCAGCCGGAGCGGGCGGGCGTCCTTGATCAGCAGGCCGAGCAGGCCGAGCCCGTGGGGCCAGTGCTCGATCCCGGCGATCTCCTCCTCGCTCAGCCCCACCGGGATGAACTGGACGAGCGTCTGCTCCTCGCCGACCACGCCGAGCGCGCCGTAACTGGCGTCCACCAGCTTGGTGGCCGTCTCCACGATCCGCCGCAGCACGGTCTCCAGATCGAGGTCGCTGCCCACGGACACGACGGCCTCCAGCAGCGCGTGCACGCGGTCGCGGGTGGCGAGGACGGCGTTGAGCCTCGTCTGCAGCTCGGCCAGCAGCTCGTCGAGCCGCATCTGGGGCATCAGGCTACGCTGCTCACTTTCCGACATACCGTTCAGTGTCCCAGCACGTGCCCTCGCCGCCGGAATCAGCCCGCCGGGCCCCTCCGCCTCTACAGCAGCGGCGGGACGGTGAACAGGTCGTCCTGGTCGCAGTCGAGCTCGGCGACGACGTCGACGACGCCCTCCACCGCCCGCACCGACTCCGCCAGCGCGGCCGCCCGCGACCTGGTCGCCACCCGGCCGGCGATCGTGACCACGCCGGCGTCGATCCCGACCGAGTACGTCCCGTCCTGCGGGAGCACGGCCCTGACGTCCGCCTCCAGCTCGGCGGCCGGGCGGGTGAAGACGCGCAGCACGTCGCGCTGGTGCAGGGTGCCGACGACGCGGCCGGTCACCGGGTCGATCACCGGGAGCTGCCTGACCCGGCGGGCGTGCATGATCCTGGCCGCCTCGCGCACCGGCATGCCCGGGGTGACCGTGACCGCCGGCGACGTCATCAGCTCCGCGGCGGTGACGGCCGCGGCCTTGCGGTGCTCCTGCCGCCGCGCGCGCGACTCGAAGACGGAGACGGGGTGCCGGGCGTGGCCGGCCTCCTTGAGCAGCAGATCGTCCTCCGACACCACGCCCACCGGCCGCCGGTCGGCGTCGATGACGGTGACCGCGCCCACCGCGTACCGCTTCATCGCCGCCACGATGTCGGCGAACGACGCATGCTCCAGCACCGCGATCGCCACGCGTCCCATGACGTCCTTGACCTCGATCGACATGATCGCCACCTCGCTTTCCACCTCCACGGTCCCTCCTGCGGGGGCGCGGCGGCAGCGGCGAACGTCCCGGAGGCGCAGGGGCTAAGGTCCTGGCCAGGCGGGACGGCGGCGGTCAGTGCAGGGGTCAGTGCAGCGGGCCGGCGAAGACCACGATCTCGTCGATGTCGCCGGCGGCGGTGAGATGGACCATGTCGGTGCCCGACAGGACGGTGGCGCCGTCGGGCCCCTCGAAGCGCCAGCCGAACCGGGCCCACTCGTGCGGCGCGTCGAC
Organism: Nonomuraea sp. NPDC049607; assembly: GCF_040675375.1. Classification (NCBI taxonomy): domain Bacteria; kingdom Bacillati; phylum Actinomycetota; class Actinomycetes; order Streptosporangiales; family Streptosporangiaceae; genus Nonomuraea; species Nonomuraea sp. NPDC049607. Next base: position 4,201 of record NZ_JBFAOV010000080.1, read on the forward strand.
GGACGTCGTACGGACCATGCGGCAGCCACCGGCCCGGTAGCCCTGCACCACCTCGGTGATGAAGTCGGCCACCGAACCCCGGCCGGACCCGCGGCCGAGCGGCCCCCAGAACACCACGTCGGCGGCGAGGGCCCGGCTGAGCAGCGCCGAACGGTGGTCGGGATCGTCGGAGTTGGCCGCGGCGATGAAGGCGTCGACCGCGTCGGCCGCGCCGGCGTGTGCCTGGTGGCGCTGCGGGGATGCCCCCGGTTCGCGCAGCGTCATGTCGTCCTCCAACCATCGCCGATCGCCATGAGCCAGTACATCACGATCGGACGGCCCGCGAACGGCTCACCGCATGACCGGCGCCACGCCGCCCCGGCCTACTGCTCTTCCGGCTGGTTCCCCACGAGCAGGTTGAACGCGCCGGTCAGCAGGTTGAGCGAGACCAGGCCGACGACCTCGGCGATCACCCGGTCGCTCCAGCCGAGCTCCCGCAGCCCCGCCACCTCCTCGTCGGTGATGGACGACGGCTCCACCAGCACGCGCACCGCCACCGAGATCAGCGCGGCCTCACGCGCGTCGGCCGAGGTGCCCTGGCGGGCCAGCGCGACGTCGGCCTCGCTGAGCCCCGCGGCCAGCGCGCCCTCGGTGTGCGCGGCCAGGCAGGTGCCGCAGCCGATCCACTCCTGCACGGCCAGGGAGATCTTCTCGCTGAGCGAGCGCGAGATCTTCACCCGCTTCATCGCGCGAGAGAAGTCCAGATAGCCCTGGAGCAACGCGGGCGAGTGGGCCATCGTGGACACCATGTCCCCCACCCCGCCGTGCCTGGCGACGATGTCCTCCAGGATCTGACGGGACTTCTCAGGGGCCTTCTCCGGAACAAGCGGTGCAAGACGTCTCATGACTCGGCACTATATACCCAGAGGGGGTATATGAAGAATCGTGCTGGATGACGTTGAACCGTTTCCGGCGGCCCCGCGTACCTCCGAGCATGCAGAGGCTCTTGCGCGGTGAGATGTTCATGCTCGGCGGCTTCGTCGCGGCGGCCGCGGCGACGATCCTGCTGATCCTGCCCCCCTCGATCGACCCCGCGGACGCGCAACGGACCCGCACCCCCTCGGGCCCCCTCTCGGCCGCCGACATCGACCTGCTGATCAAGGTGCGGCAGGCGGGCCTGTGGGAGATGCCCGCGGGCGACTACGCCTCCACCCGCGCCCAGTCGCCGCGCGTCAGGCAGGTCGGCAAGCAGATCATGGGCGAGCACCAGAAGCTGGACCAGCTGACCCGCGACACCGCCGCCAGACTCGGCGTCGCCCTGCCCGACGAACCCAACCCCGACCAGCAGCGCTGGCTGGCCCAGCTCGCCGCCGAGAGCGGCCCCGCCTTCGACCAGGACTACGCGAACCTGCTGCGCGCCGCCCACGGCAAGGTCTTCGGCACCCTGGCCCTCGTACGGGCCGGGACCCGGAACGAGGAGATCCGCAAGTTCGCCCAGGAAGGCATCAACTTCGTCATGCGCCACATGACGTACCTGGAATCGACCGGCCTGGTCGACCATGACCAACTCCCCGAACCTCCACCTCCTTCCCCCGCCCCCACCCCCTGACCGCGCATCAGGAAGCGTCGTGCAGGTCCTTGGCGGCTGGGGCCGCACGGTCCGCAGGGCCGCCAGACGTCAGGGGCGGTTTCGTGAACCCAGCCACTCTCGGAGCGAACACATGAACCAGCGGTGGCGACGCCAGAATCGCCGTACCCCTTACCCCGGAGCGTCGGCCGGATCGACGCTCCGGCGGCACACCGACCTCAGGTCCACGCCCCCCGGAGCACCCGCCCACGCCTCGCGGCTGACGGTCGTCGTGGCGCTGGGCGTCGCCCTGCTGGCCGGGTGCGCGACCGCCCCCGCCCCCTTGCGGCAGGCGGAGCACCATCACGGCGCCGCTCCCCCCGCTCCCATCCCCGCCGTCGCGCCGAAGCTGCCGGCCGCGAGCATGGAACAGCTCACCACCCTGCTCGGCTGCCCCGCCGGCAAGCTGCAGACCGACGCCGCCGAACTGCGGCAGGCGGCCTGCGACACCCCCCAGGGCCGCCTGACGATCGTGACGTTCACCACCGACAAGGGCAAACGAGACTGGCTCGACCTCGCCCAGGCGTACGGCGGCGCCTACCTGGTGGGCGACCGCTGGGTGGTGGTGGCCGCGTCCGACCTGCTGCAACGGCTACGAGGCCGGGTGGGCGGCGAACTCGAGACGCCGCAACACCACTGACCCGGCGCCCCCGTACGGTGCGCAAGGACGCGGATGACGGCCCTGCCCGGCTCTGGCACGATGGCCGGGTGCAGGTCGCCCGTCCCGTGTTCCGCGCGCTTCGCGCCGCGGTGTTCACGGCCGTCTGCGTCCTGGCCTCGGCGGCCCTGCACACGTTGGTCGGTGGCACGGCCGTCGCGCCCGGCCCGCTCGCCCTGGCCGTCGCGGCGACCTTCGCGGCCGCCTACGCCGCCGGTTCCCGTCCCCGGGGATGGCCGCTGCTGCTGGCCATGTGCGTGGCCGCCCAGTACGGCCTCCACGAGCTCTTCGACGCCTCCGAGTCCGCCCGGTACGGCCTGCGCCACCTGCTCGACGCCTCCCTGCCGGTGTCCGCCGGACCGTCCGCCGCGTTGCCCGCCGGGATGCCCGCCGGGATGCCCGCCGGGGCCCACGGGCACGGCTCCTCGGGGATGGTGGTGATCCACCTGGCGGTGGCGGTCTCGTCGAGCTGGTGGCTGGCCCGCGGGGACGCGGCGCTGGCGGCGTTGCTGCGGTTGAGCACGGTCCGGCTGGCCCGGCTCTGGACCGTCCTGTGCGCCTGGCTGTCCGTCCTGGCTCCGCCGCCCGCCGGACCCGCCCGCGCGTGCCCGCTCTGGCCCCGCGTGGCGGGCCACCGGGCGTTGCTGCTGGCTCCGGTGCTCTCCCGGCGCGGCCCGCCCCGCGATACCCGGCACGCCCGGCCCCTCAGCCGCTGACGTTCCCGTCATGCGGCGGGTACCGCGTGCCTCCCGGCAGGTAGACGACCCAGCCGGCGCCGTCGCGGCACGTACTCCGTCCCGTCGCGCGCCGGACCGCATGCCCATCCGGCGGTCGAGCCGGATGCCGGATCTCCGGAGTTCGCAGTGACCCGTTCCCTTCGTTCCGTACGCCGTCCGTTCCGGGCGGCCTGTCGTGCCGGTGTCGCCGTCGGCGGCGCCGTGCTGCTGCTGTTGGCCGCCGCGCCCGCCGCGCTGGCCCATGACCGGCTGAAGAGCAGCTCCCCCGCCGACGGCGCCAAGGTCGCACAGGTGGAGAGCATCGAGCTGGAGTTCACCTCGCGCATGACCCTGCCCACCCTCGTGCTCGACGGCCCGGCGGGTGAGAACCTGCCTCTCGGCAAGCCGCGCGCCCAGGGGCTCACGGTGAAGGCCGAGCCGGCCGCGCCGCTGGAGCCCGGCAAGTACCGGCTGGCCTGGCGGGTGGTCTCCTCCGACGGCCACCCGATCTCGGGCGAGCTCCGCTTCACCGTCACCGCCCCGGCCACCCCCACCGCGGAGCCGGCGGAAGCCACCCCGACCCCGTCCGAAAGCCCGTCCGAGACCGCGTCCGCGAGCCCGGCCGCGAGCTCGTCCGACGCCACCTCGCAGGCGGTCTCGTCCTCACCGGTCGCCCAGGCGGACGCCGGGACGGGCTCGGGCGGCGTGCCCGGCTGGTTGTGGGTGGCCGCGGCGGCGCTGGTGGCGGGCGGCGCCGCGACCGTCGTGGCCGGCCGCCGCAGGCGCGGCTCCGGTGACACCCGCCCCACGCCCTGACCAGCGCGGCTCCGGTGACGCCGGCCTCACGCCCTGACCAGCGCGGCTCCCGTGACACCGGCCCCCACGCCCTGACCGGGCTGGAGGCGCTCTAGGCGGCCAGCGCCGCCGGCAGGCGCGGCCGGAGGCCCTGGCGGCGTTCCAGACGGGCCACCGCCAGGGCCGAGGCCAGCCCCGCGAAGGTCAGCGACAACCAGGGCAGACCGGCCCAGCCCGCGTCGGCGGCGACGTCCAGCAGAGCGCCCGACAGCAGGTTCCCGGCGAGGATCCCGGCGCCTGAGGCCAGGTTGTACAGGCCGTAGTAGGTGCCGACCAGTTCCTCGCCCGCCATGTCGGCGATGGTGGCCATCTCGAACGGGAAGGCCACCACCGTCCCCGCGCCGAGCAGCAGCGCGCACACCAGCGCGGCCGCGATCGTCGCCGCCGGGGGCAGGCGCAGTTGCGTCGCCACGACCATGGGCACGAAGGCCGCACCCATGAGGGCCAGCCCGCGGGTGATCGCCTGGCCGCGGCTCCACCGTTCGCCGCACCAGGTGGTCAGGCGTACCTGCCCGGCGATGCCGAGCAGCGCCGACACCGCGTACAGGGCGGTCACCGCCCATTGGCCGCCGCCGGCCCGCTGCACCGCCAGCGGCAGGGCGAGGTACATCTGGTACGACAACGCGTACGAGGCGATCATCGACGCCGCGAACGAGACGAACGCCCGGTCACCGAACGCCCGCCGCCAGGCCCGCAACACCGGCTGCCGCACCTGCCCGGGTTCCCGGGGCCGCGACGGCAGGTAGAACCCCTGCAGGACGGTCAGAACGGCGAAGATCCCCGCCGCCCCCAGGCACACCGCGGTGAACCCGCCCGCCAGCAGCAGCACCCCGAGCAGCGGCCCGAGCAGGATGCCGCCCTGGTAGAACACGTTGAACACGGCGAAGGCGGCCACCTTGCGCGGCCCGGCCGCGGCGGCCAGGTACGCGCGGGCGGCCGGGTTGAACAGCGCCCCCGCCAGCCCGGTGATCACCGCGGCCGCCACCAGCAGCGGCACGGACGTGGTGAGCCCGAACAGCGCGAACCCCACGGTACGCAGCGCGCATCCCGCCATGATCATGGGTTTGTGCCCGAGCCGGTCGGCCAGCGTGCCGCCGATCAGGAACATGCCCTGCTGGCTGGCGTTGCGCAGGCCGAGGATGAGCCCGATCGTCCAGGCCGCGAGCCCCGCGCCGGCCGACAGGTGCTGGGCGAGGTAGGGCATCAGCATGTAGAAGCCGATGTTGATGCCCGCCTGGTTGATCTGCAGCAGCCGGATCGGCCGGTCGAAGGAGCGGAACTGCGCCAGCGTGGCCTTCATCGTGCGCCTGCCAGCGGGTCGCTGACGGTGGTGCAGCGGGTCCAGCGGCGCACCTCGCGCTCGGAGGGGCTGTCCAGCACGTCCGGCTCGTCGGCCGGGGTCACGCCGAGCAGGTCGTGGGCGCGGCAGTAGCCGTCGTCGAAGACGGTGTTCCAGTAGCGCCAGGGCCCGTCGGGGAAGACCGCGACGACGCAGCCGCCCGGCCCGCCGCGCCCGGCCAGCCAGCGGGCCACCAGGCTGACGGCTCCCGTGCTCCAGCCGCCGGAGACGTAGTGCTGGGCGGCGAGGGCGCGGCAGGCCCACACCGCCTCTGCGGCGCTCACCCAGTGGACTTCGTCGAAGGCGTCGTAGGCGACGTTGCCGGGGTGGATGCTGGAGCCCAGGCCGCGCATCAGGCGGCGGCGGTCGGGCTGCCCGAAGATGGTCGAGCCGACGGTGTCGACGCCGACCAGCCGCAGCCGGGGCAGGTGACGCCGGAGCTCGCGGGTGATGCCCGCGCTGTGCCCGCCGGTGCCGACGGAGCAGACCAGCGTGTCGATGTGCGGGAGCTGGGCCAGCAGCTCGCGGGCCAGCCCGGCGTACGCGGCCACGTTGTCGGGGTTGTTGTACTGGTCGGGGCAGTAGGAGCCGGGCAGCTCGGCCAGCACGTCCGCGACCCGGTCGCGGCGGGCCCGCTGCCAGCCGCCGACAGGATGCGGCTCGGGCACGATCTCCAGCCGTACGCCGTAGGAGAGCAGCAGCCGCTGCATGAGCGGTTCCATGCCGGGATCGGCGACCAGGACGACCGGGTGGCCGAAGGTGATCCCGGCCAGGGCCAGCCCGAGGCCGAGGGTGCCGCTGGTGGACTCGACGATCGTTGCGCCGGGGGCCAGATCGCCCCGGGCGCGGGCCTGCCGGATCATGTGCAGGGCGGGCCGGTCCTTGATGCCGCCCGGGTTGAAGCCTTCCAGCTTGGCCCAGAAGCCGCCGCCGGCGACGAACGGCGCGGCGACGAACGCCAGTGGCGTGTTTCCGACGGTGACACAAATACCCGGATTTCCGATGGCGGGCAGAATGTCAGGGCGCGACAAAGTGTCGTACGACATTGGTTGATATCCCCGAGATGAACGGCGCACGCGCGGCACGGAAGACGCCGCGTCAATGGCGCGATGGAAATGGACGGCGACGAAAAGCGCGCGTCCTATATGCGCATCACGGGAAGACGTTCGGGACCCGGCGCGGGCTCCCGCGGGGCGGCCCGCGGCGCGGGTCGTACGGGCACCGCCGCGACGGCGACGGGCAGGGCGGCGAGCGAGGGGACGGCCGCCACGGCCGGCGCCGAGGCCGCGGTCGCCGAGCACTGCTGCTCGGTGCCGTGCAGATGCCCCGGGGGCAGCTCGCCGTGGAGGCACCCGGCGGCCAGCACCGGCATCCGCCCGGACAGCCGCCTGACGTGCCGGTGCGCGTCGAGGTGCGCACTCTGGAGGGTCGGCGCGGAGCCACTCTGGACCCGCTCGGACAGCTCGACGGCCGCGCACGCGCCGCCGTGCGCGAACACGACGGTGATCAGCATGGCCAGGGCCAGCACCGCGCGCGGCAGCCACCGGCCGGCCCCCGGGGCGGGCGGGCGGCGTGTGCGGGCCGACCTGGTGGTGAGCATCACCCCAGAGCATGCCCGCCGCGCGGCGCGGCTCGCCGGGAAAAGGCCAAGGTCGACGTAAAGAAATCACCGGGGCACGGAAATGGGCGCCGCGAATTGCCTTTCGCCCCCCGATCCTCCTTATCGGCATTTTCTTCGGATGACGGGCACAACGGCGAGCCGTCCCCGCCGGGCGCGACATCTCCGCGACACTGGCATTCGTCGGCGCGGCCCCGATTCCGCGCCGCCCGACCTTGGGGGTGTGTCATGGCCCTGTCCAGACGTGCGGTCATCGCCGGGGTCGGCGCGCTGGCCGTGCTCCCGCCGGCCGCCGCCGACGCCTCGGGCCCGGCCCGGGACGAACGCTTCTGGGCGGACGTGGCCGGGCAGTTCCGGGTCAGCGGCGACTTCGTCAACCTGGAGAACGGCTACTACGGGATCATGCCCGAGCCGGTCCGGCGCGCCTACCACCGCAACGTCGACGACCTCAACGCCCGCAACTCCCACCTGCTGCGCACGGCGTACAAGGCCAGGGCGGACGAGGTGCGCGACCGTATCGCCGGGCTGCTCAGCGTCGCCCGCGACGAGATCGCGCTCACCCGGGGCGGCACCGAGGCGCTGCAGAACCTCATCTCCGGCTACCGGCGGCTGCGGCCGGGCGACGCCGTGCTCTACGCCGACCTGGACTATCCCGCCGCCCAGCACACCATGAACTGGCTGGCCGGGCGGCGCGCGGCCACGGTCGCCCGGTTCGTCCTCCCCGAGCCCGCCACCCGGCAGGCGGCGCTGGACGCCTACGAGCGGGCGCTGCGCGCCAATCCCCGGGCCCGGCTGCTCCTGCTGTCGCACGTGAACAACCGCACGGGCCTGGTCCTGCCGGTGCGCGAGATCGTCGCCATGGCCCGCGAGCGCGGCGTGGACGTCGTCGTGGACGCCGCCCACTCCTGGGGGCAGCTCGACTTCACCCTGCCCGACCTTCGCGCCGACTTCGCCGCGTTCTCGCTGCACAAGTGGATGGGCGCGCCGCTCGGCACCGGGTTCCTCTACATCCGCCGGGAACGGCTGGCCGACGTCGAGCCCGTCTTCGCCGACGAGAGCTTCCCGGCCGGCGACATCCGTTCGCGGGTCCATTCGGGCACCATGGACGTCGCGGCGCCGCTCACCGTCCCCGACGCCCTCGACTTCCATCAGCGGCTCGGCGCCGCCGTCAAGCAGGCCCGGCTGCGGCACCTGCGCGACCGCTGGGTGAGCCAGGTCCGCGACCTGCCCGGCCTGGAGATCCTCACCCCGGACGAACCCGGCATGTACGGCGCGATCACCGCCTTCCGCATCACCGGCCGCACCTCCACCGCCGACAACGAGGCCATCGCCGCCACCCTGCTGGACACCTACGGCCTCTACACGGTCGCCCGGACGGGCATGGCCGGCGGCGACGCCGTCCGGGTCACCCCGGCCCTGTACACCTCGACGGCGCAGGTGGACCGGCTGGCGGCGGCGTTGAAGCGGCTGACCCCGCGACTGCGGGCCTGAGCCGCGCTTGACAGCTCACCGATATGCCCGACTAGGTTAGATATATGAACAGTTCTTCAGACGACCACGTGTTGTCCGTGGACGGGTGCGCGGTCAAGGTGGTCGACGCCGACCGCGTCGCGGCCGTGCACGAGCGCATGCCCGCCGCCGAGGACCTGACCGACACCGCCGACGTCTTCGGCCTGCT
>NZ_JBFAOV010000081.1:0-12038 GCF_040675375.1 Nonomuraea sp. NPDC049607
TGTTACCCGCCCGCCGCGGGGGGGGCCGGCCCCGCCGGTGGGGGGTTGTGGGGGGGGGTTGCGGGGGGGGTGGGGGGCGAGCCTGCCCCTCGCGCCCCGGCCGCTACTGGGGAAGGACGAGGAGGGCGTCGCCGACGCCGCGCTCCACGCCGTCCGATGGCCGGTTGACCAGCTTGTTCGACACGACCATCGCGGTCGAGCCGCCGCCGTCCAGGTTGACGGCCTGGACCGCGCCGAGCCAGCGCATGAACTGGGCGGCCTCGTGGAAGTTGGCGCCGATGGTCACGCCGGGCTGGCGGCCGTCGATGGTGGCCAGGATGAGGCTGCCGTTCCTGGTGACGCCGAGGAGGGTGCGCGGGTGGCGGCGCAGGATCATGTTCACGGAGTCGTGGCCGTCGCGCTTGGCGGTGATCTTCACGCGGCCGTTGCGCACGAGGCCGACGCCGCCGGCGATCACGTTCAGGTCGGGGGTCAGCTTGAGGGCCTTGCCGGTACGCAGGTCGGTGACCTTCGTGTCGATCTTGACCGTCCAGCCTTCCCAGGCGTGCTCGGCGAGCCATTCGGCGGACGTGCCCTGGCCGTGCAGCACCCGGGTGCCCTTGGCGACGGCGGCGCCGCTCGTGCGTACGGCGACCGCCTTGCCGTTGGCGTCGAGGACGATGTCGGTGCCGCCGGTCGGGGTCTTGGCGCCGTACTCCTCGGTGTAGAGCACGGTCTCGTCCGTCGCGGCGGCGCGGTTGACGCCGTTGACGACGAGCTTGTCGCCGTCCTGGGAGATCGCGGTGACGGCGGTCTTCAGCTCGGTGACGCGGACGCTGCGGCCCTGGAGCACCACGGCGGAGCGGCCCGGCACGGCCTCGCTGAGCAGGCGTCCGGCGACCACGGAGGCGCCGACGGGCTCGCCGCGCAGGTTCTTGGCGGTGTGGATGTTGAAGAAGCCGCCGTTGACGCCGACCACCGCGTTGCGCGCCTTGGCCATCGAGGAGACCGTCTCGCGCTTGGCGACGCTGGTGCCGAGGGAGGCGGCGTACGAGCCGCGGAACGTCCGGGAGTCGATCATGACGACCTTGGCGTCCCAGGGGCCGGTGGTCTTCAGGCCGTCGTCGCCGAGGTAGTCGACCTTGACCTTCAGCCCGGCTTCCTTGAGCGTCTTGGCGGTCTCGTCGGCCTTCGCCTTGTCCTTGAAGGACCACAGGCCCACGCGGACCATGTAGACGGTCTGGGAGGGCGCGTCGGCGACGCTCGGCCGGATCACCTTCTGCAGGCTCGCCGCCTCCCCGGCCGCCTCGACCTCGGTGACCTTGGCCTGGGCGGTCTCCAGAGCGCCGTAGTCGCGGCCGCTCGGCATGAGCACGGTCACCGTGTAGCCGTCGGTGGAGCTGCCGGCCTTCACGTCGTACAGGTCGATGCCCTGGGTGACGGCGGTCAGCGTCTTGGTGGCGGCGGACCGGGCGCCCAGCGGGAAGTCGGCCGACGGGAACTGCACCGCGAGCTGCGCCGCCGAGGCGGGAACTGTGGTGACGGTGATCGTGGCGGCTATGGCCAGGCCGCCGGCGAGGGTGCGTCGAGACATGAACTCTCCAGAGGGCGGAAAAGGGACCGAACCATCCTGACGAGATCAAGGTCCTGGGGTCAGCAGAACGCGCCAAACCGCTCAAGAGTTACCAGATTGACACCCAGTCCGGATAACATTGTGTTATGACCCGTATCAGCATGTGGTGGCGGCCGGCAGACGGCCGCTGATCTTCCATGCTGGGCCGTCCTGATGGCGGCCCTGCACGAGCGCGGGATCCCCTCAGGCGGCACACCTGAAGGAGAGACCCACCGTGAACGACGTCGTCCTGACCGGCGACCGGCCGACCGGACGCCTGCATCTGGGCCACTATTTCGGCACCCTCGCCAACCGGGTGGAGCTGCAGGACCAATACCGGACGTACGTGCTGATCGCCGACTACCAGGTGATCACCGACCGTGACCTGCCCGGCGAGATCCAGCGCAACATCACCGAGGTGCTGCTCGACTACCTGGCCGTCGGCCTCGACCCGGCCAAGGTCACGATCTTCCAGCACAGTGCGATCCCCGAGCTGAACCAGCTGCTGCTGCCGTTCCTGAGCCTGGTGTCGGTGGCGGAGCTGAGCCGTAACCCGACGGTGAAGGACGAGATCGCGCACAGCGCCCGGCGCTCGGTCAGCGGCCTGCTGTTCACCTATCCGGTGCACCAGGCCGCCGACATCCTGTTCTGCAAGGGCACGCTGGTGCCCGTGGGCCGCGACCAGCTCCCGCACGTGGAGGTGGCCCGGCTGGTCGCGCGGCGCTTCAACGAACGGTACGGCGAGGTCTTCCCGCTGCCCGAGGCCATGCTGGGCGAGCGTCCGCTGCTCATGGGCCTGGACGGCGGCAAGATGAGCAAGAGCCGCGGCAACGCCATCGCCCTGGCGGCCACCGAGGACGAGACCGCCGCCCTCATCCGCAAGGCCCGCACCGACTCCGAACGCCTGATCACCTTCGACGAGCTGCACCGGCCCGGGGTCGCGAACCTGCTCACGCTGGCCGGGCTCTGCCTCGGGCGTTCGCCTCAGGAGATTGCCGAGGAGATCGGCGACGGCGGGGCCGCCGAGCTCAAGGCGCTGACGACCGAGGCGGTCAACGAGTTCCTGCGTCCGATCAGGCGGCGGCGGCGCGAGCACACCGAGGCCGACGTCAGGCAGGTGCTGGCGCGGGGCAACGAGCGGGCCCGGGAGCGGGCGGTCCGCACGCTGGAGGAGGTCCGTACGGCGATGGGGTTCTAGCCGGTTCTAGCCGGACTGCCGGGACTGGTAGACCTTGCGCAGGGTCTCGTGCACGATCCACGTCGTCCGGGCGCCCTCGGCCAGCAGACACACGTCGCCCGGCCCGACCTCGATGGTGGTGCCGCCCTCGACGGCGATGGTGGCGCGGCCGGACAGCACGACGAAGATCTCGTCGGTCTCGACGTCGGTGACGACGCCGGGGGTGATCTCCCAGATGCCCCGGCCGTCGCCCAGCTCCAGCGACGAGGTGGCGGGGTCGCCCGCGACGATCTGCTCGGGGGCGAGCTCGTCGGGGGTCAGCCGCACGTCGTGCACGGGCACGGCGAACGCGCCGGCGGTCGCGATCATGCGGCCGAGGTCTTCGAGGTCGGGCATCAGGACGTCAGACATGTTGCTCATTTCACCAGGTCGGCCAGGCGGGCGCCGTCGAGTGCGTAGGCGGTGAAGCCGTTCGCGCCGGTCATCGTGTCGGCGGCGACCATCGCGTTGACGATGGCCTCCTCCGTGGCCTCGATCGCGGCGTGGAAGAGCGGGTCGAGGAGGGCGTCGGCCAGCACCCGCACCTCGAACACGCCCGAGCCGCCGTCGTCGAGGGCGTTGGAGGGCAGGTCGCGGTTGCCGGTGGCGAAGCAGACGAAGCCGTCGCCGCTGGAGCTCTCGCCGGCGCCGCCCGTCCTGGCCACGCCGAGCCCGGCCCGCTGGGCGAGCTTGCGGCACTGGTGGGGGAGGAGCGGCGCGTCGGTGGCGACCACGGCGATGATCGACCCCGCGCCCTCGCGCATGCCGGGGCGGGGCACGTCGTCCATGACGATCGGGCGGCCGTTGACGGTGAGCCGGTCGCGGCGGCCGTGGTTGGCCTGCACGAGCACGCCGACCGTGTAGTCGCCGGTCACGCGGGACGCGGTGCCGATGCCGCCCTTGAAGCCGTGGCAGATCATGCCGGTGCCGCCGCCGACCGAGCCCTCGGGCACCGGGCCGGCCGAGGCGCCGTGGTAGGCCCGCTCGACGTGCTCCTGGCGGACGTGCCGGGCGTCGATGTCGTTGAGCCGGCCGTCCCAGGTCTCGGCGACCACCGGCAGCGACCACGCGCCCGCGCCCCGGCCGCCGACCTCCAGGGAGACCAGCGCGTCGCGCACCACGCCGACGGAGAAGGTGTTGGTCAGCCCGATCGGCGAGTGCAACAGGCCGAAGTCGTCGAGGTAGGGCAGGCCGGTCATCTCGCCGTTGCCGTTGAGCCAGTGGTAGCCGGCGTAGACGGGTGAGTCGTAGGCCGAGCCCGGGCCGGGGCGGACGACGGTGACCCCCGTACGGGCGGTGCCCTCGGTCAGCGTGGTGTGGCCGACGAGGACGCCGGGCACGTCGGTGATCGCGTTCAGCGGACCGGGGACGCCGGTGCCGACGACGATGCCGTGATCACGAGCTCTCAACGGTTCTCCCTGCGGAAGGACTCCAGCGCCAGCAGTGCGACGTGCAGTGACAGGCATGACTCGACGTCGTCGAGGTCGGTGTCGAGGATGCGTTCGAGGCGGCGCAGGCGGTCGTAGAAGGCCGGCCTGGACAGGTGGGCCTTCTGCGCGGCCACGGCCTTGTTGCGGCCGGCGTCGAGGTAGGTGCGCAGGATCCGGGTGAGGTCGCCGCCGCGCTGGGCGTCGTGCGCGAGCAGCGGGCCCAGCTCGCGTTCGGCGAACGTCTGCAGCCGGGCGTCGTCGCGCAGCAGGTGGAGCAGGCCGCGCAGGCGCAGGTCGGGCAGGCGGTAGAAGGCGCGGCCGTCGGGCTGGCGCACGGCCACGTCCGCGACCTGCTCGGCTTCGAGGAAGCTGCGCCGTACGTCGCGGATGGACTCCACCACCGACCCCGCGGCCAGCACGAACGCCGAGCCGGGCCGCCACAGCACGCGCAGCCGCTCGGCGAGCGCGGTCAGCGCGGGCTCGGCGCCGGTGCGCGGCGGGAGCGGCAGCAGGACGCCGACCCGCTCCTGGTCGAGCGCGCCCACCAGGGCCGGCAGGCGGGCGTCGCGGCAGGCGGCGGCGGTGGCCTCGGCCAGCTCGCCGAGCTGCGCCTGGCCGTCGAGCGCCTGGTCGGCGGGTTCGGTCGGCCTGATGACGACGCTGACCAGCTTGCGGCCGGTCAGCGGCACGCCGACCGCGCGGGCGCGGGCGGCGGCCTCGTCGGGGTCGGCGTAGGCGTGGGTCAGGATGCCGGTGATGATCGTGCCGTGGGCCTGGCGTTCCAGGGACTCCTGGTGGCGTTCGAGCAGGCGGCCGAGGGCGAGCGTGGTGGCAGCGCGTTCGGCGAGCACCATCTCGCGGGGCGTCGGCGGCGTCTCGCAGATGAGGATCAGCCGCCCCCAGTCCTGGCCGCGGGCGCCGACGGTGGTGATCAGCCAGCCGGAGGCGGGGTCGTACGCCGTGCGCCCGGCCGGGGCCACCCCCCGCGACCTGCTCTCCCACCCGGCCAGCAGCGTGCCGGCGTCGCGGCCCGCGGACTCGCAGGCCAGCACCTGGTGGGCGAGGTTCTCCAGCAGTACCGGTCGGCCGGACAGCCGGGCGACCTGGGTCAGCACCTCGGCGGGCGAGGCGCCCTCGACCGACAGCTCGGTGAACACCTCGTGCAGCTGCTCGGAGGCGCGCAGCTCCTCAAGCTGGATGTCGATGATCCGGGCGTGCACGGACTCGGTGATCTGCACGAACGGCGTCTCGCGGGCCAGCACGATGACCGGCAGCCCGTGCTCCTCGGCCGACTTGACCACTGCCCCCGGCAGCTCGCGCAGGAACCTGCGGCCCAGCTCCACGATCAGCCCGGAGGCCCCGACGGAGGCGAGCTCGCCGATGTAGTCGGCGAGCTTCTCCGGGTCGTCGGGGAGCGCGACGCCCGTGGTGAGCACCAGCTCGCCGCCGCGCAGCAGATGGGCGATGTCGACGATCTCACCGACGTGCACCCACCGCACCCTGGTGTCGAGCCGGTCGGCGCCCGCGACCACGCGCGGGCTGCCCCGGCGCACGGTCTCAAGAGCGAGGACGTCGGCGATGGTGGGGAGCACGGGGCGAGCCTAGCCGATCAACCTGTAAGAACGGTCATACAGCCATATACACACTGTCACAGATTGAACTCCTCCTCGCGGTACTCACCTTGGGGTTCGCGCACCCGGAGCTCCACCCGCCGGATCTTCCCCGAGATCGTCTTCGGCAGGTCGGCGAACTCCAGCCGGCGCACCCGCTTGTACGGCGCCAGCTCCCGCCGGCAGTGCTCGAAGATCGACCGCGCGGTCTCGGTGCCGGGCTCGAACCCGGGCGCCAGCATCACGTACGCCTTCGGCACGGCCAGGCGCACCGGGTCGGGGGCGGGCACGACGGCCGCCTCGGCCACGGCCGGGTGCTCCAGCAGCACGCTCTCCAGCTCGAACGGCGAGATGCGGTAGTCGGAGGCCTTGAAGACGTCGTCGGTCCTGCCGACGTAGGTGATGTAGCCGTCCTGGTCGCGGGTGGCGACGTCGCCGGTGTGGTAGTAGCCGTCGCGCATGGCCTCGGCGGAGCCGCCGACGTACCCGGCCATCAGGCCCAGGGGGCGGGGGTCGAGCGGCAGGCAGATCTCCCCGTCGTCGCCGGGCTCGCCGGAGACGGGGTCGATGAGCACGATGTCGTAGCCGGGCAGTGGGCGTCCCATCGATCCGGGTTTGACCGGCTCGTCGGGTACGTTGCCGATCTGGGCGGTGGTCTCGGTCTGGCCGTAGCCGTCGCGGATGGTGATGCCCCACGCCTTGGCGACCTGGTCGATGATCTCGGGGTTGAGCGGCTCGCCCGCGGCCACGGCGGTGCGCAACGGCAGCTTCCAGGCCGCCAGGTCCTCCTGGATGAGCATCCGCCACACGGTCGGCGGCGCGCAGAACGTGGTGACCCGCTCGTCGCGCAGCACCTCCAGCAGGGCGCGGGCGGCGAAGCGCTCGTAGTTGTGGATGAGCACGGTCGCCCCGGCGTTCCAGGGGGCGAACACGTTGCTCCAGGCGTGCTTGGCCCAGCCGGGGGAGGAGACGTTGAGGTGCACGTCGCCGGGGCGCAGGCCGATCCAGAACATGGTGGACAGATGACCGGCCGGGTAGGAGGCGTGGGTGTGCTCGACCAGCTTGGGGCGGGAGGTCGTGCCGGAGGTGAAGTAGAGCAGCAGGGAGTCGCCGGCCCTGGTGGGGGCGTCGGGGGTGAAGCGCTCGCCGGCCTCGTACGCCTCGTGGTACGGCAGCCACCCGTACGCGTCGCCGACCGCGATCTTCGTGAACTCGCCGGCCCCGAACTTGCCCGCGTCGGCGGCGTTGGCGATCACGTGGGCGACCTGGCCGCGTTCGAGGCGTTCGCCGATGTCCTTGGCCGTCAGCAGGGTCGTGGCGGGGATGATCACCGCGCCGAGCTTCATGGCGGCCAGCATGGACTCCCACAGCTCGGTCTGGTTGCCCAGCATGAGCAGGACGCGGTCGCCCCGGCGCACGCCCTGCTCGCGCAGCCAGTTGGCGACCTGGTTGGAGCGGGCCGACAACTCGGCGAAGGTGTGGGAGACCCGGCCGCCGGGGTTCACGATGGTCAGGGCGGCGGCCTGCGGCGTCTCGGCGGCCAGTACCCCGTCGAACCAGTCGAGCGCCCAGTTGAACTGCTCGGCCTCCGGCCAGCGGAAGTCACGCCGGGCCGTGGGGTAGTCGGCGCTCAGGAGAAGATCGCGGGCCGCGCGGAAATCGCTCATGCCCCGGATCCTGCTACGTCGCCAGCCGCCGCTCAAGGCCGTCGAGCACCGACACGAGCCCGAAGTCGAACGCCGTGGCCCGAAGGACCTGCGGATCCTGGTACGCCCCCATGGCCAGGCTCTCCAGCATGTCGGGGAAGTCGGCCGCGGCCTTGGCGACCATGCCGCGCATCTCGTCGGCGTCGTAGTCGGAGTCTTTCGCGGTGGCGTCCCAGGCGATCTCGGGCAGGGTCATGCCGTAGACGAAGGCGGTGACGGCGGCCACGGCGTAGTCGACGTCGAGGCCGTGGAACCCGGCCGTCCTGAAGATCTTGCGCATCCGGTCGGAGGCGGACAGGGCGTGCGGGCCGAGCGCGGGCACCCGGCCGAGGAGGTCGGCCGACCACGGGTGCCGCAGCATGACCGCGCGCATGCCGTAGGCCATGGCCGAGGCGGCGTCGCGCCAGCCCACCTCCTCGGCGTCGGGGACGGTCATCTCGGCCCAGACCTGGTCGTAGGCGAGTTCGAGCAGTTCGTCCTTGTTGGCGACGTACCAGTAGAGGCTGGTGGCGCCGGCGCTCAGCCTCGCGCCGAGCTTGCGCATGCTCAGCCCGGCCATGCCCTCCTCGTCGAGCAGCTCAAGGGCGGCTCTGACGATCTCCTCGCGGCTGCGGCCGGGGGCGGCGGTCTTGCGCGGCTCGCGGAACCAGACGGAGGTGAACTGCTTGCCGGTCATCCCCCAAGGATAAATGCTCTCGCACAGTGTGCGAGAGTTGTCGTACGCTGTGCGAGTGACCTCGAACACTGTACGAGACCCGCGCCGCTGGTGGGTCCTTGTCGTACTCTGCCTTTCGCTGCTGGTGCTCACGGTGGACGGAACCGTGCTGAACCTGGCGATCCCGTCCCTGATCGAGGAGCTGGGCGCGACGCCGTCCGACATCCAGTGGATCCTCGACGCCTACGTGCTGGTCTTCGCCGGCCTGCTGCTGACCGCCGGAAGCCTGTCCGACCGGTACGGCCGCCGCCGCTTCCTCGTCATCGGCCTGGCCTTCTTCGGCGGCGCGTCGCTGCTGGCCGTGCTGGCCGCCGAGCCCTGGCAGGTGATCGGCGCACGGGCCCTGATGGGGGTCGGCGGCTCGATCCTGATGCCCTCGACGCTCTCCATCCTCATGACCGTCTTCGAGGAGGACGAGCGGCGCAAGGCCATGGCCATCTGGGGAAGCGTGGCGATGCTCGGCGTGATCGCCGGCCCGACGCTGGGCGGCTTCCTGCTGGAGCACTACTGGTGGGGCTCGGTCTTCCTGCTCAACATCCCGATCGCGGTGCTGGCCATCGTGGCCGCCTTCGTGCTGATGCCCGAGACCCGCAGCGCCGGGCGGCGGATCGACCCGGTGGGCGTGGTGCTCTCGATCGTGGGCCTGACCTCGGCCGTGTACGTGATCATCGAACGCGAGTGGAACCTGCCCGTCATCGCGGTGGCGGTCGTCACGCTGACCGCGTTCGTCATCTGGGAGCGGCGGGCCGAGCACCCGATGTTGCCGCTGCAGCTGTTCAGGAACCGCAACTTCAGCGGCGCGTCCTTCTCGATCCTGCTGATGTCGTTCGGCGCGGGCGCCGTGATGCTGATGCTCACCCAGTACCTGCAGTTCGTGCTGGGCTACGGCGAGCTCCAGGCCGGTCTGGCCATGCTGCCCCAGGCGGCGGCGGCCGTCGTCTTCAACGGCGTCGGCGCGGCGCTGGGCAAGAAGGTGTCCAACCGGGTGCTGATCTCGGCCGGGCTGCTGATCATGGCGGTGGGGTTCGTCGTGATGGCGCTCACCACCGGCTACCTGCCGCTGATGGGCGGGCTGGTGCTGATGGGCGCGGGAGCCGGCCTGGCCGGTCCGTCCGCGTACGCCTCGCTGATGGGGGCGATCCCCCTGGAGCACGCCGGCGTCGGGTCCGCGCTCAACGACACCGTGCAGCAGGTGGGCCTGGCCATGAGCATCGCCGTGCTCGGCAGCGTGCTGGCCGGCGTCTACACCTCGGAGATGCCGCTCGACGCGCCCGCGGCGGCCCGCGAGTCGATCGGGGTCGCCGAGCAGATCGGGCTCGGCGAGGTGGCCGACCGGGCCTTCACCGTGGCCGTGCACCTCGGGTCGTGGGTCGGGGCCGGGTTCAGCCTCGCCGCCGCGCTGCTCGCGCTGGTCGTGCTGCGCCCGGCCGCCCCCGTCGCGGCCGCTTCCGAGCTCGCCGAGGTCTAGCGGACGCGGGGCTCACGCATGCTCTCCAGGCTGTCGAGCTTGTGCGTGCGCTCGTCGTGGCCGATCTGCCGGAGCAGGTCGGCCACCGAGCGGTAGCGGCCGTACTCGTCGGCGTACGTGCCGGGGTCGGGCACGAAGTCCAGGTCGGGGTTCTCGGCCACGAACGTCATGTACTCGTGCTCGGCGTGGTCCTCGAACTCGGCGTTGAGCCGGTAGCTCCAGTCCGGCCGGACCACGAACAGCACCCAGGACACGTGGTAGTAGAAGAAGGCGATCAGCCACGGCGCCGCCTTGTGCAGCAGCCAGTTCTGGCGCTGCCCGGCGCGCTGCACCAGGTCCTGCATGATCAGCAGGTGCCACTGCTCGTTGTCCTGGTCGGCGCGGGCCTCCACGATGCGCTCGAAGACCCTCCTGGCCAGGGCCGAGCGCCCGGCGTGCCGGTGGACGGCCCAGTAGCCCATCCGCTCCCACGCCTGGTACGGCACCCGCGCGATGATCTCCAGCATGGCGAACTTCGTGTACGAGCCCTTCCTGCCGTACATCAGGTCCACGGGCTTGAACATCATCCGCGCCAGCAGGCTGTAGTCCATGCGCGGGGTGTCGAGGGTGTCCTGCTGGGCGCGGCGGAGCTGGTCGCGGTCGAGCTTGGGCGGCCCGGCGGGCGCCTCCGGGCGAAGGTCGATGGTGACGGTCATCTCGGTCTCCTCGGTTCGTCGATGATCCGATGGTGGCCGAGCGGGCCCCGCCGGGTCGTCGCCCGCGAGTGGTCAATCGCGATGCCTCTGGCGGCGTACCGGGGGGCCGGCGCGTACGCCCCCAGGCGCACGGGTGATCCCCTAGGGGGAGGACTTACATCTTGTAAGGTGATGTGGCCCCCCGCCGACAGCCTGCCGCTGTGAGGAAGCACGGGAGAACGGGATACTCGATAACATGTCGGAGCTACTCGCGCGCCACCGGGCAGTGATGCCGAACTGGCTGGCCCTCAACTACAACGAGCCCATCGAGATCGTCAGCGGCAAGGGCAACCGCGTCATCGACGCCGATGGCAAGAGCTACCTTGACTTCTTCGCCGGGATCCTGACCAACATGATCGGGTACGACGTGCCCGAGGTGCGCGACGCCGTCGAGCGTCAGCTCGCCACCGGCGTGGTCCACACCAGCACCGTCTACCTGCTGCGCGGCCAGGTCGAGCTCGCCGAGAAGATCGCCAGGCTCTCCGGCATCCCCGACGCCAAGGTGTTCTTCACCAACTCCGGGACCGAGGCCAACGAGACCGCCCTCCTCCTCGCGACGTACGCCCGCAAGACCGACCAGGTGCTCGCCATGCGGCAGAGCTACCACGGGCGCAGCTTCGGCGCGGTCAGCGTCACCTCCAACCGGGCGTGGAAGAACAACTCGCTCTCCCCGCTCAACGTGCACTTCCTGCACGGCGCCGACCGGCACCTCACCCAGTTCAAGGGCCTGTCCGACGCCGACTACATCAAGGCGTGCGTGGACGACCTGCGCCACGTGCTGGCCACCTCGGTCTCCAACGACGTGGCGGCGCTGATCGCCGAGCCGATCCAGGGCGTGGGCGGCTTCACCATGGCCCCCGACGGCCTGTTCGCCGCCTACAAGGAGGTCCTGGACGAGCAGGGCATCTACCTCATCTCCGACGAGGTGCAGACCGGCTGGGGCCGTACGGGCAGCGCGTTCTTCGGCATCCAGAACCACGGCGTGACCCCCGACATGATCACGTTCGCCAAGGGGCTGGGCAACGGCTTCGCGGTCGGCGGCATCGTGGCCCGCGGCGACCTGATGGACGGGCCGCACGCCGTGGGCCTGTCCACGTTCGGCGGCAACCCCATCTCCATGGCCGCCGCCAACGCCACCCTCGACTACGTCCTCGACCACGACCTCCAGGCCAACGCGGCGCGGACCGGCGACATCATCATCGGCGGCCTCAAGGAGGCGGCCGCGCGCCTGCCGATCGTCAAGGACGTGCGCGGCAAGGGCCTGATGTTCGCCGTCGAGCTGGAGAGCCCCGCCCAGGCCGTCCGCTTCATGGAGGAGACCAAGAAGGCGGGCCTGCTGGCGGGCAAGGGCGGCCTGTACGGCACCGCCATCCGCATGGCCCCGCCCCTCACCCTCACGGTGGACGAGGCCACCGAGGGCCTGGGGATCATCGTCAACGCACTCGAAGTCATCAACGCAGAGGCAGCAGCTCAGTGAAGTCGGTCAAGCATTGGATCAACGGCGCCCTGACGGACGGCGGTGGCCGGACGGCGGAGGTCTTCAACCCGGCGACGGGTGAGGTCAGCGG
>NZ_JBFAOV010000082.1:0-11039 GCF_040675375.1 Nonomuraea sp. NPDC049607
CCGGCGCCTGGCGTCAGCAGGACACCGGCACCGTCCCCCTGTCGGTCAAGAAGTAACACCCGCACAGCGCGTACACGACGAAGGGCGTTCCCCGATCACGGGGAACGCCCTTCTCGCATGTCAAGGAACGGCGAACGCCACTTCCGCCCAGCCGTCATACTGACACCCCGGACGACCGGAGTGACGAGGCGGTGACCGTACGTGATGGATCGAGGGCCCGACGAGGCGCTGAACCTCGCCGTCCTGCGCGTGCGCGGCCCGGAGGAGGCCGTGGCGGGGGCGGGCTTCCTGATCGCGCCTGACCTGGCGCTGACCTGCGCGCACGTCGTCTCGGGCGCCCTGGGCCGCGCGGAGGGGGCGCCGCCGTCCGACGCCTGGGTCACCGTCGAGCTGCCCTTCGCCGACGACCCGGCCCCCGTGCGGGCCCGCGTCGAGCACTGGGTCCAGACCGCCGACGACGGCTCGGGCGACATCGCCGTCCTGCGGCTGGAGGCCGCGCCCCCGGGCGGGCGCCCGCTGCGCATGGCCGAGCCGCGCAGCGTGTGGGGCCACCGCGTGGCCGTGGCCGGGTTCCCGCACGGCCTGCGGGGCGGCGGCTGGCACACCGGCCGGCTGCTCGGCGGCACCCAGCAGGGCTGGCTCCAGTGCGCCCCCGACGAGCCCGGCGGCGTGCCGATCGAGAGCGGCTTCAGCGGCAGCCCCGTCTGGGACGTCGAGCTCGGCGACGTCGTCGGCATGGTCGTCGCGGCCCAGCCAGGCGGCCCCCGCCAGGCGTTCGTGATCCCCACCCGGTCGCTCACCCGCGCCGTCCCCGCCCTGGCCGCCACCGTACGGCCGGCCTCGCCCTTCCGCGGGCTGTCGGCCTTCCGCGAGGGCGACGCCGCGGTCTTCTTCGGCCGCGACGCCGAGACCGCCCGGATCCAGCGCCTCCTGCGCGCCCACTCCGAGGTCACGCTCACCGGCCCGTCCGGCTGCGGCAAGTCCTCGCTGGCGCTGGCCGGGGTCGTGCCCGCGATGCGCCGAGAGGGCTGCGAGATCGTCGTCCTGCGGCCCTCGGCCGTGCGTTCCTGGCCGGACGCCCTCGCCGCCGAACTGGCCGCCCTGTCGCACCCGGGCCTGACCGGGGCCGAGGCGCTGGCCAGGGCCGACGCGTTGCGCGAGCCGCTGAGGAACGGCAGGCTGCCCGACGTCGTCGCCCAGGTGCTGCGCGACACCGGCGCCACCGGGCTGCTGCTCGTCGTCGACCAGGCGGAGGAGCTGCTGGTCGGCGTGGAGGAGCAGGCGGCCGAGGCGGCCCGGGTCCTGGCCGCGGCCCGCGCGTGCGCGGCCGTCCGGGTGCTGTTCACGCTGCGGGCCGACTTCCTGCCCGCCGCCCTGTCCCATCCCGCCCTCGGCGGCGCGCTCGGCCGCGAGACGTACGGGCTCACCCCCATGACCCGCGACCAGCTCCGGGAGGTCGTCGAGGCGCCGCTGGACGCCGTCCCCGCCGTGACGTACGACCCCGGCCTGGTCGACCGCATCCTGGCCGACGCCGGCACCGCGCCCGGCGCCCTGCCGCTGATCGGCTTCCTGCTCGACCGCCTCTGGCACGAGCAGCAGGGCGGCCGCATCAGCCACACCTCCTACGAGGCGTGCCGCGGCGTACGCGGGGCCCTGGCCGCGCAGGCCGAGCAGGTCTGGGCGGCGTGCGTGCCCGAGCAGGACAGCGCCGCCGGCCAGGAGCTGCTGTCCCGGCTCGTCCGGGTCGCCGCCGGGGCGCACGCGCCGCTGCGCAGGCGGGTCGCCCGCGAGGAGGCGGGGGAGGAGCGCTGGCGGCTGGCCGGCCGCCTGGCGGCCGGGCGGCTGCTCGTCATGGACACCGGCGAGGACGGCCGCCAGACCGTCGAGCTGGCCCACGAGGCGCTGATCGCCGAATGGCCGCGGCTGGCCGGGATCGTGGCGGCGGACCTGAAGTTCCTCGAATGGCGCGACCTGCTCCACCAGGACATGCGCCGCTGGCGGCAGGCCGGGCAGGCCCCCGACCGGCTGCCGGGGCCGCCCGAGCTGGCCGCCGCCGCCCGCTGGCTCGCCGAGCGGCCCGCCGACCTGACCGAGGGCGAGCACGACTACCTGCGCCAGGGCCGCCGCCGGCAGCGCGCACGCACGCTGCGCCGCCGGGGCGCGATCACCGGCGCGGGGGTGGCGCTGCTGACCGTCGTCTCGCTGGTCGCCTGGACGCTCTACCAGGGCCGCATCGGCGACCAGCGCGCCGCCGAGGCCCGCTCCCGCGCGCTGGCGGGCGCCTCGGCCGACCTGGCCGGACGCGATCCCGAGCTGTCGTCGCTGCTCGCGGTCGGCGCCTACCGCGCGGCCCCCACCCAGGAGGCCAGGACCCAGCTCCTGCAACGCTACGTCGAGCACCGCTACACCAAGGGGGTGGCCACGGGCGCGCTCGGCTCGCTCACCGCCGCCGACGCCAGCGACGACGCCCGCGTCCTGCTGGCCACGACCGCCTCCGCCGCCGGCCGGGCCACGCTGTTCACCCGCGGCCCCGACGGCCGCTACCGGCCCACCCACCTGCCCGACCGGGGCGGCACCAGCCATCCGGCCGTCTCCGCCGACGGCGGCCTCGTCGCCTACGCCGTCGAAGACGGCAGCATGGTCTGGCACCGCGTCGACCCCGACGACGGCGAGCTGCTGGACCAGGGCCACGTCCTGGACCGCCAGGACCGGCAGGCCCTGGCCGACGAGCCCGCCGCCGACATCAGGGCCGACGGCGACGACGGCTGGATCGCGACCGCCGGCCCGAAGAAGCTCGTCCTGCAGTCGCTCGGCACCACCGGCGCGGCCCGCACCTGGGTGTACGACCTCCCCGCCGACCTCGTCCGCTTCGGCCCCGACGCCACCACCCTGGTCGCCAGGGAGAAGGGCGTGGCCAAGGTGTACAGCAGCAAGGGCAGCCCGGCGTGGCAGGAGCTCACCGTCCGCACCCTCGGCCCGGCCGACGGCCTGGCCGTCTCCGGCGCCGGCGCCACCGCCGTGACCTGCCGCAACAGCGACGACGGCCGCACCGCCACGTACACGGGGTACGCGGTGAGCGACGGCGCGCGGCTGGGCGGCTTCAGCGCCGGACGCCCGTGCGGCCCCTTCGTCGTCGACCGAGAGGGGCGGCGGGTGGCCGAGCAGGGCGCCTCCGGCTGGGAGCTGGTCGACCTGGCCGAGGGCGTCACCCTGTCACGCACCTGGATCGACGCCCAGACCGCCCCGACCGGCGCCGAGACGGGCGCCGCCCCGGTCGCGCTGGTGGGCGCCCCGGGCGCGCAGGAGCTGCTCACCAGGTCGTCCGAGACCATGGTGCTGACCGCGCTGCGCGAGGGCGAGCAGCGCGTCGGCAACCCGGCACTGCTCCAGGGCGGGCAGCGGATGGTCGCCCAGGTCGACGGCGGCGCCCGCCTGCGCCTCATGGAGACCGGCGATCCGCAGCGCACCCTGGCCGACGTCGCGCGCACGAAGAGCCCGAAGGGCCTGAACGCCTACGGCGACCCCGTCGCGGACGAGTCCGGACGCCTCCTCGCCGACGCCGTCGGCCCCGCGACGGTCGCCGTCCGCGCGCTGCCCTCGCTCACCCCCGTCACCGAGGTCACCACCGCCCGGCCGCCGCAGGGCGCGCAGCTCACGTACTTCTTCAAGGACGGCGACCTGTTCACCTTCGCCGGCCGCCGCCTGGAGCGCTGGGATCCGGCCACCGGCCGCCGCAAGAGCGCCTTCGACGTCGCCGGCCCCGGCACGGTCGTGACGGAGGTGCAGGTCAGCCCGTGGAGCGCGGACCACCTGATGATCGCCGTGCAGGGCGCCGACTACCTGCGCACGATCGACCTGCGCACCGGCGAGGAGGTCAAGGACCGGCGGCTGACCGTGGGCTCCGACGTCGTCAGCGGGTTCGTCCTCGACCGCGCGGGCACCCACCTGCTGCTGTTCCGCAACGGCATGCTGCCCGAGGTGTGGCTCACCCACCCGCTCAGGAAGGTGCTCGGCCCGCTGCGTTCGGCGGGCGAGAACATCCGCGGCGGCGAGCGCATGACGTCGATGATGCCGGAGAACGCGGGCAGGCTGTTCCTGTTCGGCGAACGGGAGATCCGCGTCTTCGGGCTCGGCGAGACCCAGGTGTCCTACGAGGAGGGCTACACCTTCCGCCAGGCCCAGGACTTCCTGGAGATCTCGCCCGACGGCGCGCTGCTGCTGCGGCTCAAGGGCGGCGACAGCGTCACGGGCTACTCCACCGACCTGCTCCGGCTGGACGTGGACACCTGGCGGCGGCGGCTGTGCGAGGTGTTCGGCCGCCCGTTCACCCCGGACGACCGGCAGCAGGTGCCGATCGCCCTGCCGGAGGCCGTCTGCTGACGGTCACGGCTTGCGCCCGACCCCGCCCAGGAACGTGTGATACGTGATCCCCAGATCCGGCCGGTATCCCGGCTCGGGGCGCCACTCGGCCAGCGGCACCAGGCCGGGCTCCAGCAGCTCCAGGCCGTCGAAGAAGGCGAGGATCTCCTCGCGGGTGCGCCACCGCCCGGTGCCCATGGTGTCGTTGAAGAGCCGCTCGGCCTCGAACGCCTGCCGCGACACCTCCGGGCGCTCCTCCATCGGGTTGTGGAAGCTGGAGACGGCGACGTGGCTGCCCGGCGCCAGCCGGGCGACCAGGCGGCGGGCGATGCCGGCCGGGTCCTCCTCGTCCGACAGGTGGTGCAGGATGCCGAACAGCAGCAGGCCCACCGGCTCGTCGAGGTCGATGAGCTGCCTGGTCTCGGGGTGGTCGAGGATGTCGTCCGGCCGGCGGATGTCGGCCTCGATGACGGTGGTGCCGTCGTCCACGGCCAGCAGCGCCCGGCCGTGGACCAGGACGATCGGGTCGTGGTCGACGTAGACGACCCGGCAGCCCGGCGCGGCCGCCTGGGCGATCTCGTGCACGTTGCCCTGCGTGGGCAGGCCCGACCCGATGTCCAGGAACTGGCGGATGCCCGCCTCGACGGCCAGGTCGCGGACGACGCGCGCCAGGAAGTCCCGGTTCGACCGGGCCGCCTGCGGGGCGTCCGGGGCGATCCCGAGCGCCATCTGGGCCACCTCGCGGTCGATCTCGAAGTTGTCCTTGCCGCCGAGCATGTAGTCGTAGACGCGGGCGACGCTGGGCTTGGTCGTGTCCACGCCCGGGATGGGCGTTCCCTGCTCGTCGTCGGCCACGGTGGCTCCTTCGGTTGCGTCGGGCGAGTCCGGCTGGCGTGATCATACGTCCCGGAACGCCGGAAATCAGGTCCCGATGCGACCGTACGGCCTACGGGATTCCCGGGGCCCGCGTTGACATGATGGGCCCATGACGATCGAACCATTGGCCCCGGACACGCTGCTCACCACCACCCGCAGCGTGCGCAGGCGCCTCGACCTGTCCCGCCTGGTCCCGGCGTCGCTGGTCCGCGAGTGCCTGGAGGTCGCGCTCCAGGCGCCCAGCGGCGGCAACCGGCAGGGGTGGCACTGGATCGTGGTCACCGACCCCGACCGCCGCAAGGCGATCGGCGACTACTACCGGCGCTCGTGGAACGCCTACTCCACCTCCGGCGGCTCGGCCCGGTCGATGTTCAGGGACGACCCGGCGCGGACGGCGGCCCAGGAACGCGTCAGTGACAGCGCCGCCTACCTGGCCGAGCACATGGGCGACGTCCCGGTGCTGGTGATCGGCGCGATCGAGCTCCCCGGCGGCCGGCTGCCCGAGGGCAACCAGGCCGGGCTGTGGGGCTCGCTGCTGCCCGCCGCGTGGAGCTACATGCTCGCCGCCCGCGCCCGCGGCCTCGGCAGCGCGTGGACCACCCTGCACCTGGAGTACGAGAGCGAGATCGCCGAGCTGCTCGGCATCCCGGCCGAGGTGCGCCAGGGCGTGCTGCTGCCCACCGCGTACTTCACGGGGGAGACCTTCAAGCCGGCCGCGCGGCAGCCGCTGGACGAGGTCCTGCATCTCGACCGCTGGTGAACCGGCGACCTCCCCGGTGCGCCTGACGTGAGGACATGCGCCTGACCGCCTTCACCGACATCTCCCTGCGCATCGTCATGCGCCTGGCCGTCGCGGGGGAGGAGGAGCCGCTGACCACCCGCGAGGTCTCCGGCATGCTCGCCCCCGACCTCTGGCCGGCCGTCTAACCCTGCTCGACGCCGTTCGCCGCGATCACCCCGCGGTACCAGTGGGCGCTGTCCTTCCAGGTGCGCTCCAGCGTGCCGCGGTCCACCCGGACGACGCCGAACCGCTTGGCGTAGCCGTGCGCCCACTCGAAGTTGTCCATCAGGGACCACAGGAAGTAGCCGCGCACGTCCGCGCCGCCCGCCATGGCCTCGGCCACCGCGCGGATGTGCCGGCGCAGGTAGTCGATCCGGTCGTCGTCCCTGACCCGGCCATCGGCCTCCACCGGGTCGGGGAACGCCGCGCCGTTCTCGGTGATCATCGTGGGCAGGCCGGGATGGTCGCGGCGCAGCCGTAGCAGCAGCTCGGTCAGCCCGGTCTCGTCGATGTTCCAGCCCATCTCCGTGTACGGCCCCGGCTGCCGGACGAACTCCACGTCCTGGCAGGCGATCCACGGGGACGCGACGCCGTCGGCGTGCCCGTCGGCCGTCTCCCGTCCCGCGCCGCCCTCCCTCCGCCGCACCAGGACGGGGTTGTAGTAGTTGACGCCCAGCACGTCCAGGGGCGCGCACGCGGCGGCCTCGTCGCCGTCCTGCACGAACGCCCAGTCGGTCACCGCGGCGGTGTCGTCGAACAGGGAACGCGGGTAGGCCCCGTCGAGCATCGGGCCGAGGAAGGCCAGGTTGGCCAGGGTGTCCACGCGGCGCACCGCCTCGGCGTCGGCCTCGGACACCCCGCGCACGTGGTGCAGGTTGAGCGTCACCGACATCCGCGCCGCCGGGTCGGCCGCCTCGCGCAGGGCGCGCACGGCCAGCCCGTGGCCGAGGTTCAGGTGGTGCACGGCGGCCAGCGCGGCGGCGGCGTCGGTCCTGCCGGGGGCGTGCACGCCGGAGGCGTAGCCCAGGTAGGCCGTGCACCACGGCTCGTTCAGGGTGATCCAGGTGTGCACGCGGTCGCCGAGCGCCTCGCCCATGAGCCGGGCGTACTCGGCGAAGCGGAAGGCGGTGTCGCGGTGCGGCCAGCCGCCCGCCTCCTCCAGCTCCTGCGGCAGGTCCCAGTGGTAGAGCGTGGCCACGGGGGCGATGCCCCTGGCCAGCAGGCCGTCCACCAGGCGGTCGTAGAAGGCGAGCCCGCGCGGGTTGGCCGGGCCGCTCCCGCCCGGCTGGACGCGCGGCCAGGAGATCGAGAACCGGTAGGCGCCCACGCCCAGCCCGGCCAGGATGTCCAGGTCCTCCTCCAGACGGTGGTAGTGGTCGCAGGCGACGTCGCCGGTCTCGCCGCGGGTCACCTTGCCGGGGGTGCGGGAGAAGACGTCCCAGATCGACGGGGTGCGGCCGTCCTCGGCGGCGGCGCCCTCGACCTGGTAGGCGGCGGTGGCGGTGCCCCAGAGGAAGTCGGTGGGGAACATGGTCACTCCGTGGTCTCGTGAGGGGCGGTTCCGGATCCGCGGCGGCGTCCATCACGGCGCTCACCTCGGGCTGCCGGTCCGTCAGGTGGTCGAACGCCCGCCTTGCCCTCCTCCACCCGCGCCCGCGCGGCGACGTCGCGTAACGAGGTCATCTGCACCCGGCCTGGACGGTGGTCGAAACGTTCGCCAACGTAGGGTCGGATTCAGGGGGATGTCAATGACCTTGGGGTCGTCGTCCGGAAGGCGGTCCCGGGTGGGAAAATCGTTTGTCCGGCGGTCGGCGCGGCCCTACCTTGTGACGATCGCAGGTCAACCGAGAGGACTTCACTTGCTGGGCGCCCATGTGCACGCGTACCTCCGAGCGGCGGCCGGGTCCCGGGCGCACCGGGCCGGGCCGTTCCTGATCCGCTTCGACGAGCACGACGACGCGCCGCCGTTCAACTACGCCGTCCCCGACGACGGCCTCGCGCCCACCGGCGAGGAGGTGGCCGCGCTGGTCGCCACCTTCCGCGAGCGGGGCAGGACGCCCCGGCTGGAGTACGTGCCGCAGGTCGCGCCCGAGGTGGAGGAGGCGCTGCTGGCCGCCGGGTTCGTCGCCGAGGGCCGGTTCCCGCTGCTGGTGTGCCCGGCCGGATCGCTGGTCGAGGCGCCCGCCGACGCCGCCGTACGGCTCGCGCTGGTGACCGACGAGCCGGGGTTGTGGCAGGTCGCGCGGGTGATGAACGCGGCCTTCGACGCGCCCGAGGCCAACGAGCACGACGTCGCGCGGCTGCGCGGCGTCCTCGGCCGCGGCGGCCTGGTGGCCGCGGCCACCGACGCCGCCACGGGCGAGGTCGTCGGCGCCGGCCAGCTCGGCGGCCCCCAGGAGGGCGTCGCCGAGATCGCCGGCATCGCCGTGCGCGAGACGCACCGGCGGCGCGGGATCGGCGGGGCCGTCACCGCCCTGCTGACCAGGGCCGGCCTCGACGCCGGGGTCACCATGCCGTTCCTCACCCCGGCCGACGACGCCGCGAGCCGCGTCTACGCGCGCGTCGGCTATCACAAGGCGGGCGAGGTGCTCCACATCTCGGCCCCCTGACCTCAGCAGCTGCAGTCGCAGCAACCGCACTCGCAGTCGCAGCAACCGCCGCAGTCGGGGCAGTCGCAGCCGCCGCAGTCGTCCAGGTAGCAGCGGTCGGAGCAGGGACGTCCCGCCTTCTTGCTCCACCTCGGCCGCCAGAGTCCGCAGGTCAGGAACGTCGCCACGCCCGCCGCCGACTTGCGGACCCAGCCGGGCCGCTGGTAGGAGGCCGCGGCGAACGCGCGCTCGACCGCCCGGCGCACCTCGGCGCCGAGCAGCCGTTCCACCAGGTGCCGCTGCTCCAGCTCCAGGTCCGCCAGCGCGAGGGCGAGCCCGTGCGCGGCGTCGTCGCAGAGCCGCCGGGCCTGCTCGCGGCCGGTCCCGGTGGCGGTCAGCGGGTTGAACGCGCCGCGCTCGTCGTCGGCCGCCTGGTCCTCGACGGCGTCGAGGAGGTGCGCGATCCGGCCGAAGAACCTGCCCGCCTCGGCCAGCGCCTCGACGTTGCCGGGCCGTCCGGCCAGCACCGCCGTGTGGGCGAAGGCCGCCGCCACCGCCTCCTCCGCGGGCGCGGTGAGGTCGAGCACCTCCGCGGGGGCGGTGCGGGCCCGGCGTTCGCGTTCGAGCTGCCGGTCGACCGTCGCCGACAGCACGGCGGTGTCGAAGCCGACGCCGGAGGCCAGCCTGGCGCCGCCCGCCTCCCAGCGGGCCGCCAGCAGGCGGCGGGCCGTGGCCGTGCCCGGGGCGGCGTCGCGGTCGGCCACCTGGTCGCGCAGCTTGCCCGCGGCCAGGACGAGCGACACGCCCGCCGCCAGCCTGGCTCCCCGCCCGCGGGCGTCCACCACGTCGGCGGAGCGGAACCCGCGCAGCGCGCACGGCCCGGCCGTCCGGTGCGGCACGGAGGACGGAAGCTGGGCCTCGGTGAGCACCGAGAGGATCAGCGTGTCGTAGTTGGTGGTCAGCCGGGCGGCGTGCCCCTGCCCGTCGCGCAGGGTCAGGCAGAGCCCGCACAGGTGTGCCCGCCACGCCGTGCGCACCGCCGCGCACCCGTGCTCACCGCACGGACGGATGATCCCGAACACCACATACCTCACAAGATCCTGAAAACGCTGGAGGAATCGTACGGGCGATCGCCCGCTCCGGGGAGCCGCGGGTTCAGGCGCGGGTTCAGGCGCGGGTTCAGGCGCGGGGGCGCCGCAGCCGCCTGGCCGCCACCGTCAGCACGGCCAGCCCGGCCAGCGTGATCAGCGCGGTGAACAGCCACTCGTCCGAGCCGTCCGGGCCGTAGACGCGGGTCTCGCGGCCCGTGTCCACGGCCGGGGTGGCCTGCCCGGCCGCCAGGGTGCCGCGGTCGCTGCCATACAGCTCGACGTCGCGCCGCCGGATCCGTCCGTCGCCGGAGGTGAAGTCCCCGGCCCAGACGCACGACTCGTGCCCGGGATGCGACACGCACCGCAGCTCCCGGGCGGTGAACGCGCCGCCCACCCCGTCGGCGCGCGCGGCCCGTACGACGGGGCCGAACTCGGGCACGGACACGAACAGCAGCAACAGCCCCAGAACGGCCAGCGCCACCGTGAACCCGCTCGGACGTCGTCTGGTGACCGCCATGCCTAGTGCGCCACCGCGCAGGTGCAGACGGCCCCGCCGTGCTCGGAGGCCCGGCGGTGGAGCACCATCGCCACCACCATCGGGGCGAAGACGACCGCGTTGTAGAACAGGTGCAGCTCCATCCGGGGCAGGAAGATCTGCAGGACGCTGGTCGGGACCGGACGTCCCAGCAGGTAGAGCCCGGTGAGCTTCTGCACGAGCAGGAGCAGGTGCTCCATGTGGTGCCAGACCTGGATGCCGAGGGAGATGTTCCACCACGTGCGCGAACGGCCGGCGAACCCCTTGCGCAGCAGGACCAGGCCCACCAGCATGAGCAGCGCGTACCCGTAGTGCATCCACTCCGAGGTCACCAGCCACGGGAACGGCAGGCCGAGCACCCCCCGGGCCTCGCTCAGCGGCCACCCCCAGACGTAGACCTGCACGGCCTGCACCAGGTGCTCGGCCCAATGGGCCACCACGATGGCCATGAAGGCCGTGAGTGCCGCCTTGTGGTGGCGTCCGTTGAGCGTGGACGCGCTGATCGCCGTCGCCATTCCTCACCTCGTGTCTGTCGCGCTGACGCTGGACAGAACGATCTCGGACGGCACTGGGAACGGGCTTGCATCCCCTTGCAAGTGGCTGGTGGCCTCCGGACGCGGGCGGCGACGGAACGCCCGCCGCCCGGGGAGCGGTCGGGCCGTTGACGTCGAGGCCGCCCGGGGCCGGTCCGCCGAGGGCCGACCCCCGACGTACGCCCAGGTCATGAGGGGAATGGGCGGGGCTTGCCTGTCGTTTGCATA
This sequence comes from Nonomuraea sp. NPDC049607, assembly GCF_040675375.1. Lineage (NCBI taxonomy): Bacteria > Bacillati > Actinomycetota > Actinomycetes > Streptosporangiales > Streptosporangiaceae > Nonomuraea > Nonomuraea sp. NPDC049607. Next base: position 10,992 of record NZ_JBFAOV010000082.1, read on the forward strand.
CGCATACCCCGGTGTGCTTTGGCTGTGATTGAGGCTGTTTGCTGGGGG
>NZ_JBFAOV010000083.1:0-9491 GCF_040675375.1 Nonomuraea sp. NPDC049607
GCCCCACATTCATCACAACATTCTCCCCAACGGGGCCGTTTGTCGCGGCCGGGGCGGCTTGGTCCGGGGTGGGCGCCGGACCTCGCCGCCTCCACGGGAGGCGTCCGACGCGGCTACTCGGCGTACGGCTGGTCCTCGCCCTGGTCGCTGTAACCCAGGCTCCAGACGTAGCCGTCGGGGTCGGCGAAGGTGCCGCCGTAGCCGCCCCACGGCAGGGCGCCGGCGGGCTTGAGGATCGTGGCGCCGGCCTTCTCCGCCTCTTCCATGATCTCGTCGACCCGGGCCTCGCTGCGGACGACATAGGTGAGGACGACCCCGCTGAAACCGCTGCCTTCCGGGCTCAGCCCGACCAGGCCGGCCAGACCTTCGCGGCCGTAGAAGCCGACGGGCGAGGCGCCGTCCGACTCGAAGAACACCGAGATCCCGTAGTCGTTCTGGATCTTCCAGCCGAGCCCCTCGGTGTAGAACCGCTTGGCCCGGTCCATGTCCTGGACGGCGAGCAGGATCGAGCTGACGTGCGCTTTCATGCCTTGTCTCCTTGACGCTTCAGACGTTCTGACGATGAGAGCCACGCTACGGAAGGCGCCTCTCCGGGCGCTTCTCGATTCCTGACCGGTTGCCCCACCGGCCCCGCACGACGACTTGACGAGCCCCCATCAATTGTACGAGTATCCCGAACTGTACGTTTTTCCCGAACTATCGTATGAAGGTGCACCCGTGAGACGCCGCCCCGGCCTGATCCTCGCCCTGCTGGCCCTTTCCCAGCTCATCACCTCGCTCGACTTCAACATCGTCTTCGTCGCCCTCCCCCGGATCGGCGCCGAGCTGGACTTCTCCCCGCAGACCCTGCAATGGGTGGCCAGCGCCTACGCCGTCGCGTACGGCGGGTTCCTGCTGCTCGGCGGCCGGGCGGCCGACCTGCTCGGGCACCGCAGGATGTTCGTGGGCGCGCTGGCGCTGTTCGCGATCGCCTCCCTGGCCGGCGGGCTGGCGCAGAGCCCCGGGACCCTCGTGGCCGCGCGGGCCGTGCAGGGGCTGGGCGGCGCGCTGCTGTTCCCGGCGACGCTGGCGCTGGTCAACACCGGGTTCGCCGAGGGGAGCGCGCGCAACAGGGCGCTGGCGGTCTGGAGCGGCGCGGGCGCCAGCGGCCTGGCGCTCGGCTCGTTGCTCGGCGGCCTGCTGACCGGCGCGTGGGGCTGGGAGGCGGTCTTCTACGTCAACGTGCCGCTCGCCGTCGTCGCGATCGCGGGCGCCTGGCTGCTGCTGCCCGCCGACGGAGCCCGCGCGCGGGGCCGCCGGTTCGACGTCCCGGGCGCGGTGCTGGCCACCGGGGGCGTCAGCCTGCTCGCCTACGCCCTCATCCAGGGCCCCGAGTCCGGGTGGAGCTCACCGCTCATCACCGGCGGGTTCGTGCTGGCCGCCGTACTGCTGGGCGCGTTCGTCGCGGTCGAGAAGGCGGGCGCCGACCCGCTCATGCCGCTGCGGCTGTTCGGCAACCGCAGCCTCGGCTCGGCCATCGCGGTCATCCTGGTCTTCGGCGCCACCTTCAACGCACTGCCGTACTTCCTGACCCTCTACTTCCAGACCGTGCTCGGGTACGGCGCCGTGGCGACCGGGCTGGCGTTCCTGGTGCCGTCCCTGCTGATCGCGCTCGGCACCCAGCTCGGCGGGCGGCTGGCCGGGCGGATCGGGATGCGGGTCACCCTGCTCATCGGCACCGTCGGCGGGGCGGCGGGCACCGCGCTGCTGGCGCTGGGGATCAGCGCCGACGGGTCGTACTGGGCGGTGCTGCCCGGCATCGTCGTGTCGGGCGTCAGCCAGGGCCTCACCTGGACCGGGATGTGGATCGCCTCGGCCACCGGCGTGGTGGCCGGCGAGCAGGGGATCGCGTCCGGCATGGCCTCGACCGCGCTCCAGGTCGGCGCGGCGCTCGGGCTCGCGGTGCTGGTCGCGGCCGGCGGGGTGGGCGAGGCCACCGGGCCCGCGCTCGCCGCCGGGATGCGTACGGCGGTGCTCGTCGCGGCCGCGGGCATGCTGCTCGGGACCGTCGTCGCCCTCACCTTCGCCAGGCACCGCGCCACCGCCCCGCTCCCCGCCTGACCCCGCCTGACCACCGGCCCCGGTCCGCTCCCCCACCTGTCTTCCGGCGCCAGGGGCGCTGCCCCGCCCCGGCGCTCACCCCTGGCGGAGGCGGTCGTAGAGCAGGCAGATCGCGCCCGAGTCGGTGGTCGACAGGTCGGTGAGCGACCAGTGCGAGGCGGGCAGACCGTCCTCCAGCAGCCGGGCGCCGCCGCCGGCCACCTCCGGGCAGAGCGTGATGCTGAGCCGGTCCAGCGCGTCCGCCGCCAGCAGGGCCTTGATGACGCTGCCGCTGGCCAGGACGATGATGTCGCCCCCGGACTGCCCCCGCAGCCGCTCGACCACCTCGGCGGGACCGGCCTCGGCCAGGCGGGAGTTCTGCCACGGCGCGTCCGTCAGGGTCGAGGAGAAGACGATCTTCTCGGTCTCGTCGAGCCACTGGGCGAAGGCCCGGTCGCGGGGATCGGCGTCCTCGTCCTTGGTGACCGCCGGCCAGAAGGAGCCGAAGCCCTCGTAGTTCTTCCGGCCGAGCAGGACGGTGGTGGCGGCGCCCGTCACGCGGATCATGTGGTCGCGGGCGCCGTCGCTGACGGCGTGCGGGACGATCCAGCTCATGTCGTACTCGCCGCCCTGGCCGCTGACCCGGCCGTCGAGGGACAGCGAGATGTTGCCGACGACCCTGCGGCCCTGGACGTTGCCGTGCTGCGTCATTTCCGACTCTCCTTGGAAGTGCTTTCCCGATGTGCACGATCCTGCCGTTCGGGCAGGCCGGGAACATCGGCCACCTGGCAGAGATGCCGCCCAACCCCTGGCCTATTTGCTGACATACTTCGGGCGATGTCTGGTTTTCGTCATGCTCCGGCGGAGTTGTCGTCGTTCGTGGGCCGGGTCGAGGAGCTGGCGGCGGTCGGCGCGGCGGTGGCGTCCGGTCGGGTCCTGACCTTGACCGGTCCGGGCGGGTGCGGGAAGACCCGGCTGGCGATGCGCCTGTGCCAGGCGGCGGCCGGGGAGTGGCCGGACGGCGTCTTCTGGGCCGGCCTGGAGCAGGAGACCGACGGCGGCCAGGTCGGCCACCGGATGGCCGCCGCGCTGGACGTCCTGCTGCCCGCCGGGCGCGACCCGGTGGCGGTGCTGGCCGCCGCGCTGCGGGAGCGCGAGCTCCTGGTCGTCCTCGACAACTGCGAGCACGTGCTGGACGACGCGGCCGGGGTCGTCGCGGCGGTGCTGGCGGCGTGCCCGCGCGTGGCGGTGGTCGCCACCAGCCGGTCCAGGCTCGGCGTGCCCGGCGAGCGGGTGTGGCCGGTGCCGCCGATGAGCCTGGCCGACGCCCTGGAGCTGTTCCTCGAACGCGTCGACCCGCCCGCGGGGTCCCCCTCGGACGATACGGCGGCCCGCGCGGCCGGGTCGCAGGCCAGGCGGATCTGCGACCGGCTCGACCGGCTGCCCCTCGCGCTGGAGCTGGCGGCCGGCTGGGCGGGGGCCCTGTCGCTGACGCAGATCGCGGACTCTCTGAGCGCCCCCTTCGACCTCCTGGACGGCGGCGCGCGCACCACCCCCTTCCGCCAGCGCACACTGCAGGCGTCGATGAGCTGGAGCCACGACCTGCTGGACGACGACGAGCGGGTGCTGTTCCGGCGCGCAGGGGTGTTCGAGCCGGGCTTCACCGCCGACGCCGTGGCCCGCCTGGCCGAGCTCGGCGGGCCCGGCCGCGGGCGCCTGCTCAAGGCGTTGCGGGGGCTGATCGACAAGTCGCTGGTCGTGGCCGACACGACGGGCGCGGTGGCCCGGTACCGGATGCTGGGGGTGGTGCGGGCGTACGCGCTGGACCGCCTGGCTGAGGCGCAGGAGGACACGGCCGCGCGCGACCTGCACCTGGACCTGCACGTGTCGTTGCTGGAGGGCCTGGCGCCGCTGCTGGAGACCGGCAAGGACGCCTGGCGGGCGCAGGTCGGCGCCGCCTACCCCAACGTGCGCGCCGCGATCGAGTGGGGGCTGTCGCGTCCGGACACGGCGCGGGGGCGGCGCCTGGCCGCGGACTGCGCGTGGCTGTGGCACCTGGAGGGACGCGGCGCCGAGGGCGTCGCGCTGCTGCGCCGGGCCGCGGCGCTCGGCGCCGGCGAGCGCGGCCCGCTCCAGGCCCGGGTCCTGGCGGCGCTGGCGTTCGTGCTCAACACCGCCGAGCCGGGCATGGAGGCGTTCGAGGTGGCGCGGGCGGCGCGGGAGCTGGCGCGGGCGGCCGGCGCTCCGGAGGCGGCCCGCCCGGCCGGGCCGCTGATCGCGATCGGCCTGCTGGCGACGGGCCTCCCCGAGGCGCTGGCGGAGGCCCGCGCGGTGCGGGACGAGGCCGTCCAGGCCGGGGACGGGTTCGTCGCCGACTGCGCGGAGGCGTTCGTCGCCCTGGTGCACGTGCTCGGCGACGACTACCGGCAGGCGATCGCGTGCTTCGAGCCGGTCGTGGAACGGCTGCTCCGGCGCGGCGACCGCGGCGTGGCCTCCTTCGCGCTGGGCTGGTGGGCGCTGGCCGCCGCCCGGTCGGGCACGCTGGAGCGGGCCGCGGAGCTGGCCGGACGGGCCGTCGCGACGGCGGAACCGCTGCGCGACCTGCATTGGACCGGCTCGGCCCGGGTCGTCCTGGCGGAGATCCGCATCCTTCAGGGCCGCCTGCGGGAGGCCGCCGCCGCGCTGGAGCCCATGGAGCGCCTGTTCGACGCGGCGGGACGGCTGCCGTTCATCACCGGGTGGGAACGCACCCAGGCGATGCTCGCGCTCGGCCACGACCGCCCGCGCGAGGCGGTGGAGTGGTGCTGGCAGGAGGTGCGCTGGCAGGACGAGCCCGACGCGGCGTGGCTTGCGCCCGACACCCAGATCGTGCTGGCCGCGGCGCTGCGGCGATCCGGCGAGCAGGCGTCGGCGGCGCGGGTGCTGGAGGTGCTGGCGCGGTCGCCGGTGACCGGACGGATGCCGCGCGTGCGCGCCGGCGTGCTGGACGAGCAGGCGCTGCTCGCCCACGAGAGCGACCCCGAACGCGCGCTGCGGCTGCACCACGAGGCCCTGCGCATCCGCGTCGAGCACGACCTGGTCTTCGACCGCGTGGCCAGCCTGGAGGCCCTGGCGCTGCTCAACCTGCGTCGCGGCGCCGTCGAGGCGGCCGGGGTGCTGGCCGGGGCCGCCGGGCGCGCCCGCGCCGACCTCGGGGCCGCGCCCCGCCCCCTCCCGTCCGCCGACGGCGAGGACGGCGAGACCCTGCGTACGGCCGCCGAACGGGGACGCGCGATGGACCTGGACGCGGCGGTCGCCTACGCCACCCGCGCCCGGGGGCCGCGCCGCCGGCCCGGATCCGGATGGGAGAGCCTGACCCCGGCCGAGCGGTCGGTGGCCGGGCTCGCCGCCGAAGGGCTGTCCAACCCGGAGATCGCCGCCCGGCTGTTCGTCAGCCGGGGCACGGTCAAGACCCACCTGGCGCACGTCTACGCCAAGCTCCAGGTCGCCAACCGCACCGAACTCGCCCGCGCGACGTCCGCCCGCGACGGGGAGGACGCGACGCGTACGGGGTGAGCGCCCGTCCGGACGCCGGTGACGTCAGGGGGCGGGAACGAGGTCGCGGCGGATGGCCTGGCTCGCCGCGCGGTGCTCGGCCGCCGCGGCCGGGTCGGTCTCGTCGAGCACGGCCGCGATGCCCTCGTGGGCCAGGACCTCCTTGTGCCGCGCGCCCACCTTGGGAGCCAGTTCGAGAGCCTGGCGGTGCAGGCGCAGCGCCTCCTCGGGCAGGCCGGCCAATCGGCACGTCTCGCCGTAGCCGTAGAGGAAGTGCACCTTCCAGTGCTCCTCGAACAGCTCGTCCAGCAGGGCGAACGCCTGCCGGTGGCTGTCCAGCGCCTCCTCGTGACGGCCCGTCTGGCGCAGGGCGACGCCCAGGCAGTTGAGGCACCACGCCTCGTTGTGCTTGTGGCCGTCCTCGCGGGCCAGCTCCAGGGCCTGGCGCAGGTGCCCGGCGGCCTCGTCGGGCTGCTCGTGCACGATGGCCAGGCCGAGGGTGATCCGGGCGGTCAGCGTGGCGGGCCAGCCGGGCTCGCCGTGCGTCAGGGCCAGCACCTCGCGGGCCAGCCGGGCCGCCTCCTCCCGGCGTCCCAGTTGCAACATCGCCCACGCCTCGTCGGCCGCGGCGTGGGCCGCGCCCATCGGGCAGCCTGCGTCGTCGTAGAGCCGGGCCGCCTGCCGGAAGAGGTCGAGCGGCTCCTCGACGTGGCCCTCGTCCCAGCTCAGGTAGCCGCGGCGCATCATCAGGTCCGCCGCGGAGCGGGCGTCGCCGGCCTGGGACACCAGGGGCGCCGCCGCCTCGTACGCGGCTCCGGCCTCGGCCATGCGGCCCGCGTTGTAGCGGGCGAAGCCCAGGTCGCTGTGCGCCTCGGCGAGCTGCCACGGGTCGCCCAGGCGTTCCGCGGCCGCCAGCGACCGTTCGAAGAGCATGTTGAGGTGGGTCGTGCCGCAGCGCCGGGCGAAGAACGCGCGCATGAAGCGGGGCAGCTCGCACGCGTGCGCGTCGGCCCCGATGGCGACCGCCAGCTCGAAGGCGCCCATCAGGTTGCCGTACTCGGCGACGAACCAGCCCAGAGCCGCGTGCTTGCTGCCGAACGCCGGCAGATCGGCCGGAGGGCTGCCCGCCGACGCGGCACGGCTGCCCGACTCGTACGGCATCGCGGCGTCGGCGGCGGCCGCCGCGTGCACGTAGTAGTCGAGCACCCGGCCCAGCGCCTGCTCCCGCTCGGCCGGCGAGTCCTGCTCCTCGGCGGCCCGGCGCGCGTGCTGGTGGACGAGGTCGTGCAGCGTGTACCGGCCGGGCGAGGGCTGCTGGACGAGGTGGGCGTCGAGCAGGTCCTCCAGCATCGCCCGCGCGCTGCGCAGCGGCACGCCGGCCAGCGCGGCGGCCACGTAGTCGTCGAAGGAGGACCCGGACAGCAGGCCCAGCAGCCGGAACAGGCGGCGCTGGGCCCGGTCGAGCTGCCGTACGGACATGGCGAAGGCGGTGTCGAACTCACTCGGGCCCTCGGCCATGCGCTCGACCAGGATGCCGGCGGTCCAGCCGGGCCGGTGCCGCAGCCGGGCCCCGGCCAGCCGCAGGGCCAGCGGCAGGTGGCCGCACAGCCGCAGCACCTCGGCCGCCGCCTCGGGGTCGCGGGCCAGCCGCCCGTCGGGGCCGCCGGGTTCGCCGCTGGCGCGGGCCAGCAGGCGCGCGCTCTCCTCCGGGGTGAGCACGTCCAGCGAGACGGGCGGCACCTCCTCCAGGCCGACCAGCCGGTTGCGGCTGGTGATCAGCGTGACGGTCTCGCCCGCGCCGGGCAGCAGCATGCGGACCTGGTCGGCCCCGGCGGCGTTGTCGAGCACCACGACGGCCCGCCGTCCGGCCAGCTCCGCCCGCCAGCACGCGGCCAGCGGCTCGATGCCGCCCTCCTGCGGGATCTTCTCCGAGGGGACGTCGAGCGCGGCGAGCAGGGTCCGCAGCGCGGGGTCGGGGTCGAGCGGTTCGCGCCCTTCGGTGAACCCGTGCAGGTCCAGGTAGAGCTGGGCGTCGGGGTAGTCGGCGGCGAGCCGGTGGGCGGCGTGCACGGCCAGGCAGGTCTTGCCGACGCCCGCCATGCCGTCCACGGCCACCACCCGGTTCTCGGCGACCGCGGCGAGCACGGCGTCGAGCTGGGCCTCGCGCCCGGTGAAGTCCGGCACGTCGCGCGGCAGGTCGTTGCGCGGCGGACGGGGGGCGCCGGCGGGCGGCGAGGGCGGCTGCACCTGGCGGCTCGCCTTCGGGGGCGCCGGCAGGGGGTTGGTCGCCCGCTCCCACAGGGGACGCAACGGGCGGGGGTCGCGCTTGACCAGGCGGCACAGCTCGATCACCGCGGCCCACGGCGGCACCGACTGGCCGCTGAGATAGCGCGACAGCGAGGACGAGCTGAGGCCCGTCTCGCGGGCGAGCGCCCGTACGCCGTGCCCGGAGAGCTCCTGGAGCAGGCGTAGCCGGTTGGCCAGCTCGTCCTGGGGGTCCGCCGTCTGCTGTCGTGTCACCTGTTTCTGCCTTTCTGTCCCGTCGCGAAAGAAACTTACCTGGACGAATCACCGCAGGCCAACGGCATTCCGGCTGTCCCACGGTGTCCCACGGGCATCGTCGTGGCGCGCCGGCTCGGCTGAGATGGAGTCACGCCCCGGGGGACGGGGCGCCGACCAGGACAAGCACCCCGAAAAGGGAGAACCATCATGCAGTCTCGTATGCAGAACCCGGCCGTCGTTCTGTCCGGCGCGATGCAGCCCATCCAGGACCTGTTCAAGGCGGTGCACTCCGGCGGGGTGGACGCCCAGACGCTGGAGCTGGTGCACCTGCGGGTCAGCCAGATCAACGGGTGCAGCGCCTGCGTCGACGCGGGCGTCAAGACCGGACGCAAGTCCGGGGTGAGCGAGGAGCGGCTGGCCACGGTCGTCGCCTGGCGGGAGGCCCCGTACTTCAGCGAGGAGGAGCGGGCGGCGCTGGAGCTGGCCGAGGCCGCCACGCGGCTGGCCGACCGGTCCGACGCGGTCAGCGACGAGGTCTGGGACAGGGCCGCCACCTACTACGACGAGAAGCAGCTCGCCGCGATCGTGCTGATGGTCGGCGTGACCAACCTGTTCAACCGGCTCAACGCCACCACCCGGCAGATCGCCGGCGCCTGGGGCTGAACCACACCACCCATAAAACGGTCAGCACTAACATTCAACCCACAAAGAAGGAGATTTCACCATGAGCACCACGAAGAAGACCGGCGCGGACAACAAGGGTTTCGAGGGTTTCAGCGAGGACGAGCGCGCGGCGATGAAGGCGCACTCCAGCGAGCTGAAGAAGGCCGCGCGGCGCGGCGGGAAGGCGACGGCGGCCGACGGCGACCGCGACATCCTGGAGAAGATCGCCGAGATGGCCGAGGACGACCGCGTCCTGGCCGAGGCGGTGCACGCCATCATCAGGTCCGCCGCGCCTGACCTCACCCCGAAGACCTGGTACGGGATGCCGGCCTACGCCAAGGACGGCAGCGTCGTGTGCTTCTTCAAGCCCGCGGCGAAGTTCAAGTCCCGGTACGCCACCCTCGACTTCAACGACGGGGCGACCCTTGAGGACGGCGCCATGTGGCCGAGCGCCTTCGCGCTGAAGGAGCTGACCCCCGAGACCGAGGCGCGCATCGCCGCCCTCGTGCAGCAGGCCGCGGGCTGAGGTCCGGGAACCCACCGGGTTCTGCTCCACCGCGGCGGGCCGGACCCTGCTCCGGCCCGGCCCGCCGCCGTGGAGCACGTGACCGTCAGACCTCTTCCACGCTGCTCGGCTCACGCCGGGACAGATCGATACCGAGTTCCTCCGCCGCGCGGAAGACGTCCTCGTCGGTGTCGCGCATCTCGATGGA
>NZ_JBFAOV010000084.1:0-8841 GCF_040675375.1 Nonomuraea sp. NPDC049607
GGGAGGTCGGCCGCAGTGTGCGCACCGTGGCGCTCCTGCGCTTTCTCGCTGACCCCGCGCTGCGCAGGCGCATCACCGCGGTCACCAACAAGGTCGAGGGGTTCAACGGGTTCTCCGGCTGGTTGCGCTTCGGCAACGACGGCGTCATCGCCGCACAACGACCCGGCCGAGCAGGAGAAGATGATCAAATTCAACTCGCTGCCGGCCAACTGCGTGATCTTCCATACGGCGCTGGACGTGATGGAGGTGATGCGGCAGCTGTTGGCCGAGGGCTGGGAGATCAGCGCCGAGGACGTCGCGCAGCTCTCGCCCTACCTGACCGCGCACATCAGCCGGTTCGGCCTGTACGCCACCGACGTGCTGCGGCTGCGCCCCGACGACTTCGACCCCGACCTGCCCGAGATCGACTTCACCATCCTGGCTGAGGCGGCCTGAGAGGCTGGCCGCCCGGAACGCGGCAGCGCCATGTCCGACTCTGGCGAGTCCGGGCATGCAGCCGGAGTCCCGGGCAGCAACCGCGGAAGATCGAAGTAGCTCTGACTTGCTGATGTTGGTTTGATGAGCAGGTCAGGCGGGCTTGGTGACCATCGTGGGCTCGCATCCGATGCGGAATTCGCGCATCCATTGCTGAACTCAGGGGCGCTCGCGGTGAGGGCTCGTCAGAGCTCGCCGACACCGAGGGGCGACGAACGCACACGGCGGGGCGGGTGCGGGTCTCTTGCGGTGATGGGCGTTCGGTGGCCAGCAGCGCAGCCAGGGACTGTTCCCGGCTGTCGGGTGCGACCCCGACCGCCTCAAGCCGGACGTCGAAGAGAGCCGATCACATGGAGGGCGACGGGGCCTACCGGCGCCTACCTGGACATCGGACGCCATCCGCTGCTCATCCCGCCCCGGCTCGCGGCCCTCCTGCGCCAGATGGCCGCCGCCGCGGTCAACCGCCGTGCGGAATCCTGTACCACCCGCTCGAAGACCGGACAGCAGGGTTGCCTTCTGCTCCAGGCGCAGGTGTGTGTGGCACGCTAGTGAAGATGATCGCGCCCGCAGCGGCCAGCCCCACACACAGGGCGGGGCTGCCGACCGTGTAGATCAACGGGACAGTCGACGCAGGGCGATCTCGCAGGGCCCCCGGTGGCCGACCCGGCGCATCCAGTCGGCCAGCACGATCGACAGCAGCCAGACCGCCACGCCGATGGCGTGTGCGGCGGCGCCGCCCATGGCATCGGCCAGGTCCAGCGTGAAGGGATAGAACAGGGCGTAGAACACGACGGACTGGAAGAGGTAGAAGCTCAGCGAGCGCTGGCCGAGCGCCACCAGCGCGGTCGTGAGGCGGCCGCGGTTGCCGCCGATCTTGACGGCGATCAGCCCCATGGCGGCGGCCAGTCCGATGCCGCCGGCGTATCCGGCGATCGTGTGCACGATCGCCGGCAGCCAGGTCGAGTCGGTCGTCCACGCCCCGGTCGAGATCAGCGCCATCGGGAGCCTGCCGACAACGGCCAGGGTGAGGAAGGAGACGGTGACGCGGCGGAGCAAGACCACGTGCAGCTCGGGGTCGTCGATGATCCGGCGCCGGGCGGCCCAGATGCCGATTGCGATGCCGGGCACCACGAGCAGGACCATCCCCGGTGCTTTCGCCGGCCACATCACCAGGTGGAAGAGCAGCTGACTGGCGAAGTCGTCCTTCATCAGCGGCGGCAGCGACTCCGGGTGGCCGCCGGCCGCCGCGGCGTGCGCCCGGACGGTCGTCCATGCCACGATGGCCGTCGCGGGGACAAAGGAGATCGCTGCGGTCCAGAGCAGGACCGAGTCACGGGCGCGGATCATGGGCGCCATGATCAGTAACGCCATGCCGTACGTCGCGACGATGTCGATCGGCACCAGCAGCGTCGCGTGCAGGAACCCGATGACGAGCAGCCAGAACCCCCGGCGGCGCAGCAGCTTGCGGACCGAGGGCCAATCGCTGCCCTGAGCGAACTGGCTGCCGGCCAGCTGGCCCAGCCCGTAGCCGAACAGGAACACGAACATCGTGCGCGCCAGGTTGTCGGCGACCAAGACCTTGAGGAACTGGCTGACGGTGTTGAGCGCCGACGGGCCGAGGTCGGCGTCGCTGACAAAGGTCGGCGCATGCGCTAGCGCGATCAACAACAGCATGACGCCGCGCGCCAGGTCGGGGGCAAGCGCGCGGACCCGTGTCGGAGGCGGCGCCTGCACGCTTTCCGAAGGGACAGTAGGCATGGATCACTCCTGCAAGAAGGGAGAAGAGGAGAAGGGAAAGAGGATTCTGGGCGCTTGTCCAGGGCCTGGTGGACCCGGGCGAGCAGGGTGGGGCGGGCGGTGCCGGCCAGGGGCGAGGGCGTGGGGAACGGTGCAGTGCTCGGGACGTCATGCGTACGGTCGCGGCCATCGGCGGCCTCGATCCGTCCGTCCTCGGCGACGCCCAGCACCGCGCCGGGATGCCGTGGTGGGCTGCCAGTTCCTGCAGCGACTCCTGGAGTTCGGTCATCCGAGGCAGGATCGGACGGCCTTGGCCAGGTTCGATGCCCGCGGGTCGTCGGGCCGGTAGTTCCACAGGTTCGTGACGTAGCCGAAGCCGACACTGGCGTCGGGGTCGGCGAAGCCGATCGATCCGCCGGAGCCCGGGTGGCCGAATGACCCCGGCCCGGTCATCGGCAGCGGTGGGCAGGCTCGCCAGAACCCGAGCGACATGTAGAAAGAGCGGTCGGCCGGGAGGTTCAGCCCCGGCGGCAGCCCGTGCATCGGTGTCCTGTCGGTCTGGACGGCCGTCATTCTCTCGACTGTCGATGGATTGAGCAGCCGAAGTCCGTCGACGTCGCTGACCGTGGCGGCATACATCCGCGCCACCGATCGGGCGTCCGCGAGCATGTTCGCGGCAGGGAACTCGGCCGCGCGCCAGGCACGCGTGGTGTAGACCTCGGGGTTGGTCAAGGCGCCGCCGAGCTCGCCGGCGCGGGCCTGGACCGAGCCCGGAGCCCACACGGCGTTCACCCATGCCGTGACCGTGTCCGCGTCGAGCCCGGTGATCGCGATCAGCCCGGCCAGCAGCTCCTCCAGGCTGAACGGGGCGGCGTCGTGGAGCCGGGCCACCCGCTTCTCTTCCTTCTCGGGCAGCCCGATCCAGGCGCTCAGCCCAAGAGGGGCGGCCACCTCCTCGGCGAAGAAGGTGCCGAGTGACTTGCCGGTGATCCGGCGTACGACCTCGCCGATCAGGAACCCGTACGTGACGCTGTGGTAGACGTGCTCGGTGCCCGGCTGCCACAGCGGCTTCTGGGCCTCGAGCGCGCGGATGACGGGGTGCCAGGCGCAGGCCTGCTCGAACGTCAGCGGCCCGTCGACGATGGGCAGGCCGGCCTGGTGCGACAGTAACCAGCGCACCGGGATCTGCTCCTTGCCGGCGGCGCCGAACTCCGGCCAGTACCGGGCCACCGGGGCGTCTAGATCCAGCTCGCCGCGCTGGGCCAGCAGGTGAGCACAGATCGCGGTGGCGCCCTTCGTGGTGGATGCGACCTGGACGATGGTGTTCCTGCGCCACGGCCGATTCGCCTCGCGATCGGCGAGGCCGCCCCACAGGTTGACCACGGGGCGGCCGCCCACGTAGACGCTGCACGCCGCGCCGACCTCGCCGGAGTTTCTGAAGTTCGCGCGGAACGCGTCGGCGACTTTCCCCCAGCCGTGCTCGACACCGCGCTCGACATCGTCACTACCACCGCTCGCGGAGGCGTTGGCGCGGCCGGCGAGGACGGCGTGTGCGCCGGCGAGCGCGCCGGCACCCAGCACGCCCTTCAACACGGTCCGGCGCCCGACGTGTCCCTGCTCGGGTGTCCCGATTGTCGTGTCTGCCATGCTCTGATTCCTTTCTAGAGAGCTGAAACTCAGGGATCTGAGACTCTTGGAGAAGACGTACGCCTGGATCGACCGGGACGGCCAGGTGTAGCGTGGTCCTCCAGCGCCACCCGCTGGAGCCGCTCACAACCCGATATTCATCTCGCGCAAAATCTCCTGAAAGCCTCCGCCCGGTGGCGCGAGCGAGCCGAGAGATTGCTGTTCTGTTCAGGGCAACCGCGCCGCCGTATTCCTGTCCCACGCTGATCGGGATCAAGACACGCCCGATCGATGCGCCCTAGGAGATCTTGCGGCGGTAGGTGTCCATGGCGAAGGCACAGGCGACGACGAGGATGCCGACACGGCCGGACAGGATCGCCAGGACGATGCCCTCCAGCGTTCCCTTGCCCTTGAGCATCTCGGTCATCTGCTTGCCCACGGAACACCCCCTCTTCCAGCTACTCGGTGATGCCGACTACTGGTACAAAGTACTACTGACTACTGGTACTCGGCAACACTGAATAGCTAGGAAATGAGCCGACACCGTAAGCGTGCGGGCGACCTGATCGCTGCCCGTGAGCGAGCCCGCCACCACCCCTTAGAAGAAGACGGGCTGCGATCAGCCCACCGAAGATTGCGACCGCCGGCTTCGCCGTCGTGGATGCGGGGGTTAGAGAGATTTGGAACGGAATCCGGCATCAACGGGGTTCCCACTGGTCATGTAGCTGATCCGCTCGTTTTTGGAGACGCGGATGAACGTCGGATCTCGTTCCATCGCACGGGGTCATGAAGCCGATGGCACCGTGACGTCCGCTTCGTCGTGCTCGCGGAGCATGCGCAGGACGGTGGCCGGGGACGGGTGCCGGCCCCTCTTCTTGCCTTTGGTGAGGACGAGGCGAGCGGCGATGTCGTGCAGGCTGAGGTTCTGCTGGCGCAGGTGCAGGGCCATGGACAGCATGGCGTCGTCTGTGACAGCGGCGCCGCCGATGGTCTTACCGCGGGCACGGGCGGATTCGTGGCCTTCCAGGGTGCGGTCGCGGATGTACTCCCGTTCCATCCCCGACAGCGCGGCCAGCACGGTGAACACCACGCCGGACGGATCGTGGCTGCTGTTGCGGCAGATCCATCTCCGGCGGCAGCTCACCAGCGTGTCGTCGGTGAGCAGTTCGCCTATCTCCAGGGGGCGCCGGCGTCCGCACGGGCACACCCACTCGGCAGGGGTGGTCACAGAGTCGCTCACGGCCTGGCCTTCAGCCGTCTGCTGCACGATGAACGAGACAGTCGTGAGGAAGTGGCCGCCGCTCGCGCCCTCGCTGTGGATCGCGCCGCACCAGCGGCAGCGGACGTGATCGTCCCGGCGGGGACGCAGGCCGCAGCGGCGCAGGCGGTCAACGTCAGGATGACCAGTGCCGCCGTCGCGCCGCCTGGTCCCCGGTCGAACAACCCGCCCACCGCGATGCCACCGGCGAACGCGACCAGGCCCGACAGGAACGTCTGCACGCCCAGGTACGCCCCGAAACGCGTCGGCGGGGCGAGCCGGGCGATCGTCTGGAACACCGCCGGCTGGAGCAGCCCGTCGGCGAGCCCGTGCAGCACGGCCACCAGCACCAGGCCTGGCAGCCCGGTGCCCGCGCCGCTTGCCAGCAGCAGATGGCCGCCTGCGGCGAGCAGCAGTCCCGCGCGCAGCACGTGCGGGCGGTCGGCGCGGCCGGGTACCACGCACCACGGCTGGACCGCGGCCGACACCATGGCGAGCACGCAGGAGAACACGGTGACCGCTGTCGCGTCCGCGCCGCCGAGCGGTACGACCACCGACGACTGGTCGGTCAGCAGCATGGCGGGCGCCGACACGGCCGCGAACCCGATGAACACCCGGTCCCGAAGTACCGTTCGCACTCCGGAGACGACCCCATGCGGCACCTGTACGCGAGGGACGTGCCGCAGGAGTGAGAACAGGAACGCCGCCACGCCCCACAGCGCTGTCGCCGTCAGCGCCACCAGCCAGTAGCCGACGTTCAGCAGCGCCAGCCCGAACATCGGGCCGGCCACCGCCGCGACCTGCAACGTCATCGCGTACGCCGCGTATCCGCGCGCCCTTCGCCGTTCGGCGAGCCCGGCCAGCAGCGACTGCGCCGCCGGGTGGAACAGCGCCCCGCCCGTGCCCAGCAGCACCACGGCGACGATCAGCCAGGGCAGGCTGGACACAGTGCCCAGCAGGGCGAACCCGGCCGCGCGCAGCAGGCACGCCAGAATGCCCATCCGTACCGGGCCAAGTACGTCCACCAGCACGCCGACCGGCAGGGAGAGCGTGTGCTGCACGAGATTGCGCAGCGCCAGCACCAGGCTGATCCCTCCGGCGGTCAATCCGAGGTCGGCTCGCAGGTGCAGGACGACGTGTGCCATGGCCGCGAAGTAGCCCAGCGAGATGGCCGCCTGAACGGTGACGACCACGGTGACCGTGCGACGGTCACCGTGGTCTGCGGGGGAGACGGTCACGCCGCGGGCAGGACGTTCAGCCGGTACAGCAGTTGACGGGCGAGCGTGGCGCGCTTGGCGGCGTCGGCGTCCTTGGCTATGTCCATGTTCAGCGCGAAGGTGTATACGCGTCCGCCGCGCTCGACCCAGCCCGTCCACCAGCCGGTGCCGGGGCTGGGGGCGTTCTGCCAGCCTGACTTGGCGTACAGGGTGTACCCGTTCTTCTTCTCCATCAGGATCAGGTCCTGGACGGTACGCTGGTTCGCGCGGGAGGCGGGCAGGCGCAGGGCGGCCAGCCGTTCCATGAACCGGGTCTGCTCCACCGCCGAGATCTTCAGCGGGCCGTCCAGCCAGAACCGGTCGACCACGGTCCCGGTCTGCCGGTTGCCGTAGCCAAGCCGGTGCAGCCACTGACGTTCGCGCGTGAGGCCGATGCGGCGGGCGATCACCTGGAACGCCGCCGCGTTGGAGATGCGTACGGCCTCCCGCATGGTCATGTCCTTTTCCCACTCGGGATACGGCTGCGGCGTGCCGTCCCAGGGGATCACCTCGTCGGGGCTCTTGACCACGCCCGTCTCCAACGCGACGAGCGCGTGCGGGACCTTGAAACTGGACGCGGGCACCATCGGCGTCTCCGCGCGCCGCCGGTCCACCACGGTCGTCGTCTTGGACGACACGTCCAGCAGCGCGAACGTGCCCCGCACCCCGGCCGTGTCGAACACCGTACGCAGGTCGTCGCGCACGGTCGTTCCTGGCCGCACCTCGACAGCCACAGTGGCGGCGCCGGCTGAGGCGGTGGCCGCGTACGAGGGAGCACCGAGGAGGGTGAGTGAGGTGGAAACGATGACGCCCAGCCCGGAACGGAGGGCCTGGGGGATTGCCTTCTTCATGCGCAGAGAAGATCACGGGACATCTGAACTGTCCAATATCGATATCAATGGACGACCGATATTTGAAGCCGTATACCTGCTGGCAGAGAAGCCGTCGACGACGGAGCGGCAGATGACGGTCGGTGACAGGACGTCCCTGTATCGTGTTCGCGCTCCCACCGATGGGGTTCCGGCTGACCCCGGCCGGGCTGGGCCGCTCACGCGGCTGGCTGAGCAGCAAGGTGCATCTTGGGGTGCCGGTAAGAACCGTGTCAGTGCGCCATGGAAAGCACTGTTTGTCCGAATGGAGGTGAAAGGCCACCGTCGCTCTGCCGTCGTAGCGGCGGGGTGAAGCTGGAGGCAGCCTGATCCGGGGATCACCGGGGAGGGCGCTCTCAGCCAGCCGCGCCAGCGGTAGCCCGCCGTTCTCCACCCGCCACCGGTAGCCGGTCTCGCGCCCGATCCCGAGGGCGCGACAAGCCTCCACCGTTTCCCACGCCGGACAGCACCAGCCGCCAGTACTCCGACTCCACATCCAGCCTGCGCTTGGGCCCACGCCTCGCCATCAACACGCCCTCCATGATCAGGTGTGTTGCGTCAAGCACTAGAACCCGAGCGTCGTCGTTAGGGGGTCATAATTCGGGATCAGGCACATATTTCGTGACCCGTCGCGTAGATCACGGTTCGGGCGTTCCGGCGCGATGACGCGCCGCCCGGCATGGTGGCGGCGGCCGGCACCGCCTCCGCAGAGTTCCTCGGCGCCGTCGTCCGCCTGCTGCGCCTGCCCGACCAGCCCGGCGGCGCCATCGTTCTCGCGCCGCTCGTCGAACGGGAGGTCCCGGCGGCTGATCATCGGCGGATACGGCGCGATCGTGGGCCGGCTGGGGCTCGCCAAGTCGGGTGCGCTTGGCCGGCGAGGATCTGAGCTAACGAAGCCCGGATCGGTGAAGGCGGTGTCGAGGCCATCTCGCCTCGGCGCTGCGTTGCTCCTTCGCCGCCAGGGACGGACGACTCTGTTGCCCTGGTCGACGCCAGACGGTGCACCCGTCGCCATCCGCAACTGGCGGGATCCTCAACGCGAACAGCAAGAATCGATGATCTTGGCGTGCTGATGGCCAACGCCTGAACCTTGTGCCCAGGATCTTCGTTGAAGTTTATGGCGCCTTCTATCCTGAGATGCGAAAAAGATTCAAGTCTAGATGTTAAGTATGGGGAATTGATGATTTGTGTAGCTGTCTAGGTGTTTGTCGGTTTATCGTGTTGGGTTGGGTCGCTTCTGTGCGGTGTAGAGGCGAGTAAATCTGGCGATTTACGATCCCTTGGCGCCCGCGTCATCGTAGGCTGTGTGCTCGTACTTCCGTGATGCGCCTAGAGGCGGTGTGGTGGGCTCCGGTTTTCGGTGGTTTGGGAATTTGCACGAAGAGAGCACCAGCTTCGTGGGGCGGACCCGGTTACTCGCCAACCTCAAGCGGCATCTCGCCGAGTCCCGGCTGGTGACCGTCACGGGCATCGGCGGTGTGGGCAAGTCGCGTACGGTGCTGCGGCTGGCGCACCAGGTCCGCACGCAGTACCCCGACGGCGTGTGGTTCGCCGACCTGGCCCGGTTGCAGGACGCGGGCATGGTCAGGCACACGATCGCCTCGGCGCTCGGCATCGCCGA
>NZ_JBFAOV010000085.1:0-8148 GCF_040675375.1 Nonomuraea sp. NPDC049607
TGCGTCAAGCTCACCAGCCCCGACGCGATCGCAGCCAGCTGATCCGCCCGGTCAGCCGGAAAACCCGACGAGGCCGCAAGCGGCAACCCGTCGGATGACACGACCACCGCGTGCGCGACCCCCGGGACGGTACTGACGAAGTCGGTGATTAACCAGTCGACTCCGCGTGCCGCGTGGCTCAGGTCATTCACGCGCCCTCCTCCCTACTGTCGTTCCTAGAGCCGGATTGGTATGTCCTGCCCTCGCTGATGTCGTCCCGCGCTGCTCGGAAGCCCTGCTGGAAGCTCGACAACCTGCTGCGCACCCGGTCCGGCGAGACCGACGGCATGGGAGCCACGCCCTTGGGCGCGGACGCCGTGTCCGCCGATCCGGGCACCAGGTTGGCCTTGGGCACCCGCTTGGGCAGCCCGGCCGCCGTCGAGCCGTCGCGTGCGGGCTCCACCACGGACGCCGCCGCGCTCCAGCCGGCGTCGGCCTTGGCCGAACCCCAGGTGGCGCTGGGCTCGCCCTGGTCGAACCAGGCCGACTCCACCGCGGCGAAGATCGGCAGGTACTCGTCCCCGCCGGAGGCGGGCTTGACGACGGGGATCGGGCCGGTGGCGGCCGACTCCGTCTCGGGGTAGTCGTACTTGGGCGCGGCCAGCGGCGTCTCCTGCGGGGCCGACCAGGGGCGCGACTCCTCGGGCGGCAGGCCGCGCTGCGGCGGCGCGTGCTCCCCGGTGACCGGGCCGCGCGAGGACACCCAGACGTCGGACGACGAGTCCGGCAACCAGTCGGAGCCGGTGTTCGTCGACTCGGTCGAGGGCCACTGCGGCATGGCGGACGGCATCGAGGACGGCGTGGAGGACGGCATCGACGAGGGCAGCGAGGCCGGCATCGACGGCCACGACCCTCCGGCCGGCTCGGACGGGTACGACGGGTAGGACGGGTGCCCGGGGGCGAGCCCGAAGCCCGTTGCGCCGGGCCACTGCTGGGCGCCGGCGGCGGGCTGGGACGCGGCGAAGGCGTCCTCGCGGCCGGCGGAGGCGGCGGTATTGCCGCCCGCGCCGGCGACGGCGGCCGGCTGCGCGCCGAGCAGCGACTCGGGGATGAGGACCATGGCGGTCAGACCGCCGGAGCCGTGCGGGCGGAGCTGCACCCTGATGCCGTGCCGGTGGGCCAGCCTGGCGACCACGAACAGGCCCATGCGGCGGGAGACCGACACGTCCACGGTGGGGGCGTCGGTCAGGCGCTCGTTGGCCTGGACCAGCTCGTCGCCGGTCATGCCGATGCCGGAGTCGCTGATGGAGAGCATGATCCCGCCGCCGTCGATCCTGCTGCCGGAGACGGGGACGCGGGTCTCGCGCGGGGAGAACGACAGCGCGTTCTCCACCAGCTCGGCCAGCAGGTGGATGACGTCGTTGACGGCCTGGCCGGCGATGGAGACGCCCTCGGGGACCTCCAGGACGACGCGCTCGTAGTTCTCGACCTCAGAGAGGGAGGCGCGGGCGACGTCGACCAGCTTGACCGGCTGGCTCCAGCGACGCGGCGGGTCCTGACCGGCGAGAACCAGCAGGTTCTCGCTGTTGCGCCGCATACGGGTGGCCAGGTGGTCCAGCTTGAACAGGTTGCCGAGCCGCTGCTCGTCCTGCTCGCCCTGCTCCAGGCCGTCGATGAGGGTGATCTGCCGCTCGACCAGCGTCTGGCTGCGGCGCGACAGGTTCACGAACATCGCGTTGACGTTCGAGCGGAGCCTGGACTCCTCGCCGGCCAGTCGGACGGCCTCGCGGTGGACCTCGTCGAAGGCGCGGGCGACTTCACCGATCTCGTCCTTGGAGTTGACCTCGATCGGCGGGACGTGCAGCTGTTCGGGGCTGACGTCGGTGTTGCGGAGCTGCCTGACCAGGTCGGGCAGCGTCTGGCCGGCGATCTTCAGGGCGTCGCCGCGCAGACGGCGCAGCGGGCGCACCAGCGAGCCGGCCATCAGGGCGGTGATCGCGAGGACCAGGACGAGCAGGCCGGCCACGATGCCGATGTTGATCGCGGCGAGCTGCCGGTCGCTGCTGGCGATGTCGGCGCTTCGGGTGGCGATCTGCTCCGACAGCGACTTCTGCACGGTGTGCAGGCGCTCGACGGTCTCGGTGATGGACTGGAACCACTGGTCGGTGTCGTCCCTGGTCGAGGTGTCGAGCCGGCGCAGCGACTGGTTGGCGTTGTGCAGCAGTACGGCGCGGCTGGCGTAGAACTCGGCGCGGCCGATCTTCAGGCTGGCGACGGTGTTGTCGTAGAACTGGCGCTGCGCGGGCGTGGCGACGGCGCGGAAGGCGTCGCGCTCGCTGTTGCGGCGGGATCGGGCGTCAAGGAAGGCGTTGTACTCCGGCTCCTCGAACGCGCCCCTGATCAGCGCGCTGGTCAGGAGGCCACGCTGCTTGGACGCCTCCTCCTCGGCGCGGGCGACGGCGCGCAGGGCCGCGCTGGTGGCGATGATCTCCTCGTCCGTGGAGCCCTGGCCCAGCTCGTCGTAGAGCTGCAGCAGCTCGGCGATGGCCTCTGAGTACTTCTCGCTGGTGGGCAGCGGCGGGAGCTTGGTCTCGGCGACCGTCTTGCGCATCGAGGGGATCTGGCTGAGCCGGACCCGGATGTGGTCGAGGGCCTTCTTGCCGAGGTCGGACAGGGACGCTTCCGACTTCTTCGCCGCGTCCAGGGTGCTGGCGATGCGCTTGTCGACGATCTCGTGCTGGCTCTTCAGCCGCTGCTCGTCGGAGGCCCCGCGGTTGGTGGCGACGTGGCGGGTGGCCAGGTCGCGTTCGAGCCCGAGGTCGCGGGAGAGCTCGCCGAGCTGTGCGACCAGGGTCCCCACGCTGCTGATGTCCTGGTACTGCTGGGCGCTGGCGATCGACGTCGTGACCCGCAGGGCGCCCAGGATGACGGCGATGACCGTGGGGATGGCGATGAGGGCGATGAGGCGGGTACGCACGCGCCAGTTGCGCAGCGCGAACGGGCTGCCCGCCTTGGGCGGGTGGGCCTGCTGCACCTCGCCGTCCGCGGCCTTTTCCGGGGCGTCCGGAGCCCTGCCACGACCGGGTCCGGTCGTTTTTGTCCTCACTGGTGGCAACCTCTCGCCGTGGCCTGCTTCAGGGGGAATCAGCGGCTTCGTCACGCGGACGAGTGATCGCAGGCAAGTTCGAGGCCCAATTTGAGCACAAACCTCATACTTAGGCCAACGTTTCAGCCGTTTTCAACCGTTCCACATCGCACTCCCTTCACGTCGCATGCCATCGCACACGGAGCGCAACCACCGTCCCAATCCGGACAAATCACCACTAACCATACTTAATCTCTAGATTTACATCTATAACGTTGATTTGTCATATTTTCGCGATAAACCTACATATACGCGGCATAGCGCTGTAGATCCGAACTCTGCTCCGGTACGCTTCACGCCCGGCATCCCGTGCCGATCTCCGGAACTTCCCCCTGGTAGGAGAACCCCCCCATGACACGCACCATGCGCGGCCACGCCATTGTCGTCGGCGTGGCTCTGGCGCTCACCCTTGCCGGCTGCGGCGGAGGCGGCGGCGAAACCGCGAACACCTCGGCCAACAGCAAGGGGCTGGAGAAGACCACCATCAAGGTCGGCGCCCTCCCCGTGCCCGACGCTGTCTCGGTCTATCTCGCCAACGCCAAGGGCTTCTTCAAGGAAGAGGGACTGACCGTCGAGCCGCAGACCATCACCGGTGGCGCAGCGGCGCTGCCGCAGATCGAGAGCGGCGCCCTCGACATTTCGCAGACCAACTACGTCTCGACCTTCCTCGCGGTGAGCAAGGGCAAGAAGATCAAGCTGGTCGCGGACATGTACCAGGCCGCGCCGAACACGTTCAACATCATGGTGCCGAAGGACTCCCCCATCAAGACGGTGGCGGACCTGAAGGGCAAGACGGTCTACGTCAACAACCTCAACAACGTCGCCACCCTGGCCGTGGAGACGCAGCTCAAGGTCGCCGGCCTCACCAAGGAGGACGTCAACTTCGCCGAGAAGCCGTTCCCCGACCAGGGCAACGCGCTCAACACCGGGCAGGCGGACGCGGGCTGGATGACCGAGCCCTTCGTCACCGCCAACCAGAGCGCCTTCGGCTTCCGCAAGCTCGCCGACACCATGACCGGCCAGACGGAGGACCTCCCCATCGCCGGCTGGATGGCCACTGAGGACTGGGTGCAGAAGTACCCCAAGACGCTCGCCGCCTTCCAGCGGGCCATCGCCAAGGCGCAGCAGCTCGCCTCCAGTGACCGCAAGGCGATCGAGGAGACGCTGCCGAAGTACACCAAGATCGACGCCAAGACGGCCTCGGTGATCACGCTCGGCACGTACCCGAGCGAGCTGAACGAGAACCGTCTGCAGAAGGTCGCCGACCTGATGCTGGAGTACAAGTACCTCACCAGCCCGATCGACGTGAAGTCGGTCATCGCCGCCCCTGCAAGCTGATGAACTCCGCGCGTCTGCTCCGCGGCGCCGCCGGCGCCGCGGGGTTCCTCATCGCCGGTGAGCTGGTCATCCGCTTCGCGCTGAGCGACGGCGTGATCTTCCCGGCGCCCTCCGTCATCCTGTACGAAGCCGCGCGTCTCCTCGCCGACCCGGTGTTCCTGGAGGGCCTGGCCACCACCCTCGCGAACTGGGCGCTCGGCCTGCTCATCGCCATCGTCGTGGCCGTGCCGCTGGGCGTGCTGCTGGGCGCGGTGCCGCCGGTGGAGCGGGCGATCCGGCCGCTGCTGGAGTTCATGCGCCCGATCCCCTCGGTGGCGATCATCCCGCTGGCGATCCTGCTGATCCCGGTGGACGGCCTGATGAAGGTCTCGGTCATCGTCTACGCGTCGATGTGGCCGATCCTGATCAACACCCTGTACGGCATGCAGGACGTGGACCCGCTGGCCAAGGAGTCGCTGCGCAGCTTCGGCTTCGGCCGGCTCGCCGTGCTCGGCCGGGTCAGCCTGCCGAGCGCCGCCCCCTTCGTCGCGACCGGCATCAGGATCGCGGCCGGCATCGCGCTCGTCCTCGCGGTCAGCGCCGAGCTGCTGGCCGGCGGCACGGCCGGGATCGGGGTCTACACGATCCAGGCAGGCAGCGGCAACCGGATGGACCTGATCATGGCGGCGACGTTCTGGGCCGGGGCGTTCGGGGTGTTCGCGAACCTCGCCCTGCTGGCCGGCGAACGGCGGCTGTTCCGCTGGCACCGCGTCCGGATGGGAGCGTCGGAATCGTGAGGCGGCTGTCCAGGCTCTGGGTGGTGCCGGTCGTGCTCGTCGTCTGGGAGCTGCTGGCGCGGCTCATCGGCGACAGCGACTTCCCGCCGCCGCTCACCATCGTCACCAGCATGTACGAGATGTGGTTCTCCGGGCCCGTCTCCCACCTGTTCCTCACCGAGGACGCGGTCGGCAACATCCTGCCCAGCCTCGGTCGCATGTTCAGCGGCTGGATCCTGGCCTCGCTGCTCGGGGTGCTGCTCGGCGTGGCGCTCGGCCGTTCCAAGGCGGCCACCGACTACGTGGACGCGCTGTTCGAGTTCGGCCGGGCGATCCCGCCGCCGCTGCTGCTGCCGCTGTTCGTCGCGCTGTTCGCCGGCACCGCGCACGCGCAGCTGAGCATGCAGCTCGCCACGATCGTGTTCGGCGTGATCTGGCCGGTGCTGCTCAACACGATCGAGGGCGTCCGGGCCGTGGACCGCACCTACACCGAGACCGCCACCGTGTTCGGGCTGTCCAAGGGGCAGCGCCTGCGCGTGGTCGTGCTGCCCGCCGCGTCGCCGAAGATCTTCGCCGGGCTGCGGCTGAGCCTGTCGCTGGCGCTGATCCTCATGGTGATCTCCGAGCTGTTCGGCAGCACGGACGGCATCGG
The DNA here is from genome assembly GCF_040675375.1 of Nonomuraea sp. NPDC049607. Taxonomy (NCBI): domain Bacteria; kingdom Bacillati; phylum Actinomycetota; class Actinomycetes; order Streptosporangiales; family Streptosporangiaceae; genus Nonomuraea; species Nonomuraea sp. NPDC049607. Next base: position 5,870 of record NZ_JBFAOV010000085.1, read on the forward strand.
CTACCAGCTCCTGCAGGCCCAGCGCAGCTTCGACGGCCCCGGCGTGTGGGCGACGATCGCCCTGCTCGGCATCCTGGGCTACCTGGTGAACGGGCTGTTCGTGCTGGCCGAGCACCGCCTGCTGGTCTGGCACCGGCAGGCCAACCGCAACGTCTGACTTATCGGGAAGGACCCCATGTCCCACTCGGATGACCTCCTTTGGGGGGCCGTGGCCGACATCTCGCGCTTCGCCGCTCTGCTCACCATGGCGGAGCTCGGCCTGGCCGACCATCTCGCCCACGGTCCCCTCAGCACCACCGACCTGGCCGCCCGCTGCGACGCCGACGCCCCGCGGCTGCGCCGCGTCCTGCGGGAGCTGGCCGGGATGGGCGTCGTCCGCGGTGCCGGGCCGGACGTCTACGACCTGACCGAGCGCGGCACGGCGCTGCGCTCGGACGTCCCGGACTCGGTGCGCTCGTCGGTTCGCATGCTCGGCGAGGAGGGCTTCTGGCACGCCATGGGCAACCTGCCCGCCACCGTGCGCGACGGCGGCTCGGCCTTCGTCGCCCGCTACGGCCACCTGTACGAGTACCTGGCGGCGAACCCGGGAGCGGGCAAGCTGTTCGACGACTACATGACCGCCCGCGCCATCCCCTTCACCGAGGGCCTGGCCAAGCGGTACGACTTCCCGGCCACCGCGACCATGGTGGACGTGGCCGGCGGCAAGGGCCACATCCTGGCCACCGTCCTGCACGCCAACCCGGACATGCGCGGCATCCTGTTCGACCTGGAGCACGTGGCCGGCCGGGCCAGGGAGCTGCTGGCCGCCGAGGGGCTGGGTGAGCGGAGCGAGGTCGTCACCGGCGACTTCTTCGCCGAGGTCCCGGCCGGCGGCGACGTCTACCTGCTGGCCAGCGTCCTGCACAACTGGGACGACGAGGACGCGGTCACGATCCTGCGCAACGTCCGCCGGGCGATGAACCCCGACGGCCGCGTCCTGGTGCTGGAGGTGGCGTTGCCCGACGACGAGGCGCCGCACCTGGGCAAGGACATCGACATGCGGATGCTGGCGATCTTCGACGGCGGCACCGAGCGCAGCCGTGAGGAGTACCGGGCGCTGCTCGACCGGGCGGACCTGCACCTGACCGAGGTCGTCGAGCTGGGCTCGGGAGCCAGCCTCATCGAGGCCCGGCCCCGCTGAGCGGAAGGGCGGCGGCGGGCCTGATCAGCCGCCGCCGCTCCAGCCCGGCACCGCCATCCTGATCGACAGGGCGTGCTCGACCAGATGGATCAGAGCGCTCTTGACCGAGTCCTTGGAGCGCGCGTCCAGCCGTACGAGGGGGATGTGGGGGGCCAGCGTGAGGGCGTCGCGCACCTCGGCGTCGCTGTGCGGGTACTGGCCGTCCCAGCCGTTGACGCCCACCACGAACGGCAGTTGCGCCTCCTCGAAATAGTCGATCGCGGGAAAACTGTCGGCCAGGCGGCGGGTGTCCACCAGCACGACCGCGCCGATCGCGCCGCGCACCAGGTCGTCCCACATGAACCAGAACCGGTGCTGGCCCGGCGTGCCGAACAGATAGAGGATCAGGTCGCGGTCGAGCGAGACGCGGCCGAAGTCCATCGCCACGGTGGTGGTCGACTTCAGCGGCGTCATGCCCAGGTCGTCGATCCCCGCGGAGGCGTCGGTCATCACCGCCTCCGTGGTCAACGGCATGATCTCCGAGACCGCGCCGACGAACGTCGTCTTGCCCACCCCGAAACCGCCGGCCACCACGATCTTCGTTGAAGTCAAGCCGGGGCTAGAGCCTGCGAAGTCCACTGAGCACCCTTTCGAGCAGATTTACGTCCGGCCTACCGGCGTCCAGCTGTGGCTGATGCACGCGGACCAGACCTTCGGCCGCCATGTCGGCGATCAGAACACGCACCACGCCCAGCGGGATCCGCAGCAGCGCCGACACCTCGGCCACCGACCGGACCTGCCTGCACAGCTGGCTGATCGCCTGATACTCCGGCGTGATGTGCGAGAACTCCCGGTGCTCGGCGGTCGCCGAGGACACCAGGGCCTCCATCGCCAGCTTGACCCTGGGCGCCGTCCGCCCACCCGTCACCGCGTACGGGCGGACGGGTGAGGCGGGGTCGGGGTGCAGCTGCGACTGGGGCTGTGGCTTGGGCGGAGGCGCCCAGCCGCCGCTGTTCCATCTCTGGTCCGTCACCTACATCACCTGGTCTGGCTGGCGCGCAGTTCCGCACGCACCGCCGGAGTCAGCACCTGACCGGCGCGATCCACCATCAACGTCATC
>NZ_JBFAOV010000086.1:0-6138 GCF_040675375.1 Nonomuraea sp. NPDC049607
CTCGGCGTCGACGTCCAGATCACCGAACTGGACATCCAGGGCGGCTCGGCCACCACCTACGCCAACGTGGTCAACGACTGCCTGGCGGTACCACGCTGCGCCGGCATCACCACCTGGGGCGTCCGCGACAGCGACTCCTGGCTCGGCGCCAACGCCACCCCCCTGCTCTTCGACGGCAACGGCAACAAGAAAGCCGCCTACACCGCCGTACTCAACGCCCTCAACGGCGGCACCACCACCACACCGACACCCGGCGGAGGCGCGGGCCAGATCAAGGGCGTGGCCTCCGGCCGCTGCGTGGACGTACCCAACGCCGCCACCACCGACGGCACCGCCGTGCAACTGTGGGACTGCAACGGCCGCACCAACCAGCAATGGACCCAAACCTCCGCCGGAGAGCTGAAGGTGTACGGCAACAAATGCCTGGACGCCGGCGGCACCGGCAACGGCGCCAGAATCCAGATCTACTCCTGCTGGGGCGGCGACAACCAGAAATGGCGCCTCAACTCCGACGGCACCATCACCGGCGTCCAGTCCGGGCTCTGCCTCGACGCCATCGGCGCAGGCACCGGCAACGGCACCGGGCTCCAGCTCTACACCTGCTCGGGCGGCACCAACCAGAAATGGACCTACAACCCCGCCACCGCGTGAGCCGCACCGCCGGTCGCTCCGGCGCCCGGTGACCCGGACCGGCTCCAGTCGCTGACCGCACCGCCGCTGCGCCCCTCCCCTCGATGCAAGGCTCGGGGGGAGGGTGAGCCGCACCCAGGCCGCCCGAGCGGCGGATGTCCTTCTCCCCGCGCGCATGCCAGGCGCGTCAGCCGGTTCGGAGGGGGGCGCAGAAGAGCCGGGAGCATGAAACTTTCATCCGCACGAGTAGTCCAGAGTGATCCCCGCGCGGGCAAAACTCCAGACGGGAACGCGTTCTGACGGAAACGCCCGGCCGGCGGCGAGCGGCGCTTGTTGACGCCGGACCCGACCGTCCGATGTACTCCGCGACAACTCCTCAACACAAGCGGGCGAGCAGCTTGCGAAGGTCAATGTTAGCGCTAACACTCGGAGTGGCGTATCTCCGCCTGCGACCACCTCCAGGAAGGCTGCATCCACTGCGTACGTGACCTGCCACAGCCCTTCACCCCCCGATCCCCAAGGAGCTCCGCATGTCCTTGAGCCGTCGTCAGCTCTTCCAGGCCACGGGCGCGACCGCCGCGCTCACGGTCGTCGGCCAGGCAGCCGGCGCATCACCCGCCCTGGCCGCACTCCCCCAGGCCAGACCCGACATCGGCGTCTCGGCCTACGAGTTCGACCTCGGCCAGGTCCGGCTGACCTCCGGACGCCTGCTGGACAACCAGAACCGCGCTCTCGCCTACTTACGCTACGTCGACGTCGACCGGCTGCTCTACGTCTTCCGGGCCAACCACCGGCTGTCGACCGGCGGCGCGGCGGCCAACGGCGGCTGGGACGCGCCCGGCTTCCCGTTCCGATCACACGTTCAGGGCCACTTCCTGACGGCCTGGGCGCAGGCCTATGCCGTGCTCGGCGACACCACCTGCCGGGACAAGGCCACGTACATGGTGGCCGAGCTGGCCAGATGCCAGGCCAACAACGGCGCCGCCGGATTCACCGCCGGCTATCTGTCCGGCTTCCCCGAATCGGACATCACGGCACTGGAGAACCGCACCCTGAGCAACGGCAACGTGCCCTACTACTGCCTCCACAAGACCCTGGCCGGACTGCTGGACGTCTGGCGGCAGCTCGGCGACACCCAGGCCAGGACCGTGCTGCTGGCCCTTGCCGGATGGGTGGACGCCCGTACCTCGCGGCTCACCTCCAGCCAGACGCAGGCCATGCTGGGCACCGAGTTCGGCGGCATGAACGCCGTGCTGACGGACCTGTACCAGGCGACCGGCGACTCCCGCTGGCTGGCCACGGCCCAGCGGTTCGACCACGCGGCCGCCTTCAACCCGCTCGCCGCCGGCCAGGACCAGCTCAACGGCCTGCACGCCAACACCCAGGTGCCCAAGTGGATCGGAGCGGCCCGCGAGTACAAGGCGACGGGAGTCACCCGGTACCGCGACATCGCCGCCAACGCCTGGTCCATCACGGTCGGCGCGCACACGTACGTGAACGGCTCCAACAGCCAGGCCGAGCACTTCCGCGCCCCCGGCGCGATCGCCTCCTACCTGACCAGGGACACCGGCGAGGCGTGCAACACCTACAACATGCTCAAGCTGACCCGGGAGCTGTGGCTGCTGTCCCCGAACCGGGCCGACTACTTCGACTACTACGAGAACGCCCTGCTCAACCACCTGATCGGCCAGCAGAACCCGGCGGACGCACATGGGCACGTCACGTACTTCACCCCGCTCAACCCCGGCGGACGGCGAGGCGTCGGCCCGGCCTGGGGCGGCGGCACCTGGAGCACGGACTACGGCTCGTTCTGGTGCTGTCAGGGCACCGGGATCGAGACCAACACCAAGCTGACCGACTCGATCTATTTCCACAACGGCACCACTCTGTACGTGAACCTGCTCGTGCCCTCCACCCTCGACTGGAGCGCGCGCGGCATCACGATCACCCAGACCACCTCCTACCCGGCCGGCGAGACCACGTCGCTGCAGGTCACCGGGAACGCGAGCGGATCGTGGACGATGCGCGTCCGCATCCCGGCCTGGACCCAGGGCGCGACGATCAGCGTCAACGGGGTCCAGCAGAACATCGCGGCCACCCCGGGCAGCTACGCCGATCTCACCCGGACGTGGTCGTCCGGCGACACCGTCACCGTGCGCCTGCCCATGCGGGTGATCATGAAGGCCGCCGATGACAACCCCGGCGTGCAGGCCGTCACCTACGGTCCGGTCGTGTTGTCGGGCGACTACGGCGACACCGGCCTGTCGTCGGCCCCGGCCCTGAACCCCTCATCGATCACCCGGACCAGCACCTCCTCCCTGACCTTCACGGCCACGGCGGACGGCGCGCCAGTGCGGCTCGGGCCGTTCCACGAGGCGTACGACCACAACTACGTCGTCTACTGGAACACCCAGGGCGCCACCACCACGGCGAGCTTCCGGCTGGTCAACGCGGCCAGCGGGCTGGTTCTCGGCATCCAGAACATGTCCACCGCCGACGGCGGCCCGGCCCTCCAGTGGACCGACAACGGCACCGCCGACCACGACTGGGTCCCGGTCGCGGACGGCAACGCCCTGCGGTTCCGCAACGTGCACAGCGGCAAGGTGCTCGGCGTCGAGAACATGTCGGCCGCCGACAACGCCCGGGTGCTCCAGTGGGGCGACACCGGCACCGCCGACCACCGCTGGACGGTCACCGACGTCGGCGACGGCTCGGTCAAGATCCGCAACGTCAACAGCTCGAAGCTGCTCGGCGTCCAGAACGGCTCGACCGCCAACGGCGCCCAGGTGGTCCAGGTGCCCGACGACGGCAGCCCGGACAACCAGTGGCGGTTCGTGCCGAACGGCGCGCGACGCCTCCAGAACGTGGGCACCGGGATGGTGCTCGGCGTCACCGGCATGTCCACGGCCGACGGCGCGCTCGTCGTCCAGTGGGGCGACACCGGCACCGCCGACCACCTGTGGACCGCGATCGTCGACACCGGCGGCCACCTGCGGCTGCGCAACTCCAACAGCCAGAAGGTGCTCGGCGTGGAGAACATGGGCACCGCCGCCGGGTCGCGTGTCGTGCAGTGGGCGGACAACGGCACCGCCGACCATCGCTGGCGGCTGCGCCACTGAGCGGGTGCCGCCTTCCGCGTGCAGTGCGCCAACGGCGGCCGGGTCCTCGGTGTGACGGGCACCTCCCAGGGCGCGCAGGTCGTGCTCGCGGACGACGACGGCTCGAACGACAATCTCTGGAGGTTCATGTGAGGCGCGTCCTCGCGGCCCTGTCGGCCCTGCTTGTCGTGGCCGTGGCACTCACCGCTCAGGAGGCGTCGGCCGCGACGGTCGACACCGGCATCTGGTACGTCCTGGTCAACCGCAACAGCGGCAAGGCCCTGGACGTCTACAACCTGTCCACCGCCGACGGCGGCCGCATCACCCAATGGACCAGGAACAACCAGAACCAGCAGCAATGGCAGTTCGTCGACTCCGGCGGCGGCTACTACCGGATCAAGTCCCGCCACTCCGGCAAAGTCCTGGACGTCTACAACTTCTCCACCGCCAACGGCGGCGCCATCGTCCAATGGGCCGACCTCAACGGCAACAACCAGCAATGGCGGCTGACCGACAGCTCCGACGGCTACGTGCGGCTCATCTCCCGCCACAGCAACAAGGCCCTGGAGGTCCAGGGCGCCTCCACCGCCGACGGCGCCAACATCGTCCAGTACGACGACTGGGGCGGCGCCAACCAGCAATGGCAACTCGTCCCGGTCACCGGCGACGGCGGCTACGCCAACCCGGTCGTCTGGCAGGACTTCGCCGACGGCGACATCATCCGCGTCGGCGACGCCTACTACTACTCGGCCTCGACCATGCACTACTCGCCCGGCGCGCCGATCCTGCGCTCCTACAACCTGGTCGACTGGGAGTACGCCGGACATTCGGTGCCGCGCCTCGACTTCGGCTCCGGCGCCTACGACCTCAACGGCGGCCGGGCGTACGTCAAGGGAATCTGGGCCTCGACCCTGAACTACCGGCCCAGCAACAGCACCTACTACTGGATGGGCTGCGTCGAGTTCAACCGGACCTACGTCTACACCGCCTCCGCCGTGGACGGCACGTGGACCAAGCGCTCACAGATCAACAACTGCTACTACGACGCCGGCCTGCTGATCGACTCCGACGACACCATGTACGTCGCCTACGGCAACAGCACCATCAGCGTGGCCCAGCTCTCGGCCGACGGCCTCAGCCAGGTGCGCAGCCAGCAGGTGTTCCAGACGCCGAGCAACATCGGCACCCTGGAAGGCTCCCGCTTCTACAAGCGCAACGGCTACTACTACATCTGGCTGACCCGCCCCGCCAACGGCCAGTACGTCCTGCGCTCCACCTCGCCGTGGGGCCCGTACGAGATGCGCCAGGTCCTGCTCGACCTGCCCGGCCCCATCTCCGGCGGCGGCGTCCCGCACCAGGGCGGGCTCGTCCAGACCCAGAACGGTGACTGGTACTACATGGCGTTCGTCGACGCCTACCCCGGCGGACGCGTCCCGGCGCTCGCACCGATCACCTGGACCGGCGACTGGCCGAACGTGCAGACCGTCAACGGAGGCTGGGGAGCCGCCTACCCCAAGCCGAACATCCAGACCAGCCGCACCGTGGCGTCCATGACCGGCCCGGACACCTTCACCTCGGCCGCGCTCGGCCCTCGCTGGGAGTGGAACCACAACCCCGACACCGGCCGCTTCTCCACCGGCAACGGCCTGCGCCTGCAGACCGCGACCGTCACAGGCGACCTCTACAACGCGCGCAACACACTGACCCACCGCATCCAGGGCCCGTCCTCCACGGCGACGATCGAGCTCGACTACTCCCAGATGGCCAACGGCGACCGCTCGGGGCTGGCGATGCTGCGCGACCAGTCGGCCTGGATCGGCGTCAAACGCGACAACGGCGTCAACCGGGTCGTGATGACCAACGGCCTGACCATGAACGGCTCTTGGCAGACCACCGGCACCGGTGCCGAGGCGGCGAGCGCGAACATCTCGGGCGGCCGGATCTGGCTACGGGTCAACGCCGACATCCGGCCCGGCTCCGGCAGGGCGGCCCGCTTCTCCTACAGCACCGACGGCAGCACCTTCACCAGCCTCGGCCCGGCCTTCACGTTGAACAACGCCTGGCAGTTCTTCATGGGCTACCGCTTCGGGATCTTCAACTACGCCACCCAGTCCCTCGGCGGCGCGATCACCGTACGCCGCTTCGACCTCACCACCCCCTGACCGAAAGGCGCAAACGTGAGACTCCGATTCCTGACCGTCCTGGCGACGGTGGCCACCTTGCTGGTGAGCCTGTTCATCGCCACACAGCCCGCCGACGCGGCCACCGTCGACACCAACGCCTGGTACGTCCTGGTCAACCGCAACAGCGGCAAAGCCCTGGACGTCTACAACCTGTCCACCGCCGACGGCGGCCGCATCACCCAATGGACCAGGAACAACCAGAACCAGCAGCAATGGCAGTTCGTCGA
>NZ_JBFAOV010000087.1:0-5391 GCF_040675375.1 Nonomuraea sp. NPDC049607
GCGGCTGTGGCGCATCGTGCTGAACGGCGAGAACGTCTCGACGGTCAACTCCTACTTCAACGCCACCTACGGCAGGCTGCGCGCGGTCGAGAAGGTGCCGAACGCCGCCGCCATCTGGTTCGGCTCGACCAACTCCGACAACAACGGCGACGGCACCGCCGACACGATCCGCCGCTCCGCCATCCAATAGCCCCCGAGGGAGTGACCGTGCTCGCAACCCGCTTACGCACCCTCGTCCCGATCGCCGCCGCGTGCCTGGCCGTCTCCGCGCTCGTCGCGCTGCCGGCCCGCGCCGCGACCGTGCGCTACGAGGCCGAGAACGCCACCAACGTCCAGGGCGCCGTCGAGGCGAACCACGCCGGGTTCTCCGGCACCGGCTTCGTCAACAGCGACAACACGGCCGGCCCGTACACGGAGTGGACCGTCAACGCCCCGGCGGCCGGCACCGCCACCCTGGCCATCAGGTACGCCAACGGCACCGGCTCGGCCCGGACCTCCGACGTCTCCGTCAACGGCACGGTCGTGTCGGCCGGGCGCTCGTTCGGCGCGACGGCGAACTGGGACACCTGGGCGACCTCCACCCTCACCGCCACCCTGAACCAGGGCGACAACAAGATCCGCGTCACCGCCGCCTCCGCGGGCGGCAACCCCAACCTCGACTTCCTGGAGGCCACCACCGCCGACGCCCCGGCCACCGAATACCAGGCCGAGGCCGCGACGCTGACCCAGGCGAGCGTCGCCACCAACCACACCGGCTACACCGGCACCGGGTTCGTCGACTACGTCAACGCCGCCGGCGGCTCCGTCGAGTGGTCGGTCAACGTCGCCGAGGCCGGCAGCCACACGCTGACCTTCCGCTACGCCAACGGCACCGCCGTCGCCCGCCCGATGGACATCGCCGTCAACGGCGTCACCGCGGTGACCGGCCTGGCCTTCCCCGGCACCGGAAGCTGGGACACCTGGGCCGACGCCCGCGCCACCGTGACGCTGAACGCCGGCGTCAACACCGTCCGCGCGACCGGGACCGGCGCCGACGGCGGCCCGAACGTGGACAGGCTGTCGGTCAGCGGCTCCGGCGGCCCCGACGGCCAGGCGCCCACCGTGCCCGCGGGCCCGCGGGTGACCGGCGCCTCGGCCGCCAGCATCTCCCTGGCCTGGACCGACTCCACCGACAACGTGGGCGTCACCGGCTACCGCGTCTACGAGGGCACCGCCGTGGTGGCGACCTCGCCCACCGCGAGCGCCACGGTGGCGGGGCTGACCTCCGGGTCCACGCACACGTACACGGTCACGGCGGTGGACGCGGCGGGCAACGAGTCCGCGCACAGCGCCGCGGTCACCGGCACCGCGACCGGCGGCACCGGCGGTCCCACCGCCGACCAGCTCCTCGCCAAGGTCACCACATGCGCCCAGATCTCCAACGGCAAGTACAAGACCGACTCCGACGTCTCCTCGGGGACCGTCCCGGTGTGCGGCAAGACCGGCGGCGTGTTCTGGAAGGGCGACCTGGACATCGACTGCGACGGCGTCCGCACCACGCAGTGCAACGAGAACACCGACTGCTGCTTCCAGGCCGACACGTTCTGCCACACCACGTCCGACACGCCGCTGAACGCGGCGCAGCTGGCGTACATGGTGGTGCCGAGCCCCAGCTCGATCTGGGACTACCGGACCAAGGGCATCGGCTGCGGGACGGTGGTGGCCGTCATCTACAACGGCCAGGTGGAGTACGCGGTCATGGGCGACACGGGCCCGTCGGGGATCATCGGCGAGGCCTCCTACCGCACCGCCGCCGACCTGGGCATCAATCCCGACCCGAGCAACGGCGGCACCGACTCCGGCGTCACGTACATCGTGTTCACCGGCTCGGGGACGAAGGTCTCGGCCATCGAGAACCACAACCAGGCCGTGACGCTGGGCAGGACCCTCGCCCAGCAGTTCGTCGACAACAACTGACCACCCCGTGAGCGTGCCGGGGGCCGCCGGTCGGCCCCTGGCACGGGATCGGGGGTGTCTGCCCCGATTTGTCCTGGATAAAACGGCAGCCCCCTGGACAGGACAGGGGTTATGGCAAGATCTGCGCTGGTCGTCATCGACATGCTGAACCCGTACGAGCACCAGGACGCCGAGCAGCTCGCGCGGCAGGTGGAGCCGATCGTCGAACCGCTGGCGGAGCTGGTCGCGCGGGCCGGCGAGCGGGACGACATCGAGCTCGTGTACGTCAATGACAACTACGGCGACTTCGCCGCCGACCGGCGGGAGATCGAGGAGCGGGCGATGAAGGGCCGGCGGCCCGACCTGGTGCGGCCGGTCCTGCCGCCGCCGGGGTGCGCGTTCCTGCCCAAGGTGCGGCACAGCGCCTTCTTCGGCACGTCCCTGGAGTACCTGCTGTCCCAGAGCCGGGCGGAGCGGGTCGTCCTGGCGGGGCAGGTGACGGAGCAGTGCGTGCTGTACAGCGCGCTGGACGCGTACGTGCGGCACTACGAGCTGACCGTGCCGCCCGACTGCGTGGCGTCCATCCACCCGGATCTCGGGCAGGCGGCGCTGCACATGATGGAGCGCAACATGTCGGCCCGGCTCGCCCCGTCCGGCGACTGCTTCCCCGCGTGAGCCCTTGACCGCATTCCAGGGGACTCCCTAAGGTCGGTAACTGTTGTTCTTCCTTTTGCCAGTTACCGAATGGAGTCGGTGTGAAGACCCACAGGCCGGAGCCGTCCTTCGCCGGATGGCCGACGGTCCGGTACGTCGGCGCGGCGACGCTGGTCCGATGCGTGGACGGCGGCGCCACCGTGTGCCTGATCCTGCTCGCGATCCAGCGTCTCCCCCAGGGCGCCGCGGCCGGCGGCCTGTTCGTGGCCCTGCTGACCGTGCCCCATCTGCTCGGCCCCTGGCTGGCGCGCCGGCTGGACGGGGCCGCCGACGGGCGGCGGCTGCTGGCGGGGGCCTTCGCGCTGCACGGAGCGGCGCTGGCGGCCGGCGCGGCGCTCATGGGCGTCGCGCCGTTGCCCGTGGTGGGCGCGCTGCTCCTGGTCGCCGGGGCCGGCGGCCCGATGGTGACGGGCGGGCTGAGCAGCCGCCTGCCGGAGATCGCCGCCCGCGGGCGGATGGCGCGGGGACGGGCCGAAGGCTGGGACGCGGTCACGTACGGGGTGGGCGGCACGGCCGGTCCCGCCCTGGCCGCGGGGCTGGCCGCGATGACCGGCCCGCTGTCCGCCGTCCTCGCGCTGGGGGCGGCCGCCGTGGTGGCGGGCGCCCTCGTCCTGACCCTCCCGGCCGACCCCGCCGCTCACCGGCGAGAGGGCCATGACGGGAGCGACGCGACCGCTCGGCGGGGTGAAGGGGCCATGACGGTGCGGCAGGCCCTGGGGCTCATGGTCACGGTCGGGCCGCTGCGGCGGGTGCTGGTCGCCACGCTGCTCACCGCCGTCACCGCCGGCGGGCTGACCGTGGTCGCGGTCGAGTTCGGCGCCCGGCTCGGCCACGGCGCGACGGCCGGCGCGGCTCTGGCGGCGGTGTACGGGCTGGGCAATCTCGCGGGCTCGCTGGCGGTGACGGCGTTCCCGTTGCGCGGGGAGCCGGAGCGGCTGACGGTCCGGCACGTGGTGATCCTGGCCGTCGCCCTGGTCCTGTGCGCGTTCTCGCCCGTCTATCCGGTGGCCGTGGCGGCGTTCGGGCTGGCCGGGTTCGCCAACGCGCCGCTGTTCGCCGCCAGCCTGGCGGCACGGTCGGCGTACTCGCCGCCGCGGGCGCGGGCGCAGGTCTTCGTGTCGGTGGCGGGGCTCAAGATGGGGCTGTCCTCAGTGGGGGCGGCCGCGGCCGGTGCGGCGCTCGTCCTGGGGCCGAGGGCGCTGCTGGCCGCGGGGGCGGCGCTCGTGCTGCTCGCCGCCCTGGTGGCCGTGGCGGACCGCCGCCTCACCGCCTCCTCCGCACGCCCGCGTCCGGAACGACCTGGTACGGTCCCCGTCCCGGCCGAGGCGGCCTGCGAGGACCGGACGTGACCACCGATGCGCCACCGATCAGGACGCGTGGTGGAGGAGGCGGGCCGTGCGGTCGGCAACGAGGTGCGGTTGCTCGGCCTGGACCAGATGCCCCGCGGAGACGTCCTCGTGGCGCCCGTCGGGCAGGCTCTCGGCGTAACGGCGCTGGTGCTCGCGGTTGGCGGCGTGCTGACGCTCCCGCCCACGGGCGGCGCGGGTCACCGACAACACGATCGCCGGGCATTCGGGGAGCCGCGGCGGCCGGGCCCGGAACTCCGGGATCGCGGCGGCCACGGCCCGGACCTCGCTGCGGGTCTGGGCGACCCCGGCCGGGGTGAAGTCCTCGGCGAGCATGGTCCGGTAGGTGTCTGCGGGGAACAACCGCCGGACGTTCCCGCTGAACAACCGCGCCAGGGGACGGAACCGGCTGAGCGCCTGCGACACCGCCAGCATGCGGTCGACCTGCTCGGCGGTCCGGTCCCAGGTGTCGTACACCGGCGAGGTCTCCGGCAGGACGTCGGCCAGCAGCAGCCCCCGCAGCCGGGGCCCGAGCCGCTCGGCGGCCCGGCGGGCGACCAGCCCGCCCATGCTGTGCGCGACCAGCACGAACTCCCCCGGCACGACGGCCTCGGTCATCGCGACCAGGTCGGCGGCCAGGTCGTCGATGCCGAGCGGCCCTCCGGCGGGGCCGCTGCGCGCGCGCCCGGCGCGGTCGTAGGTCACCAGCCGCGCCCTGGACGCCAGCAGCGGCGTCACCGCGTCCCAGCAGGTGCGCCCGCAGCCGCCGCCCGCCTCGAAGACCACCCATGAGGGCCCGTCGCCGGACTCCTCGACGTAGACGTGCCGTCCGTTCACCGGCACCGCCCGCCCCCGCACGTCTCGCATGCGTCCTCCTCCGCCGTCCGAACGTTTTCATTTTGGATAACGGTATCTCATATGAAATCGTTGGGCCATGGATCCTGTCGAGCAGTTGCTGCACCCCGTACGGCTGCGCATCGTGCACGCCGTGTCCGCCGCGGGCACGATGACGATCGCGCAGCTCTGCGCCCGCATGCCGGAGGTTCCGAAGATCACCGTCTACCGCCAGGTCGCCCACCTCACCGAGGGCGGCTTCCTGGAGATCGAGGGCGAGCAGCGCGTACGCGGCGCCACCGAGCGCCGCTACCGGCTGCGCCAGGACCGTCCCGCGATCGACGCCGGCGCCGCCGCCGCGATGTCGCTCGACGACCACCGCAGGGGGTTCGCCGCCGCCATGGCCGTCCTGATCGCCGAGTTCGACGCCTACCTGCGCCGCGAGGGCGCCGACCCGGTCGCCGACTCGGTCTCCTACCGGCAGGGCACGCTGTGGCTCAGCCCCGACGAGCTCGCCGCGATGCTGACCGACCTGCTGGCGGTCCTGGGCGGCCGCCTGGGC
>NZ_JBFAOV010000088.1:0-5096 GCF_040675375.1 Nonomuraea sp. NPDC049607
CTTGGAGGTGTCGCCCCGCGAGAGAAGCGTCAACCAGCCGAACAACCGGACCATCAGCAGATACAGCAGGCGTAGGAACACGAGTGCTGAGGATAGAAGGCCCGGTCAGACGCCATGGACGAGTTTTGGCACCGCACAGGCGAACTGCGCGCGTGTCAGGGCGGTGACGTAGTCCTCGATGGCCCGGTGATACCAGGTGACGGTGTTGCCCAGCCAGTTGCGCTGGCGTGCTCCGGGGCGGAAGTAGTCGTCGACCGACCCAGTTGGTGCGTGCTTGTTCTGTGCTCTGGCGAGCTTCGTGGGAGGTGATGACGGGGTGAACTACCGTGATCAGCAGGCGTCCGCCGGGTGATAGACCACGCCAGCAGGCCGCCAGGACGGCGTCGAGGTCGTCGATGTAGTGCAGCGCCAGGCGAGAGATGATCAGATCGAAGGTGTGCGGTGGGGCGGAGAACGTCTCGATGTCCATCCTTCCACGCGGCCAGAGGTGCCTGCGAGGGTGGCCGTGGCCGCGCGGGTCATCTCGGTCGAGCCGTCGATGCCGAGGTAACTGCGGCGGCCAGCGGCGAGCAGGGTGCGGCCGATGGCGGCGTCCCCGTAACCGAGGTCCAGCACGCGGAGGCCGGCGACTGGCCCCAGTTCGTCAAGGAGTGCTGGTTCCTCCATGACGTGGTTGGGGCTGTGCACCCCGCTGTGGCGGTGTCGCAGGTAGCGGCCCACGACCTGCGGCGCGTCGGAGAAGGCGCCTCCTTGAACGGGACGAGGTTCCCCAGGCGTATGCGGCGTGATCACGATGCCCAGAATATGTAGACCTGTTCGACGGACAGCAGTGATGCTTTCAGTCCAGGAGCCCCAGGGCTTCGGGCGCTTCCCAGACCGTCTCCTGACGTAACCTACTTACCTGACAAACCCCAGATAACCCGTCAGGCAAGTTCCGGGTCACGGCCCCAGTGCTGTCTCCGAGGACACCGGAGCTGCGAATCGTCCATGCGGCTTCGAGGTCAGCGCGAGCGGAGAAAGGTCAGCGCGGCGAGCACTCTGCGGTGGTCGTCGGCGTCCGGGCCGAGGTTCAGCTTGGTGTATACGCCGGTGACGTGCTTGGCCACGGCGGCCTCTGACACATACAGGCGCTGGGCGATCGCACTGTTCGACCGACCCTCGGCAACCAGCGCGAGCACCTCGCGTTCGCGTGGCGAGAGCGCGTCCAGCGGATCGTGCGCGCGATGGTGGACCAGCAGCTGGTGGACCACGTCAGGATCGATGACCGTGCCCCCGGCGGCGACCTCACGCACCGCCTCCACGAACTGGCTGATCGCGCCGATCCGGTCCTTGAGCAGGTAACCGACGCCGCGCGTGCCAGCCTCCAGCAGTTCCCCGGCCGCTGCCGCCTCGACGAACTGCGACAGGACGAGGATGCCGAGCCGGGGATGCTCGCCACGCAGCTGAATGGCGGCCCGCAGCCCCTCGTCGTGGAAGCTCGGCGGCATGCGGACGTCCACCACGACGACGTCGGGCAGGTCTCGGGCGATGACGCGCAGCAGCTCGTCGGCGCTGCCCACGGCGGCGACCACCTCGCAGCCGAACCGGGTGAAGATGCCGGTCAGCCCCTCCCGCAGGAGCACCGAATCCTCGGCGATCATCAACCGCATGGCAGCTCCACCCGGATCGCCGTGGGCCCTCCCCGCGGGCTGCTGAGCAACAGGGTTCCCTCAAGCACGCCGATCCGATCGGCCAGCCCGGTGAGCCCGCTTCCCTTCGCGGCGTCGGCTCCGCCGATGCCGTCGTCGTGCACGTCGAGGGCGAGAAGATGATCCGACAGTTTCGCTTTGATCGCGATGTTCTGTGCCTTGCTGTGTTTGATCGCGTTGGTGAGGGTTTCCGAGATGCAGAAGTAGGCCGCCGCCTCCACGCCCGCAGGCGGACGGCGGGGTAGGTCGAGGTCCAGGGTCACCGGGATGGGGCAGTGGCGGGCCAGGTCGGTGACGGCGACCCCGAGCCCCCGGTCGGTGAGCGCGGAGGGATGGATGCCTCTGATGACGCGGCGCAACTCGTCCAGCGCGGTCTGCGTGTGGTCGTAGGCCAGGCTGATGGCTTTCGCCGTACGTTCCGGGTCTTCCCGTACGTCCAGCTGAGCGAGACCGAGCTGCATGAGCACGGCGGTGAGCTGGTGCTGAGTGCCGTCGTGCAGATCCCGTTCGATGCGCCGCCGCTCGGCTTCGAAGGCGTCCACCAACCGGGCCCGCGACCGGGTCAACTCGATCATCCGCTCCTCGAGGGGCGCGGCGAGCAGACCCCGCGTCAGCGCCCCCTGCGCCGCGGCCACCACCGTGAACAGGTACGCGCAACCGGCCAGCCCGACCAGCACCACGACGACGGCCAACAACACCACCAGCGGTGAGGCGCCAGACGGGAGAGCCGAGGCGTAGGAGAAGACGGTCAACGCCGCCAAAGAGATGACGAGGCCGTTGACCGCAGGCAGGATCGTCGCCCACAGCAGCGCGTAGCCGATCTCGCGCCAGGCGGTCGGGTTCGCGAAGGAGATCGGCGTTCTCGGCTTCGGCGTAGCGACCGCCGCCGGGTCGATCAGCCTCAGCCGCCAGCGCTCGAGGGAGGCGATCGGTCCACTCAGCACGACGGCGACGATCAACAACGTGATCATCGCGAACAGCAGCGCGGTCTGCCGTCCGAAGGCGGCCACCACGGCCACCGCAACGCCGCCGGGCAGACTGGTCAGCAGGTAGGCGAGCGCCCGCCAGGGCCATGGCGACCCGAGGAACCGCAGCGGGTTCCCCGTAATCGCCTGCCAGAGGGAGGTGACGTTCTTCATCAGCCCTTGATCGTCCGAGTGACCTTGCCCTTGGCGTTCAGGAACTGGATCTGGGGGTTGCCGTCCTGATCGACCCGCATCACGATACGCGGCGTGCCCTTGCCGTCGGCGAGCGTCACGGCCGACGACTTGTCGGGGTTCTTGCCGATGAAGACCCTCTGCGGGCTCGGGTACTTTTTCCTGTACGCGGCCATCGCCTGGTCCCGCGCCGGACCGGGGGGCATCTGCTCGATCTTCTTGTACTCCTCGTAGGACTCCGGAAGGGGCGCCTCGGGCCGGTCATTGACCGCCAGGCCGACGCCTCGGACGCCGACTTGTTCCATGTACCGGAGAACGAGGGTCTGGTCCTGCTTGTACTGGTCGAAGGAGAGCTGCCCGACCGCCCGCGGCTTTCCGTCGTTGACACCGTTGTCGGTGCCCAGGCCGCCGGACTCATCTCCCTCGCTGTTGTACAGGGTCATACCCGGCCGCGTGCCGGCATTGCCCAGATCGACGCCGTTCACGACGACGCCCGACGACCTTTCCTTGTTACTCAAGACCATGCGCGGCTTGCCGTCCGGCTCCACCACGTTGATCCGCTGGACCTCGATCTCGTCGAATTTGGCCTTACCGCCGTCCTGCGCGACGGCTTCCCCACTGTTGGCCACGACCACCGCCGTGGCGACCGCGGCGGCCACTGCGGTGATCAGGCAAACCTGCATCCGCCGAAGTTGCCGCTTGACCTTCACGATTTCCAGTGACGCATCCATGCCTTCGATGATCTTAGCTGCCTTGGTGGTTGACGATAGGGCTGCTTACCGATCAGGGGTAGAGGTTCTTCTACCTCGGCAACTTTCATGGCTGAGCGCTGATCATTCGACGGGATAGACAGTGCCCGGCTCGGGGAGCGTCAGGTATGTGAACGGCGTGCCGGATCGGGCACTGCCAGATCAGCGGGCCGATCCGGAGGCCGCGGTCGAGGCGCCGGTCAAGGCGGTGCGGATGCAGGCGGCGGGGATGGGGTCGGTCCGCCAGGTGGTGGAGCGGGCTGGCGGCGCGGCCGCGCAACTGGCCGACATCGAGGAGGTATCCGCCTACCAACACGACAACCACGAACTGCTCATCCAGCAGTTCTTCAAGGCCGACCGGTCCACCATGCTCGCTCTGGCCGCCGTGTCGAGGTTCAAGGCGACCTCCGCCGACCGCAGCGTGCTGGAGGCTCTGGAGCACGCCCTCACCCACTGGGGCAAGACCAGAGATCTCATCCCCGCTCACGGCGCGAATGGCCGCCGCCTGGATCTGGGGTTCGCCTACTTGGCCGAGGAGTTACGCACGGGGGACATCGCGGTAACCGGGGCGGCGGAGTACGGCGACTGGAGCTCGCACCTGCTGACCTTCGATCAGTGCCGGCCCCTGCCGGCGGCCTACTGCGCCGAGGCGGGCCTGCCGGCGAGCGCGGCCGAGTTCGTGGCCGAGCCGAAGGAGCGCCACCGCCAAGCCGCCGAGCACCTGGACGCCGGCTACGCCGGCAACGAGGACTTGACGTTCGCCAAGGACGGCACCCCGACGCTCAAGCGGCTGGCCGGGGTCGGCACCAGTGCGGCCGCCCTCAAGCTGGGTGCCGAGATCAAGGCGCGGATGCCCGAGCGCACGCTGATCGAGATCATCTCACGCACCGCGTACTGGCTGGGCTGGCACCGGCACTTCGGGCCCGCCTCCGGCCACGACCCGAAGCTGAAGAAACCGCAGGACCGCTACGTGCTGACCACGTTCGCGTGCGGGTCGAACATGGGCCCGGCCGAGGCGTCCCGGCACATCGAGGGGATCACCGCGCATGAGATCTCGCCGGCCAAGAACCGGCACATCACCCTGGCCAATCCGAACAAGGCGATCACCGACGTGGTCAACGCCTTCACCCAGCTGGACGTGGTCAAGGCCTGGGGCGATGGCAGCAGCGTGGGCACTGACGGCACGCAGGTCGCAGCACACCGACCAGGTCGCCTACCACCACACCGACTCCTTGTTCCGCGCTGAGAGCGGCGCCCGTAATGTGATCGACTGAGAGCTGGTGGAGAAGATGTGGCCCGACCTGATGCGGGTGGCGATCTCCATCCGCGAGGGCAGGCTCAACTCCGTCACCCTGCTGCGCCGGCTCGGCTCCCACTCGCGCAAGAACGAGATCTACAAGGCGTTCCGGGAGGTCGGCCGCAGTGTGCGCACCGTGGCGCTCCTGCGCTTTCTCGCTGACCCCGCGCTGCGCAGGCGCATCACCGCGGTCACCAACAAGGTC
>NZ_JBFAOV010000089.1:0-5093 GCF_040675375.1 Nonomuraea sp. NPDC049607
GGAGCCGTTCTTGAAACGGCTGGACTGAAGTTGACGGGATCCCGTCTGATCTTGATGATCGGGCGGGATCTTGTCGTTTCAGGGGTGCCCGATTCGCATTCGCGTGGTTTCGGGGCCTGTGGAGCGAGCGTGGTGGAAGGCTCGGGTGCTGTCGCGCGGCTGTCGGGACGCGGTGGACCGGCCGGTGGGCATGGCGAAGCCCTCGGCTGGCGGGGTGCTGGGTCTTGATGAGGCGAATTGCGGCTTAAGTCCGAGGTGGGGATGTCCCGTTCGGTGTGGGTGGCTCGCTGGGACGTTGATCAGGGAGATCTGCGGTGATGTCCGGCGGCTGGATTGCGATGTGCTCGGGCTGGTGGGTGTGGCGCCACTGGTCGAGGAAGTCGTCGTTGGCGACCGTGACGATCAAGGCGGCCAGGATGGACTGGGCGACGCGTCCGTGGGCAAGTCGGTTCTTTGGCTCACCAAGATCCAGGGCGAAGCCCTTCAAACGGCCGTTCAAGCCCTCTGTTTGCGCCCTCGCAGATCCATATGTCCGTTTCCATGTCGGGCTGAGGTAGGGCAGGTCCTGGCGGAACTTGTCGAGGTGACCCAGGTCGGCCGGGTGCAGGGTGATGCTCCGCTGGCGGCAGATCTTCGGCTGCTGATCGGCGGGAAGGTCGGGGAAGGGTGTCAGGACGCGAGGTTTGGCCGAGGGGTGAGCGGCTCGTCGCCGGGCGTCGGACAGGTCGACAGCGGCTGGCCGTCCGGGTTCGCGCTGGTGGAGACGGTCGAATCGCGCGCAGCTGACCGATGGAGAGGTGCCGGCGGCCGGGCACTGGAGGCGGACGGCACCGCTGGCGTTCGGGCTCTGTTTGAGCTGCAGGAAGTAAGGCTCGCGCGCGGCGATCGCCGTGGCCAGTTCCTCGGACGGGGCGCGGATGGCGTCATCGTCCAGGCCGGTGGTGGCGTGGGCGAGGCGGTCAGGCATCAACGGGCAGGCCAGGGTGCCGTCGACGAGCAGGGTGCCGTGGACGCTGCCCTGCACTCCTCGGTTGAGGAGTTTGTAGTCCAGGGCGAGTTTGTAGCCGAGAGCGCGGACGGGCCGGGCGAAATGGTCGGGCTGCTGATCGGTGTAGGCGCGGTCGACGACGGCGAAGCGTGCGGGCAGATCGAGTCCGGTCAACGGGTGCAGGGTGGCCAGAGCGTTCTGGCCGATGCGTTTGTGCGGGGTGTCGAGGACCAGGCCGAGCGCGAGCTGGGGGAACGTGGCGGTGACGGTGGTGGTGGTGACGGCGGTGGTGGTGCGGGCGGCGACGGTGAGCGTGGCGCTGTAGCCGAACTCCGGCTCGGTCTTTCCGGCCGAATGGTGCCAGCCTGCGGTGATCTCGGTGGAAGCCACCAATTCACCGGTAGAGCGGCGGACGCGTGGCGGTCGTGCGAAGACGGGCACTGCGGTGGTGTCGATCCCGACGTCGCCTTGGAAGCCGGCCAGGTAGCCGCGGCCTTTGGCCCACTTGACCGGGGTGAGCACGAGCGCGGTGACGATGTTTTGCAGCAGGTCCCGCAGCCGTGTGTGCTCGGGATCGGTGTCCTCCCAGGTGGTGGCCAGTTGGTCGGCATCTGGCTGGGGGAGGCGGGCGCGGCGGTCGTGCCGGGCTGGGTCGAGCAGGCTGGTGAGCCGGTCAAATGCTCGGTAGAAGCGCCGGGAGCTGGCCAGACAGGCATGCGGGTCGTCGGCGTCGACCGGGTCGGCCTCAAGCTCGAGATGGTCACGCGCGGTCGCCGTCAGGGAGAAGGCAGCCAGTCGCCAGGCTTCGGACAGGGTGGCCTTGCCGGTGTAGTGGATGGAGACCAGCAGGCAGATCAGCACCGCGCGGATCGGCAGCCCGGCCGGGCCCGGTCGGCGCCCGAGCTCGGCGTTGATCAACGTCATGATGCCGGAGGCGTCCAGCAGGCGGGCGTAGTGGTCGACGACGGCGTCGGGGACCTGCAACGCCTGTTTGGCGGGTGGTCGGGGGCGGGCTGCTCGTGCTCGGGTGGTGCGCGGAGGCCAGGCGGGTGGCGCTGCCGTACTCAACCTGCCCGTTCATCGGTGCGGCCGCGCAGCAGGGCGACCGCGCTCTGCTCATCCAGAGCGGGGACGAAATGCTGGTAGCGGGCCAGCGCCGCCACGCTCATCCCGGCCGCGGCGGCCACCACGCCGGGGTCGATGCGGGCGGTGAGCAGTTCCACCAGCCAGGAGGCGCGCAACCGGCGCGCCGACAGGGCGGGCAGTCCGCCGGTGGGCCGGTGTCGGGCGGACCAGCCGCTGAACAGATTCTTGAAGTGCGGCACGAGGCGGCGGGGCCGGAACAGGAAGCTGTCCCCGACGGCGGTCGCGGTCTCGGCGAGCACCTGTTCCCACGCGGCCCGGCAGACGATCAACCTGCTGGTGTCGGGGACAGCGATCACGACCGCGCCGGAGTCCAGGTGGCGCAGGTGGGTGCCGCGGACGGCGGCGATCTCGCCGGGGGTCAGGCCGCAACCGAAGCCGAGCGCCATCAGGGCGAGGGCGTCGTGGCGGGCCTGACCACGCAGATGGTCCGCCCAGGCGCGCAGTTGCCCGAGCTGGGCGGCCGAGTACGGCTGACTGACGGCAGTGGGCGCTTTCATCGGCGGCGGCACCTGTTCGCCGCGTTCCAGCCAGGCCAGCGTGGCGCGCATGTGCCGCAGCCAGCTGCGGTAGGTCTGCGCCGAACCCGGCGCCAGATCGGTGCAGCCGGTCAGGACGAACGCGTCGATCGTTTCGTGCCGCAACCACACTTCCGGGTCATCCGGCAGGCCGGTGCGGTGGCACCACACGGCCAACCGGGTGGTCACTGTCAGCAGGCGCTGGACCCGGTAGGGGGAGGTGCGGGCGCTCGCGGCCACCAGCATCCGCACGGTGTCGGCGATCAGGTCCCACTCGGGTGGGGCGTGCTGGGGCCGGTAGGTGGTGATCGCTTGGGAGGTGTCCGGGTCAAGGGTCACACCCCACTCATATCGGCAGGACAACCTGCCGTTACGCAGCGCGATGACTTCGACCGATAGGAGAACATTGTCATGGTCGGCGGACGAGCCCGCTCCACCGCGCCCCGGGACCTGGCCGACAACCCGCAGGCCTGGCCCCACGCGGACCTGGCCGGGCACCCGGCTGCCGTCGTCGTTCAGGCGATCGCCGCCACCCTCACCGCTGAACTCGCCGCGCGCAAGCTGAGTCGGCGCGGCCTGGCCACTCTGTCCGGGGTCAACCGGCAATCCATCAATGACCTGCTCGCCGGGACCTCGTGGCCCGACGTGGCCACCATCGCCCTGCTGGAGAGCGCCCTCGGTCAGCCGCTGTGGCCCACCACCCGGTAAGGCAGCAGGTGGCGCGATTGGTGATCGACCATCGCTCTGGGGTCGGCTATCGACAGGTGTGACAGGCATCATCGTCCTCTTTCCGCTCTGCCGGACATCGGGCAGGGCAGGCGAAATAGGCTCGACGGCCCCCAAGCGACCGCATCGCGCGTTACGCTCAGAAGCGCGCGAGCCACCGTCAGTTAGACCTGCAGGGCGCTCACGCAACCCGGGTGCCGCCGAGCTGAACTCTCGGCGGCACCCTCTCATCGTCGACCCGGGCCACTCGGCTCAACCCCTCGCAGCCCAAGGGTGACGGCAAACTCATCAATGGTCAGCGGCGGCCCCGTTCAGCGCGACGCCGTCGAGGCCCTCAGCGATCGAGAACTGCCCGCGCTGGTGCTCGGCCAGCCACCCTTTGTCGATCAGACGCTTGAGACGAGTCCGGACGACTTCCACCCGCTTGTGAATATCCGGCTCGCCCAACGCCATCGCGACCTCCCTAGCGCGCATCGGACGACCTGCTGAGGCCAACATGATGACGACCTGCCGGTTGACACCGGTCAACGAGGGCCACGCGGCAGCAAGAGTGTCCGGAGCTCCCATGGACGGCACCGGTTGAAGGTGGCGAGACTCGGCGGGACTTTGACGGCCGGCCTCACCGGTGACCGGCTCGTGCGAGCCCGGGGCGTTCTGGTCGAGCACTTCAACGGGATCGCGACCGTCACTCGCCGCGTTCTTCGCCCGAAGATCCTCCACGGGGTTCCGGCCCGACACCTCGTCCTTGGCCTGCAACCTGGCCAAGGTGCGCCGAACCGCCGCCAGTTGCTCCAGTCGCTCCTCGGCCTCGGCGATTTTCTCGCGCCACGCCACGACCTCTTGCCGCGCCTGGGCTTCCTCGTCGTCCAGTCGCTCAACAAGCTGAGCGACACTCATCTGCTCAAACCGTGATGGCACCATCGCCCCCTCAGGCTTGATGACCCCAGCGCCTCACCGCACTCCGGCTTACTCACTCACCGAATAGTTGCAACTCCACACTGTAGGCACGAAAGCCACGCGAGTGCAGACACATCACAAGATCTTCCTTGCTTTCAAGCCGCAACTTCCGCAACGAAGCCAGAGTCGTTTCCGGGTTCACGCCCGAGCCGCCTTGCACCGGATCTCCACATTAACTACGCATCAGGCACATACCGGCCTGCTTTGATGGCGCCGTGATCAATCGAAGAAGCCGCTCGAGGGAAGCTGGCGACATTCGCTGGGTCTTCGGCTGCGGATTCCCCGTGATCATCGCCCTGGCGTTCGCGACCGTCGGAACCTTCCTCGAGCTTCACCTGGTAGCTCGTGCGCACGTCTACTGCGCTGGCCACCTGAGTGCGGGAGAGAACTTCGCCGGGTCCATCTGGATGGTGAGCCGCCTTGTTCTCTTCCCGGTCGTCTCGGTGCTGTCGGCACTCATCTCGCTGGCCTTCCAGCTACTCGCCCGACTGCCACGCCTGGCCGGCCGCATGTGGCTGGAACTCCTCCTGCTGGCGCTCACCATCACCGTCTCGGCCGCCGGGCCGGTAGCCCTGACCCTGTACGACCTGGCCACCCAAGGCACGCCAGGCAACTGTGTCCTGCCCTGGTGGCCCTCCTGGCTGCCCTCCTAGAACGACGAACCTCCCACCTCCCTCCAGGGAAACGATCACAAGGATCCTGGGAAGCGATCTTCCGAGCCTCCACTCAGTTCCAGGTCAGACCAACTCGTGAACACCCCA
>NZ_JBFAOV010000090.1:0-5088 GCF_040675375.1 Nonomuraea sp. NPDC049607
ACGGCGGTGAGAAGGCCGCTCTCTTCTGCTGGGGGTTCCTGCTCATCGCCGCGTTCGGTCCCGGTCGCTGGGCCTTGTCCGCACGGCTGACGTCCGCACGGGCGGTCGCGCACGAAGAAGCCTGACGGTGAGTTGTCCAGTGCCGCCTGCCAGGCGATTACCGGACGCATCCCCGATTGTCCGATTCCCTTTGCCGCTGCTCTGGACAGGAACAGGGGTGAGGTGACGGAGGGAATGGTGGGATGCGGATCGTCGTGGACCTCACCCGCTGCCAGGGCTACGCGCAGTGCGTGTTTCTCGCGCCAGGGGTGTTCCGACTGCATGGGGAGGAGGCGCTGCTGTACACGCCGGTCGTCCCCGACGACCAGCTGGGGCGCGTGCGCCAGGCCGCGGTGGCGTGCCCGGTCCAGGCCATCGTCCTCGGCGAGGCGGTGAGCGTCGATGGCCGATGACCTGCGGGCGGGCAGGATCGTCATCGTCGGCGCGTCGCTGGCGGGGCTGCGGGCCGCTGAGACACTGCGCGAGGAGGGCTTCACCGGCTCTCTGACCGTGGTGGGAGACGAGCTCCGCCCGCCCTACGACAGGCCGCCGCTGTCCAAGCAGGTGCTGCTCGGCCAGGCGGCGGCGGACGCCACCGAGCTGCCGATGCGCCGCGACCCGGACGCCCACTGGCGGCTCGGAGCAACTGCCACGGGCCTGGATCCACTCGGAAAGCGGGTGATGCTGGCCGACGGTGACTCGCTCCCCTTCGACCGGCTGCTGATCGCCACCGGAACCCGGGCGCGGCCCTGGCCCAACGCGGAGGAGGCCGCCCTGGACGGGGTGCTCACCCTGCGCACCTGGGATGACGCCGGACGGCTGGCCGAGCGGCTGGCCGCCGGGCCGCAGCGGGTGCTGGTGATCGGCGGCGGCTTCACCGGCTCGGAGATCGCCTCGGCCTGCCGGGAACGGGGCCTGGAGGTCACGGTCACCGAACGCGGCCCCGCGCCTCTGGTGGGCGCGCTCGGCGGCACGTTGTCGAAGCTCGCCGCCGGCATGCAGCGGGCCCACGGGGTGGACCTGCGCTGCGGGGTGACGGTCACCGCCCTGCGTGGGGACGGGAACGGCCGTTTCACCGGCGCGGACCTGTCCGACGGCAGCCACGTCGCCGCGGACGTCTGCGTCGTGGCGCTGGGCGCGGTCCGCAACGTCGAATGGCTCAAAGACGCCGGGCTGGCGGCGGGCCCACGCGGGATCGCCTGCGACGGCGGGTGCCGGGCCTTCGACATGTACGGGATCGTCACCGACGACGTCTTCGTCGCCGGCGACGTCTCCCGCTTCCCTCATCCGCTGTTCGAGTACCAGCTGCTCTCCTTGGAGCACTGGGGTAACGCGGTCGCGCAGGCCGAGGTGGCGGCGCACAACATGGTCAATCCGGGGCCGCTGCGGCGTCCGCATCTCGCGCTGCCGACGTTCTGGTCGAGCCAGTTCGGGCTCAACATCAAGTCGGTGGGCGTCCCCACCTTCTCCGACCAGATCGTCCTCGCGCAGGGCTCGCTGGAGGCGCGCCGGCTGGCGGTGGTGTACGGCTACCGGGGCCGGGTCACCGCCGCGGTCACCGTCAACATGGCCAAGTCGCTCGAGTACTACCAGCACCTGATCGAGACCGCTGCCCCGTTCCCGCCCGCGCCCGGCGCGGCGGACCGTACCCTCGCCGCCGAGCTGCCGCTTCCCTCCGACGTGCCGGACCCGAAGGGGCTCTCCCACGGTCCCCTTGTCGCGCTCACCGGTCACCTGCCGGACCGCCGGCTGACCATGGTGCGTCCTGGCTGACCCTTCCGACCGTCCACGAGGAGCCCAGACCATGACCACCGACACCCTGCTGAGACGAATCACCGACTACGCCAGCCGCCCCGACCCCTACCCCCTGTACGCGGAACTCCGCGAGGCCGGTCCCGTGGTGCAGCAGGCCGACGGCACCTACCTGGTCGGCACCTACCACGAGATCAACGCCCTGCTCCACGACCCGCGGATCAGTGTCGATCCCCGCAGCCGCCGTGCTCCGGACCCCGATCTGTCCACCGACCAGCAGCTCCCGTTCCTGCGGCTCGACGACCCCGAGCACCACAGGCTGCGCACCCTGGCCATGCGACCCTTCGGCCCCCCGCACAGCCCTGGCCGCATCGACGCCATGTGCGGGCAGATCACCGAGGTCACCGAGGACCTGATGGAGACGCTGGGCGACCGCACCCGGATCGACATCGTCGACGACTTCGCCTACCCGCTGCCTGTCGCGGTCATCTGCCGGCTGCTCGGCGTCCCGCGCGAGGACGAGCCGCGGTTCCGGGAGTGGTCCGACGCGATCGTCGCCTCCGCCGACGTCGGCACCGGGGACGACACCACCGAGCGGGATCGAGCCGGCCGGCAGGCCAGGGCCGACATGGGCCGGTACCTGGTGGACCTCGCCGATCAGCGACGCGGCAACCCGGGTGACGACATGCTGTCCGCCTTCGTCAACGAGCCGGACCCGGCCATGCGGCTCACCCGCGAGGAACTGGCGGAGACCGCCGTCCTGCTGCTCATCGCCGGGCACGAGACCACGGTCAATCTGATCACCAACGGGGTGCTCACCCTGCTGCGGCACCCCGACCAGCTCGACCGGCTGCGCGACGACCCCGGACTGCTGCCCGGGGCGGTGGAGGAACTGCTGCGCTACGAGCCCCCGGTGCACATGCGCGAGCGCATCCCGCTCGCCGACATCGACCTCGCCGGGTTCACCCTGCCCGAAGGCACGCCGCTGGTGCTCGTACTCGCCTCTGGCAACCGCGACCCGAAACGGTTCCACGAGCCCGACCGGTTCGATCCCACGCGCCCGGACAACCAGCACCTCGGCTTCGGCGGCGGCATCCACCTGTGTTACGGCGGTCCGCTGGCCCGGCTCGAAGCCCAGATCGCCCTTGGCGCGCTGATCCCCGGCCTCGGCACCGCGACCCTGATCCAGGACCCGCCGCCCTACCGGCACAACGCCATGCTCCGCGGCCCCCGCCACCTCCCGATCGAGCTGCAAGAACCCGCCTGACATCGGTGCGAGAGCCATGCGGCTGAGGCGCGAAGCAGTGGCTGGGCGTTTGCAGGGCCGCTTGCTACCTGCCGCTGTTGTCTTGCACGTCTTCGAAGACGAGGCAAGTCTTGGCACCATGTGCCGGCGCTTCGGCGAGTGAGACGGGTTCAGGGAAGCGTTCGAGCGAAACGGCCGGTCTTGGAGGACGGTCAGCACGCCATTGGCGACGAGACGGCGAACCTGGGACAGCGCGCACAGTGCCTCCTCAGGTGTGGCAGTGCCGAACCAGCGGTTCAGCCAGAAGCCACGGACCGCAGCGCCGGCCCACTCGCCGGGGCTAACCCCTCCTTTCGCGTACAACAGGTAGCGTGAAGCTGGCCGGGTTGTCGCCGGGCGCCGCGCGGTGTTTGGACCAGGATTATGGCCCTCGACGAGCTGCGCGACCTTCTCATCCGCCATGCTCGACCCGATCTCAGCACCCCCATTGCGGACGTCCTGATCTTCAAGGCCGAGCGCCCCCAGCCTCCGACGCCGACGACCTACGGCAAGGTTCTGGCGCTCGTCGCGCAGGGCACGAAACGGTTCGCGCTGGGCGACCGCCTGTACGAGTACCGGGAGGGGCAGTATCTCGTCGCCTCGGTCGATCTGCCGGTGACCGCCCATTTCGCGAAGGCCAGTTCTGAACACCCTGGCCTCGGCGTCGGGCTGACTCTGCGTCCGGCGGCCATCGCGGAGGTGACGCTGCAGGCGGCTGCGGGCGATCTGCCGGAGCTCGGCGACGACGCCCCGCCCGGCCTGGCGGTCAGCACCGCCTCCGCCGAGCTCCTCGACGCCGTCGTCCGCCTGCTGCGCCTGCTCGACCGGCCGGGCGACATTGCCGTCCTCGCGCCGCTCATCAAGCGGGAGATCCTCTGGCGGCTGATCACCGGCGAGCAGGGCCCGACCGTGCGCCAGTTCGGGCTTCCCGACAGCAGCCTCAGCCACGTCGCCCGTGCGGTGCAGTGGATCCGCGCCCCCTACGCGCAGCCCTTCTCCGTCGAGGACGTGGCCAGGCTGGCGGGGATGAGCGTCTCGGCCCTCCACCGCAACTTCCAGGCCTGTGCGGTGCCAAAACGCGGACACACTGCTGTCGAGCTGGCCGTTTGCCGGACGGTCAGGCTGCTCTGCGGTACTCGCTGATCAGCCCGGTGACGGTCCTCCGGCGGTGGATCGGGGTGGCTACGTCGATCACTTCGCTGGGGTTCGTGCAGCGGAGGGCGGAGGGCGGAGGGTGCGGCCCTGATGCGGGCGATGATGGTTGAAATGGTGTTCGGACTCGGTCAGGACCTTGCGCGGGTGCCGCTCGCCATGGATGAGCGGGTGATCGAGGCAGTCTCGGCGTAGTGTTCCCACGAATCGTTCGGCGAACGCGTTCGCTCGTGGGGACCGGACGGGCGTCTTGATGACCCGCATGCTGGCGGCGGCGAACGTCTCATCGAAGATGCGGGGGAACTTGCCGTCACGGTCTCGGATGAGAAACCTGAAGGCGTCGGCGCGTTCACCCGGGTCCATCAGCAGGTTCCGGGCTTGCTGGGTCGTCCATGCGCCCGTCGGGTTGGAGGTGACGCCCAGCAGGTGTACACGCCGTGTCTCGATCTCCATGACGAAGAAGACGTGCAGTCGTTTGAGGAACACGGTGTCGTCGTGCAGGAAGTCGCAGGCCAAGATGCTGGAGGCTTGCGAAGTAAGGAACGGTCGCCAGGTCGGTGTCGCCTGGCGTGGCGCTGGATCGAGGCCGGCCGCGGCGAGGATCCGGCGGATGGTGCCCTCCACGATTCGATGGCCGAGGCCGAGCAGTTCGCCTTGGATCCGCCGGTGCCCCCATCGGGGATTCTCTCTGGCCAGCCGTATCACCAGATCACGCAGCTCGTCCGGTATCGGTGGACGTCCGGCTGTGTTTGGGTAGGTCCAGCGTTGGCTGACCAGGCGGCGGTGCCAGGCCGGCAAGGTGCCCGGCGTCACGATCCGATGGAGGCGAAGCCGTATGGGGAGCAGTCGCGCCAGTGCGG
>NZ_JBFAOV010000091.1:0-5050 GCF_040675375.1 Nonomuraea sp. NPDC049607
GCGGCGAGCGTTATGAGTAGGCACTTGACGAGAGAAACCTTGTTGTTCTTCAAGAGGGCCTCCTGTGTGCGGCATCGGAGTGATTGCCGCTGCTCCGAAAACATATAACAAGATAGGTATCGCCAGGCTATTGCGAATCTTTCCGCAGTGGGCGACGCGAGGAACGGGAAGAGCGATGGTCGGGGAAGATAGCAGACGAGAAGCGCCAGGATAGTGTGCTGCGTCATTATGGCTTTGACAACACCGCGCTTATCATGCACATGCGTCGATCGGCGCAGGTAGGAGATTCCAAGTGTCCCCCTCGAGCATCACTCCGTACGCACTCGACGCCGCGTACGGCAGACCTGCTGCTGGGATCCCCGTCCTATTGCAGCACTTGGCAGGAGGATGCTGGCAAACCGCAGCTCGTGCTGCGACCGATGAAGACGGCTTGGTGCGAGACTGGGGCTCCAAAGACCTTGAGCAAGGGCATTACCGATTGCTGTTCAACATCGATCACTACTACGCCACTCTTGGATTGAGCGTGCCCTACCCGACCGTCACAGCGAACTTGCGCCTACAGGACGTTTCGGTTGACTGGCAAATGCAGCTGACCTTGGCGCCGCACTCATACATGATCTCTTTCTGTGCCCTTGCCTCCCACTTCCGCCACTGCAGGTCGGTCGGCGAACGCAAAGGCGGCGGTATCTGACGGACGCCCACTAGAAGATTCAACCGTTGGTAGAACCGCCGAGAAGATCATCGCCGGACCAAGGAACGTTCGTGCGTGCTGACCGGCAGCACTGCAACTGTTAATCGACATGATCCAGAAGGACCACTCGTTCTGCGGCCACACTTGGAATGCAAGGCACTGAATGAACCAGGAAGGCCTCGTGATTTTTCATTTACTTGGACCGGTTCGTCTGGGCTCGGAGGCTGTCACCCCCTGCCCCGCGTCGCCCACATCACTGGGCGTACTTGCGGCTCTCATGCTCGCCGGGGTCCATGGCCTGTCGGCATCCAGGCTAAAACGGCTGATCTGGGACAACCCTCCGCGTTCTGCGATGTCCAACCTTCGCACGTATATCGGACAAGCGCGTACACACCTGCGGGAATACGGTCTCACTGGCCGCCTACACACTAATCGTGGTACCGGCGGAGCTGACGCGACATACCGGCTGTTCATCGAGAGCGGGGAGAGCGATGTACAGGCGTTCAATGAGCACACGGCCCAGGCTGGCGTCGCGTCTGCTCGCGGCCAATTCGACGTTGCGATGCACAGGCTCAGGCAAGGGCTGTCGCTATGGGCGGGGCCTGCATGCTCCAACGCATCGGGTAGCACGGTGATGCGAGGGCACATCTATGCTCTTAATGAGCAGAGACTGCTCGCCCGCGAGGACTACATTGAGGCGGGTCTCGCGCTCGGGTTGGCCCATGCTCTGGTTGGAGAGGCTCGTGCCGTCGTAGCTGATCACCCGACCAGAGAGCGAGCGTCCGAGCAGCTCATCCGAGTTCTCTACTCGAGTGGCGACCCCCACGGCGCTCTGAACGAGCACAGGAGACTGTCGATGCGGCTAAGAGAGGATCTTGGGGTGGATCCCTCGCCTGCACTGCAGCGCCTCTACAGCGCGATCCTGAGTCACGACGAATCGTTGCAGCGCCGGCAGGACTCACGAATCCTTGGGTGGTCCGCATGACCGCCAAAATGTGACCGGCCAGTTCGGTAGCTGCGGGAGTAGGCCGGTCGCGAGTGGCTGGGAACAACCAGCGGACGGTGCAGCGGCTGCTTGGAAGAGGCCCCGATCATGCTTAAGACGAAAAGGAGTTTGCAAGGTGTATAGGATCCGAACGGCTGCTGCCGTACTGATTTCGCTGATGATTCATGCGAGCACCTTGGCGCTGATGGCGCTGGGTGTCCGGGTCATCTATGTCAACGCCGACTTCCTCTTCGCCTGGCTGATCGGAGCCTTGCTCATAGGCGTCGGCGTACTGATGTGTCCTCGGCCACCCCGCTTACCCGTTGACGTCGAGGTGCTGGAGCGGTCAGCCGCTCCCGAACTCCACGCTTTGGCCGAGAGAGTAGCGCGAACCATGCACGTCCAGCCGCCGGCCAGCGTGGCGGTCAGAGATCTGGGAATGACAAGCGAATATGTGCGAACCGGGTTCAGGGGCAGGACACTGGTGATCGGGCTGCCAACCTGGCTACTCCTGCCTGCACGACATCGGGTAGCTCTGTTGGCCCATGCTTACGCCAACCAGGGTCATGAGGGGCTGATCATCGGCAGCGCGCTGTCCACCCTGACGCAATGGCGTGAGTCGCTGCAAGGCAGTGGCGGCAGCGCGTCGCACCTGCGCGAGGAGCAGTACACACGCATCGGCGCCGTGCTCGGCGCGCAGGGCACACCAGCAGGCACGTACGAAGCGGCGGGGTCGATCGGGCGCGTGGTCGGCCACGTCCTGGGCTGGCCAGTGATGTTGCTTCAGCGACTGCTGACCAGGCTCATACGGGCCGACGGCGGTAGGCGCACGCACCAGCACCCTCCGGAGGTACGTGCGGTCGTCACAGACACCGACCTACGCGAGCTGTCCGAGCTTATGGAAGGATCGCGATTCTTGGCGCCGGTACAAGCCGCTGCCTTGCGTGGGGCTACCACGTCCGCGATCCGGGAATCGGCGCTTGATCGAGCCTCGGAGCTTGGCATGGACACAGGCGATGCCGACGTGCTGACGGCACCGGCATCATGTCGAATCGACTGCGAGCTCTCCCGGCACTATTCGCGGGCCATCCGCGGGTTCGGCCTGATCTCATAGCTCCCGGGTGTGCCTGTGCAGGCGTTTCTGCCAGAGCGCGCAAGCGCCTGCACGCGTGTCGTCATCCCATTAGTACGGCGCGTTCCCAGGTCAGGGGTTTATCGGCAGCAAAGGCGGCAAGGACTGCGGCTACTCCTGCCGCCCCTTCAAGAAACCCTGGATGGTCCCGGGGGCCTATGCGCAGATGGATGTCTCGGTAGCCGAAGTCGGCCTCAGGGTCGTACTTGTCGAGCAGTTCATCCAGCTCTCGTTCTAGGAGCTGTTTCTTAGATCTGCTGACTGATCGTGCCTGCGTCGTCACGATTGACCTATGGGTCGAGGTGACTTAACCAACGCGGAGTGGGAGCGGCTCAGGCCGCTGCTGCCCGAGGGTGGCCAGCAGGGTGGGCGGTGGAACGACCACCGCAGGACGATCAACGGCGTGTTGTACCGGGCTCGCACCGGCCTGCCCTGGCGGGACCTGCCTGAACGATTCGGCCCCTGGATCACGGTGTACAAGCGGCACCGGCGCTGGTCGGCCGATGGCACCTGGCAGCGCTTGCTGACCGCGATCCAGGCCGAGCGGGATGCCGAGGGCGAGGTGGACTGGGACATCTCCGTGGACTCCACCACCGTCCGGGCTCACCAGCACGCCGCCGGCGCGCCCCGCACCCCGCCGCCTGTCCCCGCGCCGCCCGGCCGGCAAAAGGGGGACGCGGCCGGGACAAACCGGGGCGATCCGGTGCTGGCCGCGCTGGCCGCCCGGCTGGGGGAGGTGGTCAGGCTGGGGAATGCCTAGGTCGTTCCCGCGGCGGGTTCACCACCAAGATCCACCTGTCGGCGGACGGCCGATGCCGGGCGCTGTCGCTGGTCCTGACGCCGGGCCAGTACGGCGACAGCCCGCAGTTGGAGCGGGTGCTGCGGGCTGTGCGAGTCCCTCGCCTAGGGCCGGGACGCCCGCGTACCCGACCCGACAGCGTGGCCGCGGACAAGGCGTACTCCTCGCGCGCCAATCGCGTCTACTTGCGACGCCGTAAGATCCGCCACACCATTCCTGAACCGCGTGACCAGCGTGCCAACCGCCGCAGGCGCGGCTCTGCCGGGGGACGGCCCACCGGCTTCGATGCCGACCGCTACAAGGCACGCAACGTCGTCGAACGGGCCATCAACCGGCTGAAGAACTTCCGGGCCGTGGCCACACGCTACGACAAGCGCGCATACATCTTCCTCGGCACCGTCACCCTGGCCACCTTGGTTATCTGGCTCCGGACCTGATCCAAGAAACAGCTCCTAGTGCCTTATGGAGTAAGCGGCGCGGTTTGGAGGCATCACGGACGAACCGGTGGAGCACGTGCACCAGCCCCGCTTTGCCGTGACAGAACGTGGGAGACGGGATGGCTCTGACGTCTTCGCTGCGTCCGAGGGATGCATGCAAGATTTCGGCCGCTGTGTCCTCCCAAGCAGGACGGTCGCAGGCTAACGCGGCAAGCTGTAGTGCCCGGGCAGCGCCAGGGTTCCCATAGCACCACGCCGATCGGGTCTGGCGCTCCAAGGATGGGGCGACATGAGCGAGGTAGTGGTAAGGGATATCTGGTCCGCCAGAGGTCTCGAGGATGCAGGCGTTCAATCGCTCTGCAAGCGTTGTGATCAGTGGTGTGAGGTCGAAGTCCAGTAGGGCCGCACGCTTGATGAGGCAAGCAAGAGCAAGCGGTCCAGCGATGCCATGTGCCACTCCAAGGTTGAGATATCCGCTGCGCGCTTCTGGATACGGGTCACGGATCCGGTCTGGTGGCGTCCAGAAGCCTCCGGGAACAGGCTGGAAGGCCCACACGGTGAAACGTCGCATGATACGTTCTAGAAGGCTGATCGCCAGGGTGGAATGAGTGCTGGGCGTACTCGTCCGCCCAGCCAGGTGACGAGAGTCCTCTGCAGCTACGGTCAATGGGACGGCTGCACCGCTCAGACCGTCGATCAGGTCGAAGTCCGCCTCAGCCAGCCCTCCCGCAGGCGGCAACTTGTCAAGCGCCACGCCGATCCAAGCGAAGAGCATGGCCTCCACTTGTTCCAGCACACCAACGTAGCGCTGTCCGCTACGAGAGAGGCAGCGCAGCGCGAAGGTGACTCCAGCCACGCTGTGGAACAGCGATATCGATTGAGGCGCGGCTGCGGTTCCCAGCGCCGCCTTGAGAAATGCGTGCCCGCAGGCATCCCACCCTTCATCGGGCCACAGTTCGGCGAATGCGCTGCAGGTTATCGCGAGGCCAGTGTCACCTCTGAGCAT
>NZ_JBFAOV010000092.1:0-4589 GCF_040675375.1 Nonomuraea sp. NPDC049607
GTACGCCACCCGGCCAGAGATCACAGAGCTCGTGTTACCGGTCTGCACATACCCTTCCGCCCCCTCGGGGAAGGGCCCCATGCCGGCGACGTATCCGGTCTGCGTCCCTCCGATGAAGACCCCTGTGGGCGTACCGCGCAAACTGCCGGGGGCGATCCCGGCCCGTTCCAGAACCTCCCACGAGACCTCAAGCACCAGCCGCTGTTGCGGATCCATCACCAGGGCCTCGCGCGGGCTGATCCCGAAGAACTGCGCGTCGAAGTCACCGGCTCCTTCGAGGAAACCGCCTTCGCGCACGTAGGTGGTTCCGCTGCTGGTGAAGTCCGGGTCGTAGAGCGCGTCCATGTCCCAGCCCCGGTCCTCGGGAAACGCCGAGATTCCCGAACGCGACTCCACCAGCATGTTCCACAGGTCTTCGGGAGATTCCACTCCCCCGGGGTAACGGCAGGCCATGCCCACGATCGCGATCGGCTCGCGGTCTTTCGCCTCGACCTCGCGCAGGCGCCGGCGAGTCCGCTGAAGGTCGGCGCTGGCGCGCTTGAGGTATTCGCGGAACTTGTCGTCAGCAGCCATGGAACGTCGACCAGCCCTTCACGTAGGGGGGTGGGACTCGGAAAAGCAAAAAGGCATGGCCTCTCTGGATCGTGGTGCGCCCTGCGGCGCATGTTCGATCGAGGGGCCAAGGGGGTCACCTCACGAAGCGGGTCTCCCTGTCGCCCTGGTTCAGGCCACAAGGATCGACAGGAGACCGAACCGTCGTACATCCGAGCAAGCGGAAACCGTCGCATCAGTGAGTGGGGTGACTGTGACGCTCATTCAGTTCCTTCCGGCTCGCGCGGTGATCAGCACCTCGAGCAACCCGCCGGAGCTTCATCGACTCTGACGAGACAGTAATCAGCCGTATAGAAGTCACCGACCCCTAGCTCACCCTTAACTCCCCCTGCGAGCGTTCATCCGTCGCTCCGCGGAGTTTTCTCAGGTGATGGAACGCCCTGATGATGCATCGGGGCATCCGAGCGTTCCGGCAGTCATGGAATGAAGCCGGGTAAGGCCGAGCCGTTCCCAGAACGCCCACCCTCGGAAACAGGGCGTCACCGGGCTGCCGCGGCAGTGGAATCCCGCAGCCAGGAACAAGCTGTTCGGGGCAATGGATGCGTACCGAAATGAAGACCGATGTGATCGGACGTCATAGGGGAAAGACACGGGCCGCCTAGGGGGTCCGCCTTCGAGCGGCCTTCGCCTAGCGTCGTCAAGGTCGCTCACATGGACTGTGGTCAACCCATCGAATGGTGCCGCGACGAACGGCCTGTGGCGTGCGACGCCGTCTCCGCACCGACCGTGATGAGGTGGTTGGCTTGGCCCTGTCCCCCAGCGCCAGGGGCACCGTGCCGTTCGGCGATCACGTGACCTGGTACCGCGTGACCGGCGCCCTAGGGCAGGGGAAACCGGCTGTCGTGACCCTGCACGGAGGACCCGGCGGCACCCACGACTACCTGCTCCCGTTGGCGGAACTCGCCGGCGCGGGATGGCCGGTGATCCACTACGACCAGCTCGGCAACGGCGGTTCCACCCATGTCGACGACGCGGACCCCGGGTTCTGGACCCCGGAGCTTTTCGACGACGAGTTGGGCAATCTGCTGGACCGCCTCGGAATCGCCGACGACTATGTCCTGTTCGGGCATTCCTGGGGCGGGCTGCTGGCTGTGCGGCACGCGTCCCACCACCCATCTGGGCTACGCGGGCTGATCATCGCGAACTCGCCGGCTTCGTATCCGGAATGGCGCAAGGAACTGAAGATCCTGCGCGACCTCCTGCCGGTCGAGGTGAACGACGTCCTGCTCGCCCACGAGGCGGCCGGGACGACCGACTCCCGCGAGTACTACGAAGCGATGATGGTCTTCTACAACCGGCATGTGCTCCGAATACGACCGTGGCCCAACGAGTTCATGGCGACGTTCATGGACACGCTCAGCAATCCGACCGTCTACCACACCATGAACGGGCCGTGCGAGTTCCATGTGACCGGCACGTTGAAGGACTGGAGCACCATAGACCTGCTGGCCGACATCTCCGTGCCCACTCTGGTGCTTTCGGGCCGGCACGACGAGGTCACCCCGGAATCGGTACGGCCATTTCTCGACCTCATTCCCGAGAGCCGCGAAGTGGTCTTCGAGAACTCCAGTCACTCGCCGCACCTGGAGGAGCCGGAGCGTTTCCGGAAGGTCATGCTCGATTTCCTGGCGACCCTGGCATGAGCTGACGCCAGGCCCTCGACCCGACCGCTCCCCTGCGAGTAGCCACGCATGCCAACCCCAGGCCCGTACATGGAGAACTTCAGGGCCGAAGGTCTCCTCAGGCAGAAAGAGAAGCCGTGAACCTGAAGAGCGACGCCGACCTCGTCGAGCGTTACGGCTCACCGCTGTACGTCTACGACCTGGACCGTGCTGTTGCGGCACGTGACGACCTGCTCGCCTCCCTGCCCGAGGGAACGATCGTCTACTTCTCGTTCAAGGCGAACCCCCATCCGGGAATCGCCGAGGCCTTGCGAAGGGGGGCCGATTCCTCGTGCAAGGCTGAGATCAGCTCCGCAGGCGAGCTGGTGGCGGCCTTGACCGCGGGATTCGATCCGCTCGACATCCTCTACACCGGACCCGGCAAGACGTCGGAGGAGGTGGAGGCGGCCGTCGAGGCAGGTGTCCGCGTCTTCTCCGTCGAGTCGGTCGGCGACCTGCGGCGTGTCGGACACGCCGCGCTGAGCCAGGGCGCGACCGCGTCCTGCCTCCTGCGGGTGAACAGCTCCGGGCCCGGCGCCACCACCAGCATCCGCATGACGGGCACGCCCTCCCAGTTCGGTTTCGACAGCGAGACGCTGCCCGATCTCATGCCCGAGCTCCGGTCCGTCCCCGGCACTCGTCTGTCGGGGATGCACCTGTTCTCGCTCAGCAACGCGAAGGACGAGGACTCTCTCATCGCGGAGCTGACGCACACGATCACCGCGGCCGCCAAGGTGCGCGACTCGACCGGCCTCGTCCCGGAACTGCTGGACCTCGGCGGCGGCTTCGCCTCCCCCTACCTCACGCCCGGCAAACGTCCCCTGTACGGGGGGCTCCGCGCCGCGCTGGAGGAGATCCTCGACTCGCACTTCCCCTCCTGGCGGCAGGGCAGCCCGCGCATCGCCGCCGAATCCGGACGGTATCTCGTCGGTGACTGCGGACGGTTGCTCTGCACCGTCACCAACGTCAAGGAGAGCCGCGGCATCCGGTTCGTCATCCTGGACGCCGGGATCAACGTGCTGGGAGGCATGTCCGGACTCGGACGTCTGCTGCCGGTCTCCGTCGCGCTCGATGGCGACGAGAACGGCCGCGGCTCCGCCGTCGCGAACCTGGTCGGCCCGCTCTGCACCCCGGGCGACATCCTCGGCCGCAACGTCGCCGTCCCCGACCTGCGGCCGGGCGATCTGGTGACCATTCCGAACGCCGGAGCCTACGGCATGACGGCCAGCCTGGTCATGTTCCTGGGGCGTCCGGCGCCAATGGAGATCACCCTGCGCCGCGACGAGGTCATCTCCGCGTCCCGCGTGATCTGCACCCGCATGCAGACCTAGCGCCTCAGCGCCTCCCTGCCTCCGGCAGGACCTCGCCGTCCCCGATGTCGGCTGCTTTATCCGAATGCAGAGGCAGAACCACCGCCGTTCGTAGGGAGAGTCAACGATGAGCCCGTCCGATCACAGTGCGTCCGACGCCAGCGGCACCCCGGCCACCGGTGCCAGGCGAGCGACGAGCTTCACGCTCCAGCTGGCCGACCTCTCCATGGCGAGACGCCGAGCCGTCCTCATCGAATTGGTGAGCCGTACGACACTGGACGTGATGAGCGCCATCATGCCCGGAGCGCTGGAGACGATCTCCCCCGAGCAGAGCTTCAAGGACATGGGGCTCGATTCTCTCGGCGCGGTGGACCTGCACGACCGGCTCGTCGCCGAGCTCGGCATCGAGCTGCCGATCGGCATCGCGTTCGACCGTCCCACGCCGTCCGCCCTGGTCGACTACCTCGTCACCGAGGCGCTCGGGCTCGGCGAGACGTCGGCCGTCGAGATCACACCCGCCGTCTTCGGTGACGAACCGATCGCGATCGTGGGCATGGCCTGCCGCTACCCCGGTGGGATCGCCAGCCCTGAGGAGTTGTGGGAGCTGGTCCGCGACGGCCGGGAGACCGTGTCGGAGTTCCCGACCGATCGAGGATGGGATCTCGACCGGCTCTTCGACGACGACCCCGATGCCGGGAACACCACCTATGCGCGCGTGGGCCACTTCCTGCACGACGCCGCGGAGTTCGACGCGGAGTTCTTCGGGATCAGTCCGCGCGAGGCCCTGGCGATGGACCCGCAGCAGCGGCTGGTGCTCGAAACCTGCTGGGAGGCCATCGAGCGGGCGGGCATCGACGCGCACACACTTCGTAAAAGCCTCACCGGGGTCTTCATCGGGGCCGAACCGCAGGACTACGGCCCTCGGCTGCACCAGGCGCCCGCCGACGTCGAGGCACACCTTGTCACCGGTGCGGCGCCGAGCGTGGTCTCTGGGCGGGTGGCTTAT
>NZ_JBFAOV010000093.1:0-4434 GCF_040675375.1 Nonomuraea sp. NPDC049607
TATGTGGTGCCCGGTGTGTCCGGGTCCGGGTCAAACAGTCGTTCCAGGTCCCAGCCCCGGTCCTCGGGCAGGCCGGTGATGCCCGACCCGCCCCGCACGAGTAGTTGCCACATCTCCTCCGGTGAGGTGATCTCTCCCGGGTATCGGCAGGCCATCGCCACCACCGCGATCGGCTCGCCCACCCCTGCCGCGGCCGCTGTGGTCGTGCCGGCTGCGGGTTTGGCGGCCGATGCCGCTTTGTCTTCGCGGGTTTGTGCTGGGCCGGTGCCCACTCGCTGGAACAGGTAGTCGGCCACGGCGGTGGGGGTGGGGTGGTCGAACACCAGCGTGGCCGGTAGTTTCACCCCTGCCGCCCGTCCCAGCCGGTTGCGGAGCTCGACCGAGGTGAGCGAGTCGAACCCGAGTTCCTTGAACGGCCGCCCGGCCGCGATCTCCTCCTCCGACCCGTGTCCGAGCACGGCCGCGGCGTGCGAGCGCACGAGCGAGACCAGCACGTGTTCCTGTTCGGCCACCGGCAACCCCGCCAACCGCCGCTGGAAGCTCGATTCAACACTCGCCTCCGGCTCCACCACAGCAGCACGGCGCTTGGGGGCAGGAGCCAGAGCTCGCAGAATCGCGGGAACACCGTCGTGGCGAGCGGCAAGCGCGCGGCCGTTGACGGGCAGCGGGATCAGATGGGGCTGGGGGTGGGCGAGCGCGGCGTCAAGGAGCCTGTTGCCGTAGGAAGTGGTGATGGTGTCGAAACCGGCTCGTCGAATGCGGTCGATGTCGAGGGAAGTGAGGTGAGCGCTCATCCCGCTGGGTTGTTGCCATAGGCCCCAGGCCAGGGATTGGGCGGGTAGTCCCAGGTGGGTGCGGTGGATGGCCAGGGCGTCGAGGAAGGCGTTGGCGGCTGAGTAGTTGCCTTGGCCTGCGCTGTCGAGGGTGGCGGCGGAGGAGGAATACAGGACGAAACGGGCCAGATCCAACCCCAGGCTGGTGGTGGCTTGGTGCAGGTGCCAGGCCGCGTCGGCTTTGGGTTGCAGGACTTGGTCGGTCTGGGCGGGGTTGAGGGTGGTGAGGGTGGCGTCGTTGAGGATGCCGGCGGTGTGGTAGATCGCGGTGAGGGGGTGCTGGGCGGGGATGCGTTGGAGGAGCGCGGCGATTTGGGTGGGGTCGGACAGGTCGCAGGCGATGATGTCGACGTGGGCGCCTGCGGTGTGGAGGTCTTGGCGTAGTTGGTCGGCGCCGGGGGCGTGGGGGCCGCGCCGGGAGACCAGCAGGAGGTGTCGGGTGTGGTGGTGGGTGGCCAGGTGGCGGGCCAGGATGCTGCCCAGGCCGCCGGTTCCGCCGGTGATGAGGATGGTGCCGTCGGGGTGTGGGGGGTGGGGGATGGTCAGGACGATTTTGCCGGTGTGACGGGCTTGGGCCATGTGGCGGAAGGCGTGCCGGGCTGCGGTGACCGGCCAGCAGCGCACCGGCAGGGCGGCGAGATCGCCGACGGTGAGCAGGTCGCACAGAGTGGTGAGGATGGTGTGGATGTGGTCGACGCCCGCGTCCATGAGGTCGAAACTTCGATACCGCAGATGGGGGTGGGTGGCCGCGACGTGAGCGGGGTCGCGGCGGTCGGTTTTGCCCATCTCGATGAAGCGTCCGCCGGGGGCGGTGAGGGTGAGGGAGGCGTCGGTGAAGGGGCCTGCCAGGGCGTTGAGGACGACGTCCATGCCGTGTCCGCCGGTGGTGGTGGTGAAGGTGTCGGCGAAGTCGAGAGTGCGGGAGGAGGCCACATGGTCTGCGGGGATGCCGAGGCGGCGCAGCAGAGCGTGTTTGGCCGGGGAGGCGGTGGTGAACACCTCGGCTCCCAGGTGGCGGGCGATCTGGATGGCGGCCATGCCCACCCCGCCCGCTCCGGCGTGGATGAGGACCCGCTCACCTCGGGACAGGCCGGCCAGATCCACCAGCCCGTACCAGGCGGTGGCGAAGGCCACCAGCGTCCCAGCCCCTTGAGAGAAGGACCACCCGGCCGGCAAAGGCACCAGCAGCCGCTGATCGGCCACCACGCGCGGGCCGAACGCCCCTTCACCTAACCCCATGACGCGGTCACCGACCGCGAACCGGGTCACGTCGGCCGCGATCTGGGTGACCACACCGGCGAACTCGCCACCGATCGGTTCACCCTGTTCCGGCACCATGCCGAGCGTGACCACGAGATCACGGAAGTTCACCCCCGCGGCCCGGACCTGCACCCGCACCTGCCCGGCACCCAAATCCCGGTCCGCGCGCGGGTCCGGCACCAGGGCCAGTCCTTCGACCGAGCCGGGTGTGGGGCAGTCCAGCCGCCACGCCCCGTCTCCGTCCGGCACTGCCAGGTCCTCCCCGGCCCGTGCGGGGGTGAGCCGGGGGACCAGGACCCGGCCCTGCCGGACCAGGATCTGCGGCTCATCTCCCACACCACCCGGCACGCCGTCGGGCATGCTGCCGGTGCCCAGTACGTTGGCCAGCGCCTGCCAGGAAGCGGGTTGTCCGTCCACGTCGACCAGCAGGAACCGGCCGGGGTGCTCGGCCTGTGCCGACCGCGCCAGCCCCAGCACCGCCGCCCTCACCAACTCGCGGCCATCATTCCCAGGACCGGTGTTGCCGGGATCGGTGATGCCGGGGTCGGCGTTGTGTCCCACCGTGACCACACCGGTGGTGAGCAGCACCAGCCGGGTCTCGGCCAGCCGCTCACTGGCCAGCCAGCCCTTCAGCACCTCCACCACCCGGTCCAACTCCACACGCAACCGCGACAGCAGCCCGCTAGGCCCGCCATGCCCATCGTGGACGTCATGCCCGTCGTGGATGTCCCGGGTGTCCTGGGTGTCCTGGGTGTCGTCGTGGGTGTCGTGGGCGGAGACTTCCATGTCCAGGGACAGAATCACTGTCCCGGCTGTCGGCTCGCCTGCAGCCAGTGCCGTGTTCAATGCCGGTAGGTCGCGGTAGTGGCCCGCGACAGTGCCGCCAGCCTCCTGCACCGCCGCCACCACGTCACCAGAAGACGGGCCGACCACGATCACTTGGCCCCGTGTCGCGTCCGATGCAGCCTCTGATGCCGTGTGTGATGCCCCTTCTATGAGCTTGCCCGCCGGTCGCCCTGCTGGGTTGCCTGCTGGGTTGCCCGGTAAGGGCAGCCACTGCAACTGATGCAACCCCTCAACCGCAGGCCGCTCACCTGCCCGCAGCCCGCCGGTAGCCAGCCCGTGCGCCGGTAGAGGGCGTGAGATCAGACTCGTCACCACCGCCACCGGGGCACCGCTGCCATCGGCCATCCGGATACTGACACCACCACCGGCATCGGAGGCCGGTTGGACGTGCACCCGCAACTGCCGGGCGCCGGAGGCCAGCAGTTCCACCCCGGTCCACGCGAACGGCAACATCACCCCCGCCCCGCCAGGATTGTCGGCCCCGTTGGTTTGGTCGATGTGGGCGGGCAGGCTGGTGGCATGCAAGGCGGCATCCAGCAACGCCGGATGAACCCCGAACCGGGCCGCATCCACACACTCCCGCTCACCCAGCTCAACCTCCGCGAACACCTCCCCCTCACGCACCCAGGCCCGCTTCAGCCCTCGAAAGGCCGGCCCATACCCGTAACCCTCGTCGGCCAGCTTCTGGTAGAAGCCCTCCACCTCCACCGCCCGCGCCCCCACCGGCGGCCACACGTCTAACGCGAAATCAACAGCCGCACCACCACTGCCGTCCACGCCCGCACCAACGCCCACACTGTCGGCGCTTTCGATGTTCGTCGCGCTCGCGGCGTTCATCGCGCTCTCGGTTATCACCGCACTGGCATGACGCCGCCACCCCTCGCCCAGCCCAGCTCCCGCACCTGTCCCTGCTCCTGTTTCTGCTGGTCGGGCGTAGACGTGCACCTCACGTCGCCCGTCCGTACCCGCGCCGGACACCCGCACCAGCACCTGGGCTGAGGTGTCGGGGTCCAGCACCAGCGGCGCCTCCAACGTCAGCTCCTCAACCCGCGAGCAGCCGACCCCGTCACCCGCCCGGATCACCAACTCCACGAACCCCGTACCAGGAAAAATCACCGACCCGCCGACAGCGTGATCGGCCAGCCACGGATGAGCAGCCAGAGACAACCGCCCCGTCAACACCAGCCCGCCCTGCTCCGGCACCTCCACCACCGCACCCAAGAACGGATGATCCGCCCCCGCCAGCCCCAGCTGATCCGCACCCACCCCCACCGGAAGCTGATCCAGCCAGTAACGGCGACGCTGGAAAGCGTAGGTAGGCAACTCCACCCACCCCTCACCCGCACGCGTCCCCGTCTCCGTCCCCGCCGCCGCCTCAGTGTCCGCGCCCGTGTCCGCGTCCGTGTCCGGCTGCTCGGCGAGAACGGAACGCCAGGAGACAGGCAGCCCGCCCACGAACGCCTCGCTCATCGACCGCATGAACCGGTCCGGGCCG
>NZ_JBFAOV010000094.1:0-4013 GCF_040675375.1 Nonomuraea sp. NPDC049607
GCCGCCCCCGGCGCGGGGGCCGGCCCGGGGGGGGGGGGGGGGGGCGCGCCCGCGCGCCCCGACCCGCGCCCCGGCTCCCCTCCTCAACACCCCTCACGGTCGGGTGCGGGCCGTCCAGTGGGCGAGTTGTTCCCTCGTCGTCACCGTGGCCGGATGGCCGGCCCCGAGAATGCGCTCCCGGACCGGCAGCAGCGCCGCACACAGATCCCGAGCTCCCACCACATCCCCCGCCTCCCCCGTCCAGTACGCCAGATTGGCCCTGGCGGTGAGCGTGTCAGGATGCTCAGGCCCCTGGACGCGCTCCCGTACCGGGACCAACTCCGCGTACTGATCCCGCGCCGCCGCCGCGTCCCCCAGCTCCCCCGTCCACCGCGCCAGCTCATGCCGGATCGTCAACGTGTCCGGATGGTCAGGCCCGAGAATGCGCTCCCGGACCGGAAGCAGCGCCGCGTACAGGTCACGGGCCGCCGCCGCGTCCCCCGCCTTCCCCGTCCACTGGGCCAGGCTGGCCCTGGCGGTGAGCGTGTCAGGATGCTCAGGCCCCTGGACGCGCTCCCGTACCGGGACCAACTCCGCGTACAGGTCACGGGCCGCCGCCGCGTCCCCCAGCTCCCCCGTCCACCGCGCCAGCTCATGCCGGACCGTCAGCGTGTCCGGATGATGCGGCCCCGACACCCGCTCCCGTACCAGGAGCAACGCCGCGTACTGGTCGCGGGCGGCCAGCGCGTCCCCCAGCTCACCGGTCCAACGGGCCAGCTCGTGCCGGTTGATCAGCGTCGACGGATGCTCGGCCCCCTGAACCCGCTCCCGCGTGGGCAGCAGCGCCGCGTACTGGTCGCGGGCGGCGGCCGCGTCCCCCGCCTGCCCGGTCCACTGGGCGAGGTTGGCCTGCGTGGTCAGGGTGTCCGGATGCTCCGGCCCCGACACCCACTGCCGCACGGGCAGCAGCGCCGCGTACTGGTCGCGGGCGGCCACCGGGTCGCCCGCCCGTCCCGTCCACTGGGCCAGGTTGTGCCGGGTCGTCAGGGTGTGCGGATGCTCGGGACCGAGCACCCGCTCGTAGACGGGAAGCAGCTCCAGGTAATGGTCGCGCGCCGCCGACGGGTCGCCCGCCTCGCCCGTCCAGAGCGCCAGCTCGTGCCGGGCGGTCAGCGTCGCCGGCTCCTCCGGGCCCAGCGCCGCCGCGAGCGCGTCGGCGATCTCCTGGAACAACGCCTTCGCCGTACGGTAGTCGCCGCTGGCCCCCAGATACTGGGCCGTCTTGTCCATGCCGGGCGAGGTCGGCCCGAGCACCGTCCGGATGTGCGGCAACAACCTGGCGTACCGCGGCCACCGCACCTTCTGCCCGGGATCGTCCGGCAGCACGGCTTCCATCAGCACCGCCGCCACCTCCCGCCACCGGCGCTGTGCCCGCAGCGGA
Source organism: Nonomuraea sp. NPDC049607 (assembly GCF_040675375.1). Lineage (NCBI taxonomy): Bacteria > Bacillati > Actinomycetota > Actinomycetes > Streptosporangiales > Streptosporangiaceae > Nonomuraea > Nonomuraea sp. NPDC049607. The sequence goes on from NZ_JBFAOV010000094.1 coordinate 1,421, forward strand.
AGCTGGTCGAGCGTGACGGCCTGCACCAGCCGGTGCACGGTGACCGTCCCGTCCACGGGCGGCCCGATCAGGCTGTGCCGCCGCAACGCGCTCAGCGCCGCGTTGATCCTGAGCGTGTCGTGCGGCAGCGTCCGCATCATCATCAGCACGCTGGGATGCACGTCACGCAGCAGACGCGTCCGCGGCCCGGCAACCCGCCCGTACGCCAGCCGCCGCTGCATGTCCCCCCGGAACAGCTCGCGCGGCGCCCACAGCGCCAGCGGCGAAAGCAGCAAATGGTACGGAATCGCCTCGTGCGCGTAGCAGGCCAACAGCCGCAGCAGCGCGATGGCCTGCGGACTCGTCCTGGCCAGCCGCCGGAACGCGAACTGCCACGTGGAGGCGACCCGCTCCCGATACCCCCACGCCTGCCCCTGCGCCAGCAACTCGGCACGCTGGTGATGCAGCAGATCCAGGTACTCCGACAGCTCCAGCCCCGTCTCCGACATGTACGCCGCCGCCTGCTCCAACGCCAGCGGCAACGCCCCGAGCTCCGCCACCACGGCGGCGGCCGCCACGGCGTCGTCCTGCCCCGAACTCGCCAGCATAAGCAGCGCCGCCGACTCCAGATCGAGCACCGGCAGCTCCAGCCCTTGGTCCCGCGGCCAGCTCCCGGACCGGCTCGTGATCAGCACATGCCCCGGCCCCGCCGGAGGCAGCACGGCCTGCACGGCCTCGACCCCCGGCACGTTGTCGAAAATCAGCAACCACGGCCGGGTACGCGCCGCCAGCGCGGCGTGCACCTGGTCGACCGGGTCCGCCGCGTTCGCGCCCAGCTCCCGTAATCCCATGAGCGCCGCCAACCGGGTGAACGCCGCCGACAACACCGCCGGCTCGGCCGCCGGCAACTGCCAGACGAGCTCGTAGTCGTGCTGGTACCGGTAGGCGTACTCCAGCGCGAGACTGGTCTTGCCCACGCCGCCGAGCCCGTGCACGGCCACCACCGCCGGCCGTACGTCGCTCCCCAGCAGCCGCTCCCGCAGCTCCGCCACGGCATCGTCCCGTCCGACAAGCTGCGGCGGCCGCGGCGCCAGCTGCACGGGCCGCGACGCCACCTGAGGCCGCGACGGGAGATGCACGGCCCCGATGACGTTGACCTGCCCACCGGTCACCGCCGTGGACCTGTCCCCGGTCATGGCCAGCCCGGACTCCTGCCGCCCTACAACGATCGACCGCTCGCCCTCAGCAGCCCCCACCACTCGCCCGAGCCCGCCACCCTCACCGCCCCCACCTTCACCTGCCCCACCTGCTTCGCCTGCACCCGGTCCCGAACCGGCTCCGGCACCGGGCCGCCCAACCTCCTCCTGACCCCCAGCACTTCCACCCGCACCAACCGACTCCCCACCACCGGAAGACCCCATGGCGGCCCGAAGCTGCGCCCACAGCCCGACACCGGCGATGAACAACCCCGCCACACCCACGAACATGCTGACGACACTGGCCCGCTTGTCCAGCAGCTCCAGCTGTAACGGCTCAGCGAAGAACCCCACGACCCCCGCGGCCACCAACCCGACGGAGATCGACGCGAAGGTCCACACCAGCAGCCGACGGCTACGGCGCGCTGACTGCCTGGAAGGGGGAGAAGCGGTCACTCTAATAGAGTTACCCGATTACGCTAAGTATCCTATCGATATTGCCAGGTCCATAAGCACCCCCTGACCTCGCCCAACCCCACCCACGAACCATCCCTCCCCCCGCCCCCAAGCCCCCCATCACACAACGAAACCCCCACCGACTCCCACACGCGAGCCCCATCCCTGTACGACTCAACGTGTTCGGTGACCTGTCGGTAGCAATGACGATCTTCGGCTGATCAGACTGCTCGTAGCCAGCGATCCAGGGCGATGAAGTCGTCGTTGGTGAGCCCCTGAGCCGACGGAACATGATGGAGGAGGGCTCGGCCGCGATGGTGTGCGGACACCCAGTCCCGATCGGCATCGGTGATCTCGTCGTCGACCCAGGCGAATGGACGCTGGTTGGCCCATGCAACCAGGGTCCTGGTCTTCCAGCAGAGCCCGAACCACTGGTCCTGACGTTCGTCCTCGTCGGAGGGCTCGGGCCAGTTCACGACAGGTAGCCGTGGCAATCCGATCCGGGGTGCGATCTCGACGTTGGCCTGATCTTCCCAGGTGGTGGCCCAGACCAGGTCGCACGGCAGCGCCGCCAGTCGAAGCCCCACCTGCGGGTCGAGCCGCGCCAGGTGGTTGGTCTGCCCACTGCCTGAGGGCTGGCGCTGCAGGCCCTCACCGAACGGCAACAGCGGCCCGTCGACATCAAGGAAGAGCAGGGGGCGCCCCTGGTGGCCAGTCATGCTGCGGTCACCTGTTCGCGTCGAAGGGCAGCCGGCGCACGACGGCACCCAGGAGACCCCACCCCACACCGGCAGCCCGACCAAAGATCACAACCTTCGGGAGGTAGCGCCCCGGCCGTACCCGCCGTCGCCGGCACAGGCGTCTGAAAATGCTCCAGAAATGCAGAAAGGGCCCCGACCTAAGTCGGAGCCCTTTCAAAAGATTGTCCGGCGGTGACCTACTCTCCCACACCCTCCCGAGTG
>NZ_JBFAOV010000095.1:0-3941 GCF_040675375.1 Nonomuraea sp. NPDC049607
CGACCGCCAACACCCCTTTGGAGACGCGCGCCCCCTCGCCCACCAAGTCGATGTAGCCCGCGTTGGTAACACGTCGACGGGCCCGGCACCGGCCGGGCCCTTCGACGTGTTCCCGCTAGAGCTCGCCGACGAGCAGGCCGCGGCGCAGGCGCGCGTACTCCTCGAAGGTGATGCGGCCGTCGCCGTCGGCGTCGGCCCGGTCGAAGGCGGCCGAGAGCCCGTCCTCGCGGATCCACAGGGTGCGGAACTCCTCGACGGTGAGCTCGCCGTCGCCGTCGTGGTCGGCGAGGTCGAAGGTGGCGCGCGACATGGGGTTCAGGACGCCGTCCAGCGCGCCCGTGCGCACCAGCGCCTGGAACGACTCGACGTACTCCTCCCTGCTGATGCGGCCGTCGCGGTCGGCGTCGAGGGCGTGGACGTGGGTGTCCCAGGCGTCGACGAACGCCTCGACGACCTTCTTCGCCTCGGGGGTGTCCGGCCGCGCGCCGGCCCGGTGGATGCGGTGCCGGGCCAGCGCGACGTAGTCGTCCCTGGTCAGGAAGCCGTCGCCGTCGGTGTCGAGGTCGTCGAAGTTGCGTTCAGCGCTGTCGCGCAGGAGCACCGGGTCCATCAAGCCTCCATGGTCACAGATCGTCATCGTCCTGTGACTCACCGTAACCTGTCGGTTCTCCGGAGGCCAGGCGCTCAGGCCAGCACCTCCTCCAGCGGCGACCACTCCAGGCCGTGCGCCTCGGCCACCGGCCGGCTGGTCAGGCGTCCCTCGTGGGTGCTCACGCCCGCCGCCAGGGCGGAGTCCGTACGGACCGCCTCGCGCCAGCCCTTGCCCGCGACCGCCAGCGCGTACGGCAGCGTCACGTTGGTCAGCGCGAACGTCGAGGTGTGCGGCACCGCCCCCGGCATGTTGGCCACGCAGTAGAAGACCGACTCGTGCACCCGGTACGTCGGCTCGGCGTGCGTGGTCGGCCGCGAACCCTCGAAGCAGCCGCCCTGGTCGATCGAGATGTCCACCAGCACCGAGCCCGGCTTCATCCGGCTCACCAGGTCGTCGGTGACCAGCATGGGCGCCTTGGCCCCCGGCACCAGGACCGCGCCGATGACCAGGTCCGCCTCCAGCACGGCCTTCTCGACCTCCAGGGTGTTCGACGCGACCGTCTGGCAGTGGCCCTGGTAGATCATGTCCGCCTGGCGGAGCTTGTCGATGTTGCGGTCGAGGAGCAGCACCTCGGCCTGCATGCCGAGCGCGATGGCGGCGGCGTTCATGCCGGACACCCCGGCGCCGATCACCACCACGTTCGCCGCCCGTACGCCGGACACGCCGCCCATGAGCACGCCCCTGCCGCCCTGCGAGCGCATCAGGTGGTACGCGCCGACCTGCGGCGCCAGCCGTCCCGCCACCTCCGACATGGGGGCGAGCAGGGGCAGCGAGCCGTCCTTGTTCTGCACGGTCTCGTACGCGATGGCCGTGACGCCCGAGTCGAGCAGGGCCCTGGTCAGCGGGCCCGAGGCGGCCAGGTGGAGATAGGTGAACAGGATCTGGCCCTTGCGCATCCGGTGGTACTCCTCGGCCACCGGTTCCTTCACCTTCATGATCAGGTCGCACGTGGCCCACACCTCGTCGGCGTGCGGCGCGATGACGGCGCCCGCCGCGGCGTAGTCGTCGTCCGGGACGGCCGAGCCGAGGCCCGCCTCCCGCTCGACGTGGACCTGGTGCCCGTGGCGTACCAGTTCGTGGACGCCCGCCGGGGTGAGTGCGACGCGGTATTCGCTGTTCTTGACCTCGCGGGGAACTCCGACCTTCATGGGGTCATCCCTCGTTCGCGTGGAAAGTTGCCGACAACCTGCGTTCTCATTTCCATTTTTCCTCCGATCTCACGGAAAGGTGAGGATTTTTCGGCTGATTACCCCGCTGCTCCCCGTCCTCGATAAGCTCACCGGCAGCCCGAACGTCAGGATGGGGTCGTCAACGATGGACAAAGCGGTAGAGGCGCCTCCCGCGGAGCCGGAAGAGCCGGCCGAGCCGAGGGCCAGCCGTCTCACCACCATCGTCCTGACCGTCTCCCTCGTGCTCGTCGTCGCCGTCGCGGGCGTGCTCGGCACGGTCGCCGTCCTGATGACCAGGAGCCCCAACAGCCCGCTCCTCGGCGGCGCGCCGCCGCAGCGCCTGGCCACGCCCCTGCACTTCGCGCCGGTCAAGGAGACCAAGACCGCGCCCTGCCCCGGCGACCCGGCCGTGCTCGACGAGCAGCAGACCACCTGTTACCTCCTGGAGGACGGCGTCACGGTCGGCGCCGTGCAGCGGATCGAGGCCGTCCGGGGCAGTGACGGCTCGTACTCGGTGCGCATCGCCGTCGCGCCCGTCTTCAAGGACCGGCTGGTGCGGCTCATCGACGAGCTCCAGCCCACGCAGCGGCAGCTCGCGATCGTGCTGGCGCCCGAGGGCGAGCAGACGCCCAAGACGGTCCTGGCCGCGCCGGTCGTCACGCAGAGCATGGACGGCGACAGCCTGAGCATCGCGGGCCTCACCAAGGAGGACGCCGACGCGCTGGTGACCCGCATGCTCGGCACGCCCGCGTCGCAGCCCGGGCAGCCCCAGCCGTCCCAGCCGGCCACGGACCAGCAGCCCCAGCAACCCGCGGACACGGGCCAGGGCACCGTGACCACCGGCCCGACCACCGGTCCGACCACCGGCCCGACCACCGGTCCGACCACCGGCCCGACCACTGGCTCCACCACAGGCCCGACCACCGGCTCGACCGCCCCCGCGGGCGTCGGGCGCGTCCCCGACAAGCGCTACGCGAGCTGCAAGGAGGCCCAGGCCGCCGGCGACGGCCCCTACACGCGCGGAACGCATGAGGAGTACTCCTGGTATCCCGACCTCGACGGCAACGGCGTGGCCTGCAACAGCGGTGACATCCGCTAACCGAACAGAGCCCGGAGGCCGTCGATCCCGAAGTAGGCCAGGAAGACCAGCGAGACGGCCCACAACAGCCACGGGATCTCCGCGAAGCGTCCCCGGGCCGCCTTGATCAGCGTGTAGGAGATCACCCCGGCCCCCACCCCGTTCGTGATCGAGTACGTGAACGGCATCAGCGCGATCGTCAGGAACGCCGGTATGGCCAGCTCGATGTCCGTCCACGGCACGTTCTTGGACTGCGTCATCATCAGCGCCCCGACCAGCACCAGCGCGGGGGCCGCCGCGGCCGCCGGGACCACCGCGGCGATCGGCGTGAACAGCAGCGTCAGCCCGAGCAGCGCCCCGGTCACGACGCTGGCCAGCCCGGTGCGCGCCCCCTCTCCCACACCGGCCGCCGACTCGACGAAGACGGTGTTGGCCGAAGCGCTGACCGAACCGCCGATCATGCCCGCGACGCCGTCCACGGTGAGGATGCGGCCCAGCCGCGGCACCCGTCCCACCTGGTCCACCAGCCCGGCCTCGTCGCTGACGCCGATGATCGTGCCCATCGCGTCGAAGAAGCCCGACAGCACCAGCGTGAACAGCACCACGGTCGCGGTCAGCGCGCCCGCCCTGACGAACCCGCCGAACAGGTCGAACTGCCACACCAGCCCGAAGCTCGGCGCCGAGACCAGGGACTCGGGCATGTGCGGGACCACCACGCCCCACTCCTCGGGCGGGATGGGGACCACCGAGTTGACCAGGACGGCCAGGATCGCGGTGACCGCGATGCTGATGAGGATGGCGGCCGGGGTCCTGCGCACGTACAGGACGATCATCAGCAGCAGGCCGGCGCAGAAGAGCGCGGCCCGCCCGCCCGGGAGGGGGGCGGGCGCGCCGCGCAGCACCGGCGGGCCGCGAGCCCCGGCCACCCAAACCCCCGCCCCCCCCCCCCGGCACTGCCCAAACGGCGGCCCACGATAAATTCGACACCACCAACACCACCCAGCAGAAACAACACCAGCACGCAATAAACCCCCACCCCAAC
>NZ_JBFAOV010000096.1:0-3522 GCF_040675375.1 Nonomuraea sp. NPDC049607
CGGTGAGAGCTACCGTGCCCGCATCAGGGCGGCGGCGCACATCGCCGGCATCGAGTCCTGACGGTGGTCAGGAACGACAACGCCACGACGAACGACGCGACCTCCGCCGAGGCGGACATGACGATCTCGATCTCGGCTGACCTGCGGAGCGACGACGGCGCCACCATCTACGAGGGGCCGCTGACCGAGGTCGTGATCGGGCGGGTCGAGGTCAACTGCGTCCCCAACCAGCCCACCCCGACGCCCACGATCACGCCCACGGTGACCCCGACGCCCACGCCTACCGTGACACCCACCGTGACGCCCACGCCCACGGTGACACCCACCGTGACACCCACGCCCACGGCGACGCCGACACCCACCGTGACGCCCACACCCACCGTGACACCCACCGTGACACCCACCGTGACACCGACACCCACCGTGACACCGACCGTGACGCCCACACCTACGGTGACTCCGACGCCCAGCCCGACGCCCACCCATGACTGCACTCACCGGCCGCACAAGCCGCACAAGCCGAGCTACTGGCCCCCTTGCGGGTGGCCGCATGATCCGCACCACCATGGCGGCCCGAGCGGCCATCAATGGCCCGCCGACCACGACGACGAGTTCGGCCTTGCGCCCGAAGACGCCTGGATGACCCACAAGTCGCCGCTCACCGGCCTGCCGATGTGGATGCCCGCAACGGCCGCCTCAGGGTGGCTCCTGATGGACCCCGCTCTGCAGTGGATGCTCCTCTGCCGTTAAGAGCGGGCCGACCGGCCCACGTACGCGCACCCCGCGACCGATGTCGGTCCGGGGTGCGTCGGGTTTCAGGAGCGCGGCAGGCAGGGGCGGGCGTCGCCCGCCCCGATCGCCTACTTCTGGCCGGGCAGCTTCAGCTTCGACGGGTCGAAGCCCGGCGGCAGCTCGATGCCGGGCGGGAGCTTGCCGCCCAGGTTCCCCAGCACTCCCCCGGCCTTGGGCGCGCCGCCCTCGCCGTCGGGGGACGAGGACGCCGACTTCTCCAGGCCCGCCTTGCGCGGGTCGCCGCTGACGCGCCGCCCCTTCTTGGCCTTCTTCTGGGCCTTGGACGCCTTCCCGCGCCCGCCGGGCATGCCCGGAAGGCCCATGCCCCCGGCCACCCGCTTCATCATCTTCTGCGCCTCGAAGAAGCGCGTGACGAGGTTGCTCACGGCGCTGACCGTGACGCCGGAGCCGGCGGCGATGCGGGCGCGGCGGGAGCCATTGATGATCTTCGGGTCCTGCCGCTCGCCGGGCGTCATCGAGCGGATGATGGCGGCGATGCGGTCGAGGTCGCGGTCGTCGATGGAGTTGAGCTGGTCACGCATCTGCCCCATGCCGGGCATCATGCCGAGCAGGTTCTTGATCGGGCCCATCTTCTGGACCATCATCATCTGCTCGAGGAAGTCGTCGAGCGTGAAGTTCTCGCCCGAGGTGAGCTTGCCCGCCATCTTGGCGGCCTGCTCCTCGTCGAACGTCTTCTGCGCCTGCTCGATCAGGGTGAGGATGTCACCCATGTCGAGGATGCGGGAGGCCATCCGGTCGGGGTGGAAGGCGTCGAAGTCTTCCAGCTTCTCGCCCGTGGAGGCGAACATGATCGGGCGGCCGGTGATGTGCCGCACCGACAGCGCCGCGCCGCCGCGGGCGTCGCCGTCGAGCTTGGTCAGCACGACGCCGTCGAAGCCGACGCCGTCCATGAACGCCTGGGCCGTGGTGACAGCGTCCTGGCCGATCATGGCGTCGACCACGAACAGGACCTCGTCGGGGCGGACCGCGTCGCGGATGTCGGCGGCCTGCTTCATCATCTCCTGGTCGATGCCCAGGCGGCCGGCGGTGTCGATGATGACGACGTCGTGGTTGAGGCGCCGGGCCTCGTCGATCGAGCGGCGGGCGACGGCGACCGGGTCGCCGACGCCGCTGCCGGGCTCGGGTGCGAAGACGGCGACCTGGGCGCGCTCGCCCACGACCTGGAGCTGCTGCACGGCGTTGGGCCGCTGGAGGTCGGCGGCGACCAGCATGGGCGCGTGCCCCTGCTCGCGCAGCCACCGGGCCAGCTTGCCGGCCAGGGTGGTCTTACCGGCGCCCTGGAGACCCGCGAGCATGACGACCGTCGGCGAGGTCTTGGCGAAGCGGAGCCTGCGGGTCTCGCCGCCGAGGATCTCGATCAGCTCGTCATTGACGATCTTGACGACCTGCTGCGCCGGGTTGAGCGCCTGGGAGACCTCGGCGCCGCGGGCGCGCTCCTTGACCTGGGCGACGAACGTCTTGACCACCGGGAGCGCGACATCGGCCTCAAGCAGGGCGATGCGGATCTCGCGGGTGGTGGCGTCGATGTCGGCGTCGGACAGCCGACCCTTGGATCGGAGGGAGGAGAAGACCGATGTCAGCCGGTCGGAAAGCGTCTCGAACACGTGGTTGGCCAGTCCTCGAAGCGAATGTACGTCTAAGACTTCAGCCTATCCGCTCTCCTAGCCGCTCCAGCCTGGCACGGCCATCCGGACGGTCAACGCGTGCTCGACGAGGTTGATCAGAGCACTTTTGACCGAGTCCTTCTGGCGGGCGTCGAGGCGCACCAGCGGGATGTGGGGGGCCAGCGTGAGGGCGTCGCGGACCTCGGAGTCGCTGTGGGCGTACGTGCCGTCCCAGCCGTTGATCCCCACGATGAAGGGGAGCTGCGCCTCCTCGAAATAGTCGATCGCGGGGAAGCTGTCGGCCAGGCGGCGGGTGTCGACCAGGACGACGGCCCCGATGGCACCGCGGACCAGGTCGTCCCACATGAACCAGAACCGGTGCTGTCCGGGCGTGCCGAACAGGTACAGGATCAGGTCGCGGTCGAGCGAGACGCGGCCGAAGTCCATCGCGACGGTCGTGGTCGACTTCAGCGGCGTCATGCCCAGGTCGTCGATCCCCGCGGAGGCGTCGGCCATGACGGCCTCCGTGGTGAGCGGCATGATCTCCGAGACCGCGCCGACGAACGTCGTCTTGCCCACGCCGAAGCCGCCGGCCACGACGATCTTCGTCGAGGTCAGACCGGGGCTAGAGCCTGCGAAGTCCACTGAGCACCCTTTCCAGCAGGTTGACGTCCGGCCTACCCGCGTCCAGCGCGGGCTGGTGCACCCGCACCAGGCCCTCGGCCGCCATGTCAGCGATCAGAACACGCACCACCCCGAGCGGGATCCGCAGCAGCGCCGACACCTCGGCCACCGACCGGACCTGGCGGCAGAGCTGGCTGATCGCCTTGTACTCGGGGGTGATGTGGGAGAACTCCCGGTGCTCGGCGGTCGCCGACGAGACCAGGGCCTCCATGGCCAGCTTGACCTTGGGCGCGGTACGCCCGCCCGTCACCGCGTACGGGCGTACCGGCGAGGCCGGGTCCGAGCTGACCGGCGGCTGGGGCTCCCAACCGCCGCTGTTCCAGGAATCCGTCACCTACATCACCTGGTCTGGCTGGCGCGCAGTTCCGCACGCACCGCCGGAGTCAGCACCTGACCGGCGCGATCCACCATCAACGTCATC
>NZ_JBFAOV010000097.1:0-2971 GCF_040675375.1 Nonomuraea sp. NPDC049607
GACTCCACAACCTCTACGGCCCCACCGAAGCAGCCGTGGACGTCTCCTGGCACCCCTGCCAACCAGGAGAAACCCTGACCCCCATCGGGAAGCCGATCGACAACACCACCCTGCACGTCCTCGACCACAACCTGAACGAAGTCCCCATCGGCACCCCCGGCGAACTCCACATCGGCGGCATCCAACTCGCCCGCGGCTACCTCGGCAAACCAGCACTCACCGCCGAACGCTTCATCCCCGCCCCCAACGGCCAACGCCTCTACAGAACCGGCGACCTCGCCCGCTGGCTCCCCACCGGCGAACTCGAATACCTCGGCCGCACCGACCACCAGGTCAAGATCCGCGGCATGCGTGTGGAGCTGGGAGAGATCGAAGCCGTCCTGCGCGCACGGCCAGGCGTCGCGGCGGCGGCGGCCAGGCTCGTGGACGGCCGCCTGGTCGGCTACGTCGTCGGCGACGTCCCGGACCTGTCCGACCTGCTGCCGGACTTCATGATCCCGACGGCGTGGGTGCGGCTGGACCGCCTGCCCGTGACCTCCAGCGGCAAGCTCGACCGCGCCGCCCTGCCCGCGCCCGAGCGCCCGGCCGACCTGCCGTGGGAGCCGCCGCGCGGCGAGGCGGAACACGCCGTCGCGCAGGTCTGGCAGGAGGTTCTCGGCCTCGACCGGCCCGGCCGGAACGACACCTTCTTCGCCGTCGGCGGCGACTCGATCAGCAGTCTGAAGGTCGTGGCCCGGCTGCGCGCCATGGGTTACGGCGTGGAACTGCAGCACCTGTTCACCCATCAGGCGGTCGCCGAACTGGCCGCCGTCCTGCGGCCGCGGGAGGCCGTACCGGAAACCACGGCGGGAGCCTTCGACCTGCTCAGCCTGGCGGACAGAGAGAGGCTCACGCGATGATCATCGACGCCTACCCGCTCAGCGCGCTCCAGGCCGGGATGCTGTACCACAGCGAGCTGGACGGCGTGACCTTCCACGACCACACCACGCTCACGTTACGCGGCACGTTCGACGAGACGGCGCTGGTCAGGGCGCTGGAGGAGCTGTCGGCGCGGCACGACGTGCTGCGGACGTCCTTCGACCTGACCGGGTTCAGCGAGCCCGTCCAGCTCGTGCACGACCGCGCCGAGATCCCGCTGACCGTCTCCGGCGGCGAGCCGGAGTACGGGCCGTTCGACTGGACGCGGGCTCCCTTGCTGCGCGTCCACGTACGGCCCGAAGCCGACCGGTTCGCGCTGACCGTCTACTTCCACCACGCGATCCTCGACGGGTGGAGCGTCGCGAGGCTGGTCAGCGAGCTGCTGGAGCGCTATGCGACCCCCGGGCTGCCGGTGGAGGCGCCGGCGGCCCGCTTCCGCGACCTGGTGGCGGCCGAGAAGGCCGTGCTCGCCCGGCCGGAGGCGGCGGAGTTCTGGCGGGACGCGGTCGCCGAGGCGCCGGAGGGCCGGCTGCCCCGGATGCCCGGCTACCCCACCGGCGGACCGCGCAAGGTCGAGGTGCTGGCCACGGCGCTCCCCGGCGATCTGGCGAAGGCGCTGGCCGAGGAGGCGGCCGCCGCCCGGGTGCCGCTGCGTTCGGTGCTGCTCGCGGCGCACGCGCGCGTCATGGCCCTGCTCACCGGCGACCCGGACGTCCTCACGGGGATGCTCACGCACAGCCGCCCGGAGAGCGAGGCCGGCGACGAGGTGCTGGGCCTGTTCCTCAACACCGTCCCGCTGCGCGTGCGCGCCGACGCTCCCGACCTGGTCCAGCGGGTCTTCCAGGCGGAGGTGGCGGCGCTGCCGTACCGGCATTTCCCGCTCTTCGAGATCCAGCGGGCCAGCGGCCGCGCGCGCCTGCTGGACACGCACGTGGACTTCCGCGACTTCCAGGTGCGCGGCGCCGCCGCCACGCCCATCGAGGGCCAGGACTTCTTCGAGCAGACCGACTTCGCCTTCAGCGCGGCCTTCGTCCGGACGCCGGGCGGTGGGCTGACGCTGACCATCTCCTACGACAGCACGCAGTTCCCCGCCGACCAGGTCGCGGCGATCCGGGATCACTACCTGCGCGCCTTGTCAGGGGACATCGGCGTCTCGCCGCAGGACGCGGCCCTGCTCGCGCTCTGGAACTCCACCGCGTCCGACCACCCGGGCGGGCTTCTGCACGAGCTGGTCTTCGAGCAGGCCGAGCGCACCCCGGACGCGACGGCGCTGGTCTTCGAGGGCGACCGGCTGACCTACCGCGAGCTGGCCGAGCGGGCCCGCGACGTCGCGGCGGGGCTGCAGGCGCGGGTGGACCAGCCGGTCGGCGTCTGCATGGAACGCGGGCTCGACCTTCCCGTCGTGCTCCTCGGCGTGCTGGCGGCGGGCGGCGCCTACCTGCCGCTCGATCCGGCCGATCCCGAGGAACGGCGCCGCGGCATGCTCGCCGACGCGGGGGCGGAGACCGTCCTGACCGGCGCGGGTTCCGGAGGTCGTTTCACTCCGGCGCGGGTGCGCGAGGACAACCTGGCCTACGTCATCTTCACCTCGGGCTCCACCGGACGGCCCAAGGGCGTCGGCGTCTCACACCGGGCGATCGTCAACCGGCTGCGCTGGATGCAGGACACCTTCCGGCTCACCCCCCAGGACCGCGTCCTGCACAAGACGCCCACCACCTTCGACGTCTCCGTCTGGGAACTGTTCTGGCCCCTCATCACCGGCGCCACCATGGTCATCGCCCGGCCCGGCGGACACCGCGACACCGCCTACCTACGCGACCTGATCAAGACCGAGAACATCACCACCACCCACTTCGTCCCCTCCATGCTCCAGGCATTCCTCGAAGAAGAAGACATCCAGCCCCCGGCACGGATCATCTGCTCCGGCGAAGCCCTCCCACCCGGCCACACCCTCCCCGGACTCCACAACCTCTACGGCCCCACCGAAGCAGCCGTGGACGTCTCCTGGCACCCCTGCCAACCAGGAGAAACCCTGACCCCCATCGGGAAGCCG
>NZ_JBFAOV010000098.1:0-2713 GCF_040675375.1 Nonomuraea sp. NPDC049607
GCGAGCAGCACGCGAGGCGTCACGGGGCCGTCACCACCCGCGCGGGCAGGACGGCGTGGACCCGGGTGCCACCGTCGCGGGCAGGCTCGACGACGCACCGGCCGCCCAGTTCCTCCGCGCGCTCCCGCATGCCGAGCAGGCCCACGCCCACCACGGCGCCGGGGCGCAGGCCGCGCCCGTCGTCGATCACCTCGACCTCCAGTTCGTCATCGGCCACGGCGACTCGCACGTGGCAGCCGGTCGCGCCCGCGTGCCGGGCGATGTTCGTCAGAGCCTCGCAGACGATGCGGTATGCCGCCACCTCGGTCGCGGCCGGCAGCGCCGTCAGATCCCCTTCGGTGTCCACCTGGACGGCCAGGCTGCCGTCGCGGAACCGGGACGCCTCGTGCCGGAGCGCGCCCGCCAGGCCGAACTGGTCCAGGGCCGGCGGCCGCAGATCGTGCACCAGTCTCCGCACGTCGCCGAGCATGCTGCCGAGGTCGGAGCGGACCTGGTCCAGCGCCGCGCGGGCGGAGTCGGCGTCCCGGGCCATCAGGTTGTGCGCCGCCTGCACCTTCAACGCGGCGGCGGCCAGGGTGGGGCCCAGCCCGTCGTGCAGGTCGCGGCGGAGTCTGCGGCGTTCCTCGGCCACGCCGTTGACCAGGCGTTCGCGGCTGTGCTGGAGCTCCTCGGTCAGCGCGGTGGCGCGTACGGCGGCGGCGGCCTGGCGTACGACGTCGGCGAGCAGCCGCTGCGCGGCCTCGGCCGGCCAGGCGCCGGGGCGCGGCACCAGGGCGAGTCGGCCGATCGGCGCCTCCCGGTAGGCGAACGGCAGCACGACGACGTCCGGACGGGGTGTGCCGTGTTCCACCACGACGGTCCGGCCGTCGGCGCGGTCCAGCTCGACCCGCACGTACGGTGACCGGTACGCTACCGACACCGCCCTGGCGACCTCCAGCAGCAGGTCCTCCGGCCGCGTCGAGTCCTCCAGCCGGCGGGCCAGGGCCGAGACCACCTCGTACGGCTCCGCCCGCCCGGCCAGCACCCGGTTCACCCATCGCCGCACCCGTTCGCGAAGCGGCGCGTAGACCACGCCCACCGCGACGGCGGCCAGCACGGCCGCGACCGGTTCCCCGATGACCGCGCCAAGACCGGCGAAGAGCGGGACGTCGATCGCGACGACGGCGAGCGCGAGCCCGCCGTACAGCAGGGTCCAGCCGAGCACGGGATCGACGTCGTAGAGCCGGTAGCGGCTCACCGCCACCATGACCGCCGCGGCGAGCGCCACCAGGCACAACACGAACCCCAGATCCCGCGGCATCCCCTCCAGCACGGCGGAGGCCAGCATCAGGGCCGTGTTCAGCAGCGCGGCCAGCAGCATCCAGCGCAGCTGCGCCCGCCGCTCGCCCGACGATCCCCGGAACCGCCAGGCGAAGGCCGCCACCGGTACGGGGAGACTGGCCACCAGCAGCACCGGCGACACCGCGTACGCCGCCTGCCAGAAGGCGTCGGGGATCACCGGGATCGGCACGTCCAGCCCGGGCAGGTAGTCCTGCGGCGACACGATGTGCCAGGGCACGAACAGGAAGATGAGCACCGTCAGGCCCGTGGCGGCGAGCGAGACCGCGGCCGCCCACCGCCAGCGGGGCGAGACCAGCCGTCCGTCGGGGAAGTACAGCAGCACGAGCAGCGGCACCAGATTCAGGAAGGGCCCCAGCCGCGCCCCGGCGTAGACCGCAGCCGCGGTCAGCGGGAGCGTGCCGCCGTGATGGGCCGACGACAACACCGCGTACGCGCCGGCCAGGCCGTTCACGCAGGTCACCAGCCCGCCGGTGATCAGGATCCAGGTCATCAGGTGGCGCGGCCGCCGTACCGCCAGCACTCCTCCGGCGATCGCCAGGGCGGCACCCGGGACCGTCGAGGCCCAGACCTCCCAATCCAGCGGCTCCGGCCGGGTCACCGGTCCGGTCGCCACGTCGATCCAGGTGGCGGTCACGGCGGCGAAGACGGATGCGGCGGCCAGCGTCACCGCGCCTCCCCCCGGCCACCGGTCCCTCACCGAGGCAGCCGGACCGCCCAATCCAGCCGCCGCCCCCTCAGAGCCGGCCTCGTCGAGCCCATCGGTACAGACCTCGGCTGCATCCGCGGCGGCGGTCCGAGTGGCGGGTTGCGCGGCGGGGACGCCGGTCATGGAGGCGCCGACAGGAGCACCGCGGCAGTCTCCATGGGGCTGGTCACGGCCGGCGGCACGGAGGTCGGACACGCGTCCCACACTGTCACAGACCGTGTCCCGCGGGCACGGGAGCGACGTCCTGCGGCTGTCCCGTGCTGGCCGGGACAACGGTCCTGGTCACCTGGGGATCAAGCCGTGCCGGAGGTCGCGCCGGTGGTCGGAGTGGGCGTTCCTCCGCTTCAAGCCAGCCTGACCTGGGCGGCGACCAGCTCGGCGTACCGGCCCTCGTGCGCCATGAGCTCCTCGTGCGTGCCACGGTCCAGGACGCGGCCGGCGTCGAGTACCACGATGAGGTCGGCGTCCTTGGCCGTGCTGAGCCGGTGGGCGATAACGATGCGGGTCTGCGGAAGCCAAGACAGGTTGGACTCGATGGCCGCCCCGGTGGCGCTGCCCAGGTTGCTGGTGGCCTCGTCGAGCCTGCCCGCGACGGTGGCACCCGGGTCCACGCCGTCCTGCCCGCGCGGGTGGTGACGGCCCCGTGACGCCTCGCGTGCTGCTTGA
>NZ_JBFAOV010000099.1:0-2597 GCF_040675375.1 Nonomuraea sp. NPDC049607
GACGGGCGACGTGAGGTGCACGTCTACGCCCGACCAGCAGAAACAGGAGCAGGGACAGGTGCGGGAGCTGGGCTGGGCGAGGGGTGGCGGCGTCACGCCAGCGCGGTGATAGCCGAGAGCGCGGTGAACGCCGCGAGCACGACGAACACCGCAAGCGTGGTGAACGCCGAGAGCGCCGAGGGCGTGAACGGGGATGGTGCGGGGGCTGGTTTCGAGCTGGGTGTGTGGCCGCCGGTGGGGGCGCGGGCGGTGGAGGTGGAGGGCTTCTACCAGAAGCTGGCCGATGAGGGTTACGGGTATGGGCCTGCTTTTCGGGGGTTGAAGCGGGCCTGGGTGCGCGAGGGAGAGGTATTCGCCGAGGTCGAGCTGGGTGAGCGGGAGTGTGTGGATGCGGCCCGGTTCGGGGTTCATCCGGCGTTGCTGGATGCCGCCTTGCATGCCACCAGCCTGCCCGCCCACATCGAGCAAACCAACGGGGCCGACAATCCTGGCGGGGCGGGGGTGATGTTGCCGTTCGCGTGGACCGGGGTGGAACTGCTGGCCTCCGGCGCCCGGCAGTTGCGGGTGCACGTCCAACCGGCCTCCGATGCCGGTGGTGGTGTCAGTATCCGGATGGCCGATGGCAGCGGTGCCCCGGTGGCGGTGGTGACGAGTCTGGTTTCACGCCCTCTGCCGGCGCACGGGCTGGCTACCGGCGGGCTGCGGGCAGGTGAGCGGCCTGCGGTTGAGGGGTTGCATCAGCTGCAGTGGCTGCCCTTACCAGGCAACCCAGCAGTTGCAGCATCAGAGGCTGCATCGGACGCGACACCGGGCCAAGTGATCGTGGTCGGCTCATCTTCTGGTGATGTGGTGGCGGCGGTGCAGGCGGCTGGCGGCACTGTCGTGGGCCACTACTGCGATCTGCCGGCGTTGAACACGGCACTGGCTGCAGGCGAGTCGACGGCCGAGACGGTGATCCTGTCCCTGGACATGAGAGCTCCCACCCACGACACCAACGGCACCAACGGCACCAACGGCACCAACGGCACCAACGGCACCAACGGCACCAACGGCACCAACGACGAGCATGGTGAGCTGCTGTCGCGGTTGCGTGTGGAGTTGGACCGGGTGGTGGAGGTGCTGCGGGGCTGGCTGGCCAGTGAGCGGCTGGCCGAGACCCGGCTGGTGCTGCTCACCACCGGTGTGGTCACGGTGGGACACAACGCCGACCCCGGCATCACCGATCCCGGCAACACCGGTCCTGGGAATGATGGCCGCGAGTTGGTGGGGGCGGCGGTGCTGGGGCTGGCGCGGTCGGCGCAGGCCGAGCACCCCGGCCGGTTCCTGCTGGTCGACGTGGACGGACAACCCGCTTCCTGGCAGGCGCTGGCCAACGTACTGGGCACCGGCGGCGCGCCAGGCAACGCCCCGGCTACCACGCCGGACACAGCCAGCGCACTGAGCACAGGCAGCGCGCCGAGCGGCGTGCCGGGTGAGGCGCTGGGCAACGCCCCGGCCATGAACGGTGCGGCCGGTGTGGGGGATGAGCCGCAGATCCTGGTCCGGCAGGGCCGGGTCCTGGTCCCCCGGCTCACCCCCGCACGGGCCGGGGAGGACCTGGCAGTGCCGGACGGAGACGGGGCGTGGCGGCTGGACTGCCCCACACCCGGCTCGGTCGAAGGACTGGCCCTGGTGCCGGACCCGCGCGCGGACCGGGATTTGGGTGCCGGGCAGGTGCGGGTGCAGGTCCGGGCCGCAGGGGTGAACTTCCGCGATCTCGTGGTCACGCTCGGCATGGTGCCGGAACAGGGTGAACCGATCGGTGGCGAGTTCGCCGGTGTGGTCACCCAGATCGCGGCCGACGTGACCCGGTTCGCGGTCGGTGACCGCGTCATGGGATTAGGTGAAGGGGCGTTCGGCCCGCGGGTGGTGGCCGATCAGCGGCTGCTGGTGCCTTTGCCGGCCGGGTGGTCCTTCTCTCAAGGGGCTGGGACGCTGGTGGCTTTCGCCACCGCCTGGTACGGGCTGGTCGACCTGGCCGGCCTGTCCCGAGGTGAGCGGGTCCTCATCCACGCCGGAGCCGGCGGGGTCGGCATGGCCGCCATCCAGATCGCCCGCCACCTGGGAGCCGAGGTGTTCACCACCGCCTCCCCGACCAAACACGCTCTGCTGCGCCGCCTCGGCATCCCCGCAGACCATGTGGCCTCCTCCCGCACCCTCGACTTCGCCGACACCTTCACCACCACCACCGGCGGACACGGCATGGACGTCGTCCTCAACGCCCTGGCCGGCCCCTTCACCGACGCCTCCCTCACCCTCACCGCCCCCGGCGGACGCTTCATCGAAATGGGCAAAACCGACCGCCGCGACCCCGCCCACGTCACCACCACCCACCCCCACCTGCGCTACCAAAGCTTCGACCTCATGGACGCAGGCCCCGACCACATCCACACCATCCTCACCGGCCTGTGCGACCTGCTCACCACCGGCCACCTCACCGCCCTACCCGTCCGCTGCTGGCCCGTCACCGCAGCCCGGCACGCCTTCCGCCACATGGCCCAAGCCCGTCACACCGGCAAAATCGTCCTGACCATCCCCCACCCCCCACACCCCGACGG
>NZ_JBFAOV010000100.1:0-2417 GCF_040675375.1 Nonomuraea sp. NPDC049607
GCTCCCAGGTGGCGGGCGATCTGGATGGCGGCCATGCCGACCCCGCCGGCTCCGGCGTGGATGAGGACCCGCTCACCTCGGGACAGGCCGGCCAGATCGACCAGCCCGTACCAGGCGGTGGCGAAAGCTCCCGGAACTGCGGCCGCGTCGGCGAAGCTCCACCCTTCAGGGATCTTCACCATCAATCGCTGATCGGTTACGACGTGAGGGCCGAACGTTCCCTCGCCCAGCCCCATCACCCGGTCGCCGACGACGAGCTGCTCCACTCCCGGGCCGACCTCGCTCACCACACCGGCGAACTCGACACCGAGCGGACCGGCCTCACCGGGATACATGCCCAGGACGTTGAGCACATCGCGGAAGTTCAGCCCTGCGGCGCGGACCTGCACCCGTACCTGCCCGGTGTCCAGGTCCCGGTCCGCGCGCGGGTCCGGAACCAGGGCCAGTCCTTCGACCGAGCCGGGTGTGGGGCAGTCCAGCCGCCACGCCCCGTCTCCGTCCGGTACCGCCAGGTCCTCCCCGGGGCGGGCGGGGGTCAGCCGGGGGACCAGGACCCGGCCCTGCCGGACCAGGATCTGCGGCTCATCTCCCACACCACCCGGCACGCCGTCGGGCATGCTGCCGGTGCCCAGTACGTTGGCCAGCGCCTGCCAGGAAGCGGGCTGTCCGTCCACGTCGACCAGCAGGAACCGGCCGGGGTGCTCGGCCTGCGCCGACCGCGCCAGCCCCAGCACCGCCGCCCCTACCAGCTCACGGTCAGGATCGGTGGTGCCGGGATCGGCGTTGTGTCCCACCGTGACCACGCCGGTGGTGAGCAGCACCAGCCGGGTCTCGGCCGACCGCTCACTGGCCAGCCAGCCCTTCAACACCTCCACCGCCCGGTCCAGCTCCACACGCAACCGCGACAGCAGCTCACCATGCTCGTCGTGGGTGGGCGCTCCCATGTCCAGGTGCAGGATCACCGTCCCAGTTGTCGGCTCCCCGGCAGCCAGACCTGCGTCCAACGCCGACAGGTCGGAGTAGTGGCCCACGACAGCGCCACCAGCCGCCCGCACCCCCGCCACCACATCACCGGAGGACGGACCGACCACGATCACCTCCCCCGGCGCCGAATCCGCCCGGCTCCCTGACCACGGCACCCAGTCCATCCGCAGCAAAGACGACGACGAACCGGACGCGTGGACCAGCTGCCCCTCCCCCAGCTCCCGTAGAACCAGCGAACCGATCGAGACCACGGGCCTTCCCGCTGCGTCCGCCGCCTCCACGGTTATCGCGCCGTCCTCGGCAAGCCGCAGACGCACCCGAAGCTGCCGGGCCGCAGCCGCGTACAACCTCACGTCCTTCCAGGAGAACGGCACCGTGATCTTCTCTTCGCCCGCAGCGTCCCCGCCAGAGCTCTGCTCCGCCAGCCCGATCGCGTGCAGGGCCGCGTCCAGCAACGCCGGATGAACCTCGAACCGGGCGGCATCCACACACTCGCGCTCACCCAGCTCGACCTCGGCGAACACCTCTTCCCCGCGCACCCAGGCCCGTTTCACTCCTTGGAAAGCCGGCCCGTACCCGTATCCTGTTTCCGCCAGCTTCTGGTAGAAGCCCTCCACTTCCACCGCCCGCGCCCCCACCGGCGGCCACACACCCAGCTCGAATCCAGCCTCCGCGCCAGCCCCGTTCACGCCCTCGGCGCGCTCGGCGTTCACCACGCTTGCGGTGTTCGTCGTGCTCTCGGCGTGCATCGCGCTCTCGGTTATCACCGCGCTGGCGTGACGCCGCCACCCCTCCCCTGCACCCGTTCCTGCACCCGTTCCTGCTCCCGTCCCGGTTGCCGTCCCCGTCCCTGCTCCCGGCCGGGCGTAAACGTGGACCTCACGTCGCCCGTCCGTACCCGCGCCGGACACCCGCACCAACACCTGGGCTGAGGAGTCGGCGTCCAGCACCAACGGCGCCTCCAACGTCAGCTCCTCAACCCGCGAACAGCCGACCCCGTCACCCGCCCGGATCACCAACTCCACGAACCCCGTACCAGGAAAAATCACCGACCCGCCGACAGCGTGATCGGCCAGCCACGGATGACCAGCCAGAGACAACCGCCCCGTCAACACCAGCCCGCCCTGCTCCGGCACCTCCACCACCGCACCCAAGAACGGATGATCCGCCCCCGCCAACCCCAGCTGATCCGCCCCTACTCCCACCGGCTCAGGACGAAGCCAGTAGCGCTGGTGTTGGAAGGGGTAGGTGGGGAGGTTGGTGGTGGTGGTGGTTGGGGTGGGGGTGAGGAGGGTGTTCCAGGTGATGGGGGTGGTGGTGTGGGTGTGGATGGTGGCCAGGGCGTGGAGGAGGGTGGGGGTTTCGGGTTGGTTTTTGTGGAGGGTGTTGATGGTGGTGGGTGGGGGGGTGTTGGTGGTGGGGGTGGGGAGGTT
>NZ_JBFAOV010000101.1:0-1744 GCF_040675375.1 Nonomuraea sp. NPDC049607
GCCGCGCCGAGGGTGCTCTCGGCGGCGTCGGCCGGGATCGCCGTCGCCAGTGCTGTGATCAGGCCGAGGGCGCCTAACGCGCCGGTGATCAGTGCCCGGCGGCGCGCGCCGCGCGGCCGCCGGGCGGTCGGTGGGGACATGGCGTTGACACGCATGGTTCGAGCCTCCAAAGGCGAATCATGGGAAAGGATCGTGCGGGGCGCGACCCGTGCGCCGGTGGGGACGCACACCACAGGCGCCGGGACGGTAGTCCGTGTGCTGGACACCGCCGATCCGATAGGGGGGACCACCTCGGGCACTCAGTGTGAGAATGGCGGCCGAAAATTGTCAAGGACGCAGTGAAAATTTCCGGCTCCGCCCGTGCCGTTCGTCTCGATTGAGCAGGTGCAACGTGCATCTTGGTGCCCGGAAAGTTTCGTCAGCTCCTGTCGTGGGGAGGCGGATGAAAGTTTCATGGCGACGCTCTCGCCGGCACTCTCGATAATTCAAGGTGAGCGGGCTCGGCGGTCGCCTCCTCCGGTCGCCGCGCGCCACGGCGCTCTTGACAGCGCCGTTCCGGCTCGTATTTGCTCCCTCCGTCCCTTCCATCGGCCCGGAAGAGCTCGACCGGTCAGCGCTTTTGTTAGCGCTAACAGACGAGAGGTGGATGCATGAGACCAGGCGAATCGCGCAGGAGAAGGCGCGCGGGCCTCGGAGCCGCGCTGGCGGCTGTGATCACGGTGGCGGCCACCACGTTGGCCATGTTCCTCACCACTGCTCCGGGAGCGTCGGCGGCGGCCTTGACCGAAGTGACGAACTTCGGGAGCAATCCCGGCGGACTGCGGATGTACCTCTACGTCCCCGACAGGGTGGCGGCCAGGCCGGGCGTCCTGGTGGCGATGCACGGCTGCAACGGCTGGGCTCCGGGCTTCCACCAGGGCACCGAGTTCGCCTCGCTGGCCGACCGGTACGGCTTCATCGTCATCTATCCGCAGGCGAACAAGACCGCCAACGGCCTGTCGAACTGCTTCGACGTGTGGTCGAACGAGGCCCTGCGGCACGGCGGAGGCAGTGACCCGGTGTCGATCGTCTCCATGACGAACTACGTGCTGCAACGCTACGGCGGTGACCCGCAGCGGGTGTTCGCGACCGGTTTCTCCTCCGGGGCGATGGAGACCAACAACCTGCTCGCCACCTACCCCGACGTGTTCAAGGCGGGAGCGCCGTTCTCGGGTGTCCCCTACGGCTGCCTCGGGCCGGCCGGATGCGGGGACAAGACGCCGCAGCAGTGGGGTGACCTGGTCAGGAACGCCTATCCCGGCTACACCGGGCCCCGGCCTCGCGTGATGGCCTGGCACGGCACCGCCGACTCCGTCCTGCCGTACACGATGTTGCAGGAGGAGGTCGACCAGTGGACCAACGTCCACGGACTGGGCCAGACCCCCGCCTCCACCGACAGTCCGCAGTCCGGCTGGACGCGGCGGGTGTTCGGTTCCGGGCAGGTCGAGGCGTACACCGTCGCCGGCGCCGGTCACGACCTGCCCCACCCGGGGATGGCGGCGTACGCCATTCGCTTCTTCGGCCTGGACGGCGGGTCGTCCACCACGACGCCGACTCCACCACCCGCAGGTCAGATCAGGGGAGTGGCCTCCGGCCGCTGCGTGGACGTGCCCAACGCCGCCACCACCGACGGCACCGCCGTGCAACTGTGGGACTGCAACGGCCGCACCAACCAGCAATGGACCCAGACCTCCGCCGGAGAGCT
>NZ_JBFAOV010000103.1:0-1692 GCF_040675375.1 Nonomuraea sp. NPDC049607
GCCTCGCTCGCCGCGGCGGTCGCCGACAAGGCGGTCTCCAGCCAGCTCGACAACCTCAGCAGAGGCCCTGACGAGGCCTACAGCCGGGTCAGGGTCACCCCCGGCGCCAGCGACATGTTCTACGTCGCCTACGAGCGCACCTACAAGGGCCTGCCCATGGTCGGCGGCGACGCCGTCGTGGTGACCGACGCCGCGGGCAACGTCCGCGACACCGTCACCGCCACCGGCCCCACCACACGTGAGGTCGCGACCAAGGCCACCGTCAGCGCCGCCAAGGCCACCGCCACCGCCAAGGCCCGCCTGTCCCGCGTGGACGACAGCACCGCCCCCCGCCTGGTCGTGCTCGCCCGCGCCGACGCCACGAGGCTGGCCTGGGAGGTCAAGGTCTCCGGTCTGGCCGCCGGCAAGCCCAGCGTGCAGGACGTCTACGTCGACGCCCGCACCGGCGCCGTCGCCGACGCGGTGGACCTGGTCCGCGAGGGCAGCGGCAACGGCTTCTACTACGGCCAGGTCACCATCAACACCAGCGGTTCGGGCAGCTCCTACTCCATGACCGACACCACCCGGCCGGGCATCGCGTGCGGCGGGCAGGGCGGCAGCGCCTACACCGGCACCGACGACGCCTGGGGCAACGGTTCGGGCACCAACCTGGAGACCGCCTGCGTGGACGCCCTGTTCAGCGTCCAGCGCGAGTGGGACATGCTGCGTGACTGGCTGGGCCGCAGCGGCATCGACGGCAGCGGCAGGGGCTTCCCGGCGCGGGTCGGCCTGGCCGACGTCAACGCCTACTGGAACGGCAGCTACACCAACTTCGGCCACAACCAGGCCAACACCCAGCAGGCCACCCCGATCGACGTGGTGGCCCACGAGTTCGGCCACGCCGTCTTCCAGACGACCCCCGGTGGCGCCGGTTCGGGCAACGAGAACGGCGGCATCAACGAGGGCACCGGCGACATCTTCGGCGCGTTGACCGAGGCCTACGCCAACAACCCCAACGACCCGCCGGACTACCTGGTGGGCGAGGAGGTCGACCTGGTCGGCCAGGGCCCGATCCGCAACATGTACAACCCCAGTGCCCTGGGTGACCCCAACTGCTACTCCTCCTCCATCCCCAACACCGAGGTGCACTCGGCGGCCGGGCCGCTCAACCACTGGTTCTACCTGCTGGCCGAGGGCAACAACCCCGGTGGCGGCAAGCCGTCCAGCCCGATCTGCTCCGGCGGTCCCTCCTCGGTGACCGGCGTCAGCATCCAGAAGGCCGGCAAGATCTACATGGGCGCCCTCAACCGCAAGACGTCCTCCTGGCGTTACACCAACATCAGGGCGGCCTCGGTGGCCGCGGCCATCGAGCTGTACGGCGCCAACAGCGCCGAGTGCAACAGCACCAAGGCGGCCTGGAGCGCGGTCAGCGTCACCGCGGCCTCCGGCGAACCGGCCTGCGGCACCGCCGGCCCCGACTTCTCGCTGACACTCAGCTCCTCCTCCGGCAGCGCCCAGCCGGGCGGGACCGCCTCCACCACGGTCAACACCCAGACCACCTCGGGCAGCGCCCAGACGGTCAACCTGACCGCCTCCGGGCTGCCGAGCGGCACCACGGCCAGCTTCAACCCGGCGTCGGTGACCTCCGGCAACTCCTCGACGCTGACGCTGTCGGTCGGCGCGTCCACCGCGCAGGGCACCTACCCGATCACC
>NZ_JBFAOV010000104.1:0-1608 GCF_040675375.1 Nonomuraea sp. NPDC049607
CGGATGGGCGACGAACGACGCGCAGTCGGACGGCTCAGCACACTGGCGGAAGATGTCCAGATTCCCGGCGATGAGCCGCCGGTCGGCGACGGGGTTCTTGGCGTCGCCGAGCATCGCGCGCTCGACCCCGTACCTGAGCAGGGAGTAGGCGTCCTTGGCGTAGTAGGTCTCGTCGAAGACGACGGCCTTGGGCTCGCCGAGGCGGACGAACCGCAACAGGCCGCCGAAGAGGGCGACCAGGAGCGGGCCCGCCCAGCCTAAGAGCGGCCGCCCCTGGAACGGCGGGACCAGTCTCCGAGCCGTCTCCCCCATGTTGATCACCCTATGCGCTTGTGCACCAGGTCATACAGCTCCCGTCTCGGCACCCCCGCGCCCTTGGCCACGTCGGCGATGGCGGTCCTGCGCTGCTCGCCCTCGGCCACCCGGCGGTCGACCTCGGCGACCAGCTCGTCCATGTCGGGCTCGCCCGCACCGGGCACGCGGCCCGCGACGACCACGGTGATCTCGCCCTTGACGCCGCCCGCGGCCCACTCGGCCAGCTCGCCGAGGCCGCCGCGGCGCACCTCCTCGTACGTCTTGGTCAGCTCGCGGCAGACGGCCGCCGGGCGGTCGGCCCCGAACGCCTCGGCCATGGCGCCCAGCGACTCGGCCAGCCGGTGGGGAGCCTCGAAGAAGACCATCGTCCGTTCCTCGGCGGCCAGCGCGGACAGCCGCCGCGCCCGGTCGCCGGTCTTGCGCGGGGGGAAGCCCTCGAAGCAGAACCTGTCGCTGGCCAGCCCCGACACCGCGAGGGCCGTGGTGACGGCGCTCGGCCCCGGCAGCGCGGTCACCGTGATGCCCGCCTCGACCGCCAGGTGGGTGAGGCGGTAGCCGGGGTCGGACACCCCGGGCATCCCGGCGTCGGTGATGACCACGACCGTGCGGCCCTGTCTCAGCGCCTCGACGAGCTCCTGGGCACGGCCCGCCTCGTTCTGGTCGTAGTAGGACACCACCCGGCCGCTGATCTCCACGCCCAGCTCGGTGGCGAGCCTGCGCAGCCGTCTGGTGTCCTCGGCGGCCACCACGTCGGCCCCGGCGAGCACCTCCCGCAGCCGCGGCGAGACGTCACCCGCCTGGCCAATGGGCGCTCCGGCCAGCACCAACCTGCCTTCTTCAGTCACCAGACCATTGTGGCAGGGCATACCAATTAGACCGTGATTCTTGCAGTACCTAACGGCTTGGGGCCCGTACGATGTCCGAATGGCGGTGACCGATTCCCCGTACCAGGCCTACGACAACCCGGAGGTCGGCGAGAGTCATTCGCAGACGCGGTCCCTGCGTGACCGGGTGATCCCCCCCATGCGCGGCAGCGTCCTGTGGGGGTGGGTCGGCCCGCTGCTCATCACGCTCTTCGGCGGGATCCTGCGCTTCGTCAATCTGGGCCACCCCCGGGCCGTGGTCTTCGACGAGACCTACTACATGAAGGACGCCTTCTCCCTGATCAACTGGGGCGTCGAGCGCGTCACGATCAAGGACGCGGACAAGGCGATCCTGGCCGGGAAGACCGACATCTGGCAGTCGTGCACGCAGGAGACGCTCGACAAGTGCGCCTCGTACGTGGTGCACCCT
>NZ_JBFAOV010000105.1:0-1452 GCF_040675375.1 Nonomuraea sp. NPDC049607
CAGGAGCCACCCGATGAACCTGTGGAAGTCCCGGTTGTGCGTCCTCGCGCTGGTCGCGGGCATGCTGGCCGTACCCGCCGGCCCAGCCGACGCCGCCCCCACCCGGTACGAGGCCGAGAACGCGACGGTCTCGCAGGGGGCCGTCGAGTCCAACCACACCGGCTACTCCGGCAGCGGCTTCGTGAACGGCGACAACGTCGCCGGCGCCTACACCGAGTGGACCGTCGACGCGCCCGCCGCCGGGACCGCCACGCTGGCCCTGCGCTATGCCAACGGCACCACCGCCGACCGGCCCAGCGACCTCGCGGTCAACGGCTCGGTGGTGGCCGCGTCCCGGGCGTTCGCCCCGACCGCGAACTGGGACACCTGGGCCACGGTCACCCTCACCGCCCAGGTCAAGGCGGGGCCCAACACGATCAGGGCCACCGCCGCCACCGCCGGCGGCAACCCCAACTGGGACTACCTGGACGCCGACGTCCAGGTCAGCGGCTTCACCGACCACCAGGCCGAGACGGCCACGATCGTCCAGGGCGTGGTGGAGTCCAACCACGCCGGATACACCGGCTCCGGCTTCGTCAACTACGACAACGCGACAGGCTCGTACGTCGAGTTCCAGGTCAGCGCGGCGGCGACCGGCCCGCAGAGCCTGACCTTCCGCTACGCCAACGGCACCACGATCGACCGGCCGATGAGCATCTCCGTGAACGGCTCGGCGACCACCCGCTCCTTCCCCGGCACCGGCGCCTGGACCACCTGGAACGAGGTCACGCTCAACGCCACCCTGAACGCGGGCGCCAACACCGTACGGGCCACCGCGACCACCGCGAACGGCGGCCCCAACCTCGACCGGCTGCGCGTCAGCGGACCGGGCGACACCGAGAAGCCGAGCGCGCCCGGCCAACCGGTGTGCGGCGAGATCACCCACAACAGCCTGAAGCTCGACTGGCCGCCCGCCACCGACAACATCGGCGTCGCGGCCTACGACATCTACCAGCAGGGCCAGCTCATCGCCACCGCCCCCGCACCGCCGGCCACTTTGACCGGGCTGAACCCGGACTTCGGCTACCAGCTGTCGGTGTTCGCCCGCGACGCCTCCGGCAACGTCTCGCTGAGCAGCCCCGAGGCCGCCTGCCACACGCTGCCCGCGCCGCCGGACGACCCCCCGTCGCAGCCGGGTCAGCCCGCCGTCAGCGGCGTCCAGCCCACGACGGCGACCGTCACCTGGGCCGCCTCCACCGACGACGGCGGCGTGCGCGCCTACCTCGTCCGCGACCACGCCTCCGGCACGGTGCTGGCCACCGTCACCGGCGCCCCGCCCGCCACCACCGCGAGCGTGCCGCTGGAGTGCGCGCACACCTACCAGCTCGACGTCGTCGCCCGCGACACCGCCGGTCAGCTCTCCACGCCGAGCACACCGTCGGCCTCGTTCACCACGGGGACCTGCGGGACCGT
>NZ_JBFAOV010000106.1:0-1393 GCF_040675375.1 Nonomuraea sp. NPDC049607
CATTGTGGACCGCGTCCTCCACGACCTGATGGACGGGCTCAGGTGTCCCCGAACGCGGGCCGCCCTGGCCACACGGCCCGCGCCCGGCAGGTCAACCTTCGCCGGAGGCCAGACCGACGGGGCAGGACGCGCCGGTCCCGCCGATCCCGCAGTACCCGTTGGGCACTTTGTACAAGTACTGGTGGCGGTAGCGCTCCAGTTCAGGCATCAAATGCCTCCCACTCGGGCACTCACAACGGGGACCGCCCTCTGGACGGCTTCGGCGCGTCCTGTGGCGTAAGGCTGATGTGGACGGCACCCTTGACAGAGCCTCTCCGGGGTTGGGGCGAACATCTCGCACTCTTGTTCGGCGTCTCCTCCCACACTTCCGAGAAGCCGGGCCGCTGCACGGCAGATCCGCCATTACAGCTGCGGCAGATCCGCCAAGGCCCGTACGGCAAATCTGCTATCACCACCTGTCGGTGCGGAGTATTCTCCGCACCGTGGACACGGATGAACTCACGCTCTTCCCTCGTCGCGCGGAGGCCATGGCGATGGAAGCCCTCACCGACACCCGTGTAGTGGTGATCAATGGCGCCCGGCAGGTCGGCAAGAGCACTCTGGCCCAGGCGATCGTGCGTCAGACGGCAGGAGCCGGCGAGATCTACCTGGACCAGGCAGCCGTACGCGCGGCGGCGAGACAGGATCCCGATGGCGTCGTGCATCATGACGGACTTCTTCTCATCGATGAGATCCAGCGCGTACCGGATCTCCTTCTCTCCATCAAGCGGGAAGTAGACGCCGATCCACGGCCGGGGCGCTTCTTGCTGACGGGATCCGCCCGGCTTCTGGGCCTCCGGGACTTGCCGGACGCGCTTCCCGGCAGATCCGAGACAATCGAACTCTGGCCGCTCTCCCAGGGGGAGATCGAACGGAGCGACGACAGCTTCGTGGACGAGGCATTCCGGCAAGGTCATGATCTCAAGGTCGCTGCTGCCGGACTGCGTCGTCCCGACTACCTGCATCGCGCGCTACGCGGGGGCTATCCGGAGGCCGTCCACCGCCCGTCCCATCGCAGAAGAGCCCGCTTCTTCGAGTCCTACATCTCCGATCTGATCAACCGAGACGTCAAGCAGATGTCCGATATCGAGCGACCCGCCGATATGCGGCGTCTGCTCAACATCCTCGCTGGCCGGATGGGCGGCTTGACTGTGATCGACAACATCAGCCGCGATCTCGGGCTGCCTCGAAACACCGTGAAGCGCTATATCGACCTGCTCGACCTGGTGTACGTCATCAGACGGATTCCGGCCTGGTCATCCAACGCGACCACACGCGCGATCGCGACACCCAAACTGCTGCTGGTCGACTCCGGACTTGGCGCCCATCTGGCAGGCCTGACCCCGTCCCGAGT
>NZ_JBFAOV010000107.1:0-1326 GCF_040675375.1 Nonomuraea sp. NPDC049607
AGAAGGACCACACGGCCGGTCAGGATGACGCGCTGCTGGACATCTACCGCAAGCTGCGGCCGGGTGAGCCGCCGACCAAGGAGTCGGCGCAGACCTTGCTGGAGAACCTGTACTTCAATCCCAAGCGGTACGACCTGGCCAAGGTGGGCCGCTACAAGATCAACAAGAAGCTCGGGGTCGACTCCGAGATCACGCAGGGCACGCTGACCGAAGAGGACATCGTCGCCACCATCGAGTACATCGTCCGCCTGCACGCGGGCGAGGAGTCGATGCCGGGCGCCAACGGTGAGGTGATCGTCGAGGTCGACGACATCGACCACTTCGGCAACCGCCGCCTGCGCAGCGTCGGCGAGCTCATCCAGAACCAGGTCCGGCTGGGCCTGGCCCGCATGGAGCGCGTCGTCCGCGAGCGGATGACCACCCAGGACGTCGAGGCGATCACGCCGCAGACCCTGATCAACATCCGTCCCGTCGTTGCCTCCATCAAGGAGTTCTTCGGCACCTCGCAGCTGTCGCAGTTCATGGACCAGACCAACCCGCTGGCCGGCCTGACGCACAAGCGGCGTCTGTCCGCGCTCGGCCCTGGTGGTCTGTCCCGTGAGCGGGCCGGCTTCGAGGTCCGTGACGTGCACCCGTCCCACTACGGCCGGATGTGCCCGATCGAGACCCCTGAAGGCCCGAACATCGGTCTGATCGGCTCGCTGGCCTCCTACGGCCGGATCAACGCCTTCGGCTTCGTCGAGACGCCTTACCGCAAGGTCGTCGACGGCAAGGTGACCGAGCAGATCGACTACCTGACGGCCGACGAGGAAGACCGCTACGTCAAGGCGCAGGCCAACACGACGCTCAACTCCGACGGTTCGTTCGCCGAGTCCCGCGTCCTGGTCCGTACCAAGGGCGGTGAGACCGAGCTCGCCCGTGCCGAGGAAGTCGACTACATCGACGTGTCGCCGCGCCAGATGGTGTCGGTGGCCACCGCGATGATCCCGTTCCTCGAGCACGACGACGCCAACCGCGCGCTCATGGGCTCCAACATGCAGCGCCAGTCGGTGCCGCTGCTCAAGAGCGAGGCGCCGCTGGTCGGCACCGGCATGGAGTACCGTGCCGCGACCGACGCCGGCGACGTCATCAGCGCCGAGAAGGCCGGTGTGGTCGAGGAGGTCTCCGCCGACTACGTCACCGTCATGAACGACGACGGCACGCGGACGACGTACCGGGTCGCCAAGTTCAAGCGCTCCAACCAGGGCACCTCCTTCAACCAGAAGCCCATCGTCGCCGAGGGCGACCGGGTCGAGGTCAACCAGGTCATCGCCGACGGCCCCTGCA
>NZ_JBFAOV010000108.1:0-1206 GCF_040675375.1 Nonomuraea sp. NPDC049607
GGGTTGGGGCGGGTGCGGCGTGCGGGGGTGTCGTCGTTCGGGGTGAGTGGGACGAACGCGCATGTGATCGTGGAAGAGGCCCCGCAACCGCTGTCAGGTCAGGCGGTGGAATCGCCGCTGCCTGATGAGGGCGCGGATGTGAGCCCTCTGTCTTCGGGCGGTGAGCAGGGAGCGCCGTCGTCGGGTGGGGCGGGGCTTTTGGGACAGGCGCTGTCGGGTGTGTTGTCGGGTGGGTTGGTGCCGTGGGTGGTGTCGGGTCGGGGTGAGGGGGCGTTGCGGGCGCAGGCGGGTCGGCTGGCGGAGTGGGTGCAGGCGCGTCCGGGGCTGCCGTTGGGTGAGGTGGCGGCGGGGTTGTTGGAGGGGCGGGCGCTGTTGGAGGACCGGGCGGTGGTGACCGGCCGTGACCGGGAGGAGTTGCTGGAGGGGTTGCGTGCGCTGGCCGCAGGCGAGCCGGCGCCTGGTGTGGTCACCGGCTCAGTTTCCGGCGGGGCGTCGGGTGCGATCTCGGGCACGGTGTCCGGCGGGGTGTCTGGCGGGGTGTCTGGCGGGGTGTCTGGTGTGGTGTCCGGGGGTCGTGATGTGGTGCTGGTGTTCCCGGGGCAGGGGACGCAGTGGGCCGGGATGGGTGTGGAGCTGGCGCGGGTCTCGCCGGTGTTCGCTGCCCGGTTGGAGGAGTGTTTCGCGGAGATCCGCAAGTGGGTGACATGGGATCCGGCCGAGGTCCTGGCCCAGGCCGCCACCACCCCCAACAGCACAGACACAGACACGAGCATGAGTCCTGGCACGGGCTCTGGCGCGGGTGCCGACGACCTGCGCGCTGCCACGACCGAGCCCGCGATCACCGCGGAGCCCGCCATCAACGCCGAGCCTGCCATCAACGCTGGGCCCGCCATCAACGGCGTTGCTTTCATGAACGGCGAGCCCGCCACGGAGGTCAGTGCAGACGCTGCCACCACCGAACCAGCCATCAACGCTGGGCCTGTCATGAACGGCGGGCCTGCGATCACTGCCGAGCCTGCCATCAACGCTGGGCCCGCCATCAACGGCGTTGCTCTCATGAACGGCGAGCCCGCGATCACCGCTGGGCCTGTCATGAACGGCGCGCCTGCCGTCAACGCTGAGACTGCCGTCAACGCTGAGCCCACGTTCAACGGCGGATCTGTCGCCAACGTCGATGGTGGGGTGCCTGCCATGGAGGTTGAGGGT
>NZ_JBFAOV010000109.1:0-1198 GCF_040675375.1 Nonomuraea sp. NPDC049607
AATCCCAAGCGGTACGACCTGGCCAAGGTGGGCCGCTACAAGATCAACAAGAAGCTCGGGGTCGACTCCGAGATCACGCAGGGCACGCTGACCGAGGACGACGTCGTCTCGATGATCGAGTACCTGGTGCGGCTGCACGCGGGCGAGCCGTCCATGGGCGGGGTCGTCGTGGAGCTCGACGACATCGACCACTTCGGCAACCGGCGCATCCGCAGCGTCGGCGAGCTCGTCCAGAACCAGGTCCGGCTGGGCCTGGCCCGCATGGAGCGCGTCGTGCGCGAGCGGATGACCACCCAGGACGTCGAGGCGATCACGCCGCAGACCCTGATCAACATCCGCCCGGTGGTGGCGTCGATGAAGGAGTTCTTCGGCACCTCGCAGCTGTCGCAGTTCATGGACCAGATCAACCCGCTGGCCGGCCTGACGCACAAACGCCGCCTGAACGCCCTGGGCCCCGGCGGTCTGTCCCGGGAGCGGGCCGGCATGGAGGTCCGTGACGTGCACCCGTCCCACTACGGCCGGATGTGCCCGATCGAGACCCCCGAGGGCCCGAACATCGGCCTGATCGGCTACCTCGCCTGCTACGGCCGCCTCAACGCCTTCGGCTTCATCGAGACGCCCTACCGCAAGGTCGTCGAGGGCCGGGTCACCGACCGCGTCGACTACCTGACCGCCGACGAGGAGGACCGGTTCGTGGTCGCCCAGGCGAACTCGTCCCTGGGCGAGGACGGCGAGCTGGTGGACCCCCGCGTCCTGGTCCGCACCAGGGGCGGCGAGACCGAGTACGTGGCCTCCCGCGAGGTCGACTACATCGACGTGTCGCCGCGCCAGATGGTGTCGGTGGCCACCGCGATGATCCCGTTCCTGGAGCACGACGACGCCAACCGGGCCCTGATGGGCGCGAACATGCAGCGCCAGTCGGTGCCGCTGATCCGGAGCGAGGCGCCGCTGGTCGGCACCGGCATGGAGTACCGTGCCGCGACCGACGCCGGCGACGTCATCGGCGCCGAGAAGGCCGGGGTGGTCGAGGAGGTCTCCGCCGACCTCATCACGGTCATGAACGACGACGGCACGCGTACCACCTATCGGGTCGCCAAGTTCAGGCGCTCCAACCAGGGCACCTCCTTCAACCAGAAGCCCATCGTCGCCGAGGGCGACCGGGTCGAGGTCAACCAGGTCATCGCCGACGGCCCCTGCA
>NZ_JBFAOV010000110.1:0-1125 GCF_040675375.1 Nonomuraea sp. NPDC049607
CTTAGGGGCCGACTCACCCTGCGTCGATTAACGTTGCGCTAGGAAACCTTGGGCTTTCGGCGTGCGGGCTTTTCACCCGCATTATCGTTACTCATGTCAGCATTCGCACTTCCGATACCTCCAGCAGACTTCTCAATCCACCTTCATCGGCTTACGGAACGCTCCTCTACCGCGCATACAAAGTATGCACCCCAAGCTTCGGTTCATCGCTTAGCCCCGTTAAATCTTCCGCGCAGACCGACTCGACCAGTGAGCTATTACGCTTTCTTTAAAGGGTGGCTGCTTCTAAGCCAACCTCCTGGCTGTCTGTGCCTTTCCACATGGTTTTCCACTTAGCACAAAATTTGGGACCTTAGCTGTGGGTCTGGGTTGTTTCCCTTTTCACGACGGACGTTAGCACCCGCCGTGTGTCTCCCATACAGTCCGTCTCGGTATTCGGAGTTTGCAATGGTTTGGTAAGTCGCGATGACCCCCTAGCCATAACAGTGCTCTACCCCCGAGAGGATACATATGAGGCGCTACCTAAATAGCTTTCGAGGAGAACCAGCTATCTCCGGGTTCGATTAGCTTTTCACTCCTAATCACACCTCATCCCCTACCTTTGCAACGGGAGTGGGTTCGGGCCTCCAGTGCGTGTTACCGCACCTTCACCCTGGGCATGACTAGATCACCCGGTTTCGGGTCTACTGCCCGCGACTATGCGCCCTTATCAGACTCGGTTTCCCTTCGCCTCCCCTATACGGTTAAGCTTGCCACGAACAGTAAGTCGCTGACCCATTATACAAAAGGTACGCAGTCACTCCTTGCGGAGCTCCTACTGCTTGTACGCACACGGTTTCAGGTTCTATTTCACTCCCCTCTCCGGGGTTCTTTTCGCCTTTCCCTCACGGTACTGGTTCACTATCGGTCGGTCAGGAGTATTTAGCCTTGGAGGATGGTCCCCCCATATTCAGACAGGGTTTCTCGTGCCCCGCCCTACTCGATTTCATCGCATCAGCCCCTTCGCATACAGGGCTGTCACCTTCTACGGCGAACCTTTCCAGGTTCTTTTGCTGAAGCTGATGCAACTTAAGGGCTAGTCCCCGTTCGCTCGTCACTACTTAGGGAATCTCGGTTGATTTCTTT
>NZ_JBFAOV010000111.1:0-1016 GCF_040675375.1 Nonomuraea sp. NPDC049607
TCGGGGGGTGGGGTGGGGGTGGGGGCTTGTTCGATGATGATGTGGGCGTTGGTGCCGCTGATGCCGAAGGAGGAGATGCCGGCGCGTCGTGGCCGGTTGGGGTGGTGGGGCCAGGGTTGGGGTTGGTGGAGGAGGCGTAGTTGGCCTTGTTGCCAGTCGACGTGGGTGGTGGGTGTGTCGGCGTGCAGGGTTTGGGGGAGTAGTTGGTGTTGGGCGGCCATGAGCATTTTGATCACACCCGCCACACCCGCAGCGCATTGAGTGTGGCCAAGATTGGACTTCACACTGCCCAGCCACAAGGGATCCTCGTCAGGACGGCTCCCGTACACCTCCAAGAGGGCTTGTGCTTCGATGGGGTCGCCGAGTGTGGTGCCGGTGCCGTGGGCTTCGACCGCGTCGATGTCGCGGGCGGTCAGTCCGGCGTTGGCCAGGGCTTGGCGGATCACCCGTTCCTGGGAGGGGCCGTTCGGTGCCGACAGTCCGTTGCTCGCGCCGTCCTGGTTGACCGCTGATCCGCGGATCACGCCCAGTATCTGGTGGCCGTTGGCCTGGGCGTCGGCCAGTCGTTCCAGCAGCAGGACGCCCACGCCTTCGGAGAACACGGTGCCGTCGGCGTCGTCGGAGAACGGCTTGCACCGGCCGTCTCGTGCCAGTCCTCGCTGGCGGCTGAAGTCGACCAGGAGGTCGGGGGTGGCCATGACAGTCACGCCGCCTGCAAGCGCCAGGGTGCTCTCACCCCGCCGCAGAGACTCACAAGCCAGATGGATGGCCACCAGAGAAGACGAACAAGCGGTGTCGACCGTCAGCGCCGGCCCTTCCAGCCCGAGTGCATACGCCACCCGCCCAGACATGACCGAACCCGAAGTGCCTGTGGCCAGATAGCCTTCGATCGCGTCCGACGGCGCATCCGTGCCGTATCCCGTGTGTGTTCCGCCGATGAACACCCCGGTCAGGCTACCTCTCAACGTGTCGGGATCGATTCCGGCCCGTTCCAGGACCTCCCAGGAGGTCTCCAG
>NZ_JBFAOV010000112.1:0-1007 GCF_040675375.1 Nonomuraea sp. NPDC049607
CTAGATGGTTGAGTCCAAGGGGTCCGGGTGATCAGTGGTCGTAGCGAGTGAGTGACCTCTTGACCGGCTGGCCGGTGTGATCGTTGTGCCAGATAGCCGCGGTCAGGGCCAAGACCTTGACGAAGATGCGGACGATGACTCCGGCCGGCGTGCGTCCGCCGTGTCGTTCCAGGTCGAGCTGTGCTTTGAAGGTCTGGTTGATCGACTCGATGGTCTGGCGTAATGGCTTGAACACCGAGGCGCCGGGTCGTTCGGCCTCACCGGCCCGGGCCGGGCGTAGCAGCCGCACCCCGCCCGCGGCCAGCTCGCGTTCGAAGGCACGGCCGTAGAACTGCCGGTCGGCGATCAACGTCGGATGCGGATGGTCGGCCAGTACCCGGGGAGCGGTGGCCAGCATGCCCAGCAGGACCTCGCGCTCATCGGCCTTGGCCCCGCTCAGCGCGAACAGCACCGGCAGCCCGCCCAGGGTGCACACCAGATGCAGGCGCAGCCCCCAGAAGTAGCGGGAGTGGGAGGCGCAGTAGCCGTATTCGGCCCACCCGGCCAGCGCGCTGCGCCGCGCGGTCTCCATCGAACGGCCGCACTCCACTGGTGTGGAGTCAGCCACCCACACCTCATCCCACCACAGCGAGGTGTCACAGGCCAGAACCCGGATCACCGCAGCCACCAGGGCGATCGACTTGCGCAGCCGCTTGCCGTAGCCCGACTGCTGAGGCAGGCAGGGGAACATGCCGCGCAGTTCGGCGTGCGCGTACCGCAGCCATCGACGCTCGCAGTGGTAGCCCAGTAGCCCCGACAGCACCGCGAGCGTCACCAACTCGGCATCACTCAACGCAGGGGCGAACCCTACCCGCGGCCTCCATGGGGCCAGTTCCGGCGCGCTCTTCAGCAGGTCGTCGACCCTCGCATAGAGTGCGGTTGCGAGGGTGTCCAGTTCGGTCGTCACAACCCGAGAATGGACATCCTCGCCCTATCTCCGCAGCTACGCCTTGGACTCATTCATCTAG
>NZ_JBFAOV010000113.1:0-1002 GCF_040675375.1 Nonomuraea sp. NPDC049607
CCCGCCAACCAGCCGGCCGTTCACCCCAGGCGCAAACCTCATCACCGGACGAACACGCCCCGGCAAAACCGCCTTCCTCTACTCAGGCCAAGGCACCCAACACCCCGGAATGGGCCACAACCTCTACACCACCTTCCCCACCTTCGCCAACGCCCTCGACCAAGCCTTCCAAGCCCTCAACCCCCACCTCGAACACCCCCTCCAACACATCATGTGGGCCAAACCCCACACCCCCCACGCCCAACTCCTCAACCAAACCCTCTACACCCAACCCGCCCTCTTCGCCCTCCAAACCGCCCTCCACCACCTCCTCACCAGCTGGAACATCCACCCCCACTACCTCGCCGGACACTCCCTCGGCGAAATCACCGCCGCCCACACCGCCGGCATCCTCACCCTCAACGACGCCGCCACCCTCATCACCACCCGCGCCCGCCTCATGCACAACCTCCCCACCAACGGCACCATGACCGCCATCCACGCCACCCCCCAAGAAATCACCCCCCACCTCACCCCCAACGTCACCATCGCCGCCATCAACACCCCCAACACCACCGTCATCTCCGGCACCACCCACGACGTCAACACCATCACCCACCACTTCACCCAACAAGGACGCAAAACCCACACCCTCACCGTCTCCCACGCCTTCCACTCACCCCACCTCAACCCCATCCTCAACACCCTCAACCACACCGCACACACCCTCACCCACCACACCGCACACACCCCCCTCATCACCAACACCACAGCCACCCCCACCACCACCCTCCACCCCACCCACTGGGCCACCCACGCCCGCCAACCCGTCCACTTCGCCAACACCATCAACTACCTCCACAACGCCGGCGTCACCACCTACATCGAAATCGGACCCGACAACCCCCTCACCACCCTCACCACCCACAACCTCCCCACCCCCACCACCAACACCCCCCCACCCACCACCATCAACACCCTCCACAAAAACCAACCCGAAACCCCCACCCTCCTCCACGCCCT